>JAJRTE010000298.1 GCA_024278455.1 Myxococcota bacterium
CTCGACCTCGGCGCCATCGACGAGGCCGAAACCGCCCTCCACGATGACCGCTTCGTTGCCAGTGAGCCCCTCGAGGATTTCCACGCCCTCGTCGCCCCGCAACCCGGTACGAACCGGAACCTTGCGCGCGCGGTCCCCTTCGACCACCAGGACATAGCGTTCTGCATCACTCCCATACACCGCCCCCTCCGGCACCCACACCGTCTCGTCCTTGTGCTCGAGCACGAGACGCACGCGGGCATGGGTACCGGCGAGCACCTTCTCCCCCGGGTTCTCGGCCCGGACCCGAACCGGAAACGTGCGGCTCGCTGGATCGGCCGCCTTGCCCACGTATTCCACCCTGCCCACCACCCCCTTCCGAGGCAGCCGATCTCCCAGGACGTCGACGACGATACGGGCAGGCATGCCCGGGGTCACGTGCGCGATGTCGCGATCCGATACCTGCAAGTCGATCTTGATCGTGCGCAGATCCGCGATACTGACCAGGCCCGGGGGCTTCCCCATGCTCAAGGCCATCGGGTTGAAGGTCTCATCCGCCTCGCAGGCCACCCAGGTCACGACCCCGTCGAACGGCGCGACAATGGCCCCCCCGGACTGCTGCCGGCGCGCGATGCTCTGCGCGGCCCTGGCCTGGGCAAGCTGCAGCCGGGCCATCTCGACGCCCGTTTGCGCCTGCTCGAACTGCTGCTGGGGCAGGGACCCGGATTCATGCAACCCCCTGGCTCGAGCGAATTCCCGCTCGGCAGTCTTCAACTGGAGTTCCGCGACCGCGACAGCCGCATCGGCCTGCCGGACCCGGAGATCGACCATCTCCGTGTCGAGGCGCGCCAGAACCTGCCCCTTGCTCACCCTGTCCCCCACATCCACGTTGAGCTGCTTGACCTTCCCTGCCAACTCGGGCACCAGGTCCGCTGCGCGCCCCGCCTCCACCGTCCCCGTCAGCTCGAGCGTGCGCTCCAGCGGGCCGACATTCACCTTGACCGTCTTCACGTAGGCCTTCGCCGTCTCGACCGCAGAACCGTCCACGGCCGACGTCGAGCAGCCCGTTTCGAGCAGGCCGCAGAACACGGCAAAAAGGACTGTCCTGGCTACTCGTTTCGTCATTGACTCACCTCCGGGTCCAGTCCCGCCGCCTTGCGGAGAGCGGCGTACGAAATGCGCATCTGGGCTTCCGCTTGCAGAAGGGACAACTTGGCACCGGCCAGGGCCGACTGGGCAGAGAGCAACTGCACGTTGTTGACCATTCCGTACTTGAACCGCTCGTGCTCGAGCCGATACGCCTCTTCGGCCTGGGCCAGGCCGACCCGGGCCACCTCGATCTCCTTCACCGCCTCGTCGAACGATGCCAGCGCCGACTCGAGTTCCACGTCCATCATCTCGGCAGCAAGGTCACGCTGGTGCTGGAGCTGCAACATGGCAGCCCTGGTGGCACGGCTCTTCTCGAGCGCCACGCCCCGATCCCACACGTTCCAACTGGCAGCCACCGTCAGGTCCGCGCTACGGTACCAGACCGGCTCGAGCGAATAGTTCGGGTTTCGCCAGTTCAGGTTGCCCATGATGACCAACGACGGCAGCCATGACGCCCAGGTCGCCTTCGTCAAGTGCCGCATCGCCGAAAGGTTCGCGTCCAGCATGGCCAGGTCCGGCCGGCGCGACCGGGCCTGGGCAACCAGGTCGTCCCGGGTATCGGCCAGGTCCACCTCCCACCTCTCATCCATCTCGAGTTCCAGGGGTTCGTCTCGAGGAATGCCCAGCGCGACTTTGAACGCCAGTTCGGCCAGGTCGGCCCCGTGCCGGGCTCGAATGGCCTCCAGCCGGGACTTGCTCTCCTTGGCTTGCGCCGCCATCAGGTCCGCCCGGCTCGCCACCCCCGCTTCGACAAGGTTCTCCAGATCTTTCACATACGCCGATACCGTGTCCAGAGCCTCCTCGGAGACTCGAGCCGCGTCACGTGCAAGAATCAACTGGTAGTAGCCTTGGGCGGTGTTGAACGCCGCATTCTGCCGGGCCGAACGCAACTGGTGGCGGCTCGCCCGGTGAAAATCCTTGGACGCCTGGTACCCCTGGTAGAGAGCGCCCCCGGCAAACAAGACCTGCTCGACGGTGCCGGTCACGAAGTAGTTGTCCAGCACACCCATGTCGATCCGCGTGACCGTGCTTTCACTCGTGTCCACGGTCATCCAGCCCAGGATCATGTAGCACATCGACTGGGCCATCTCGACGGTCCACCCCGGCGGAAGCGTGTCCGGGTCGATATCCAGGCACGGATCGTCGGTGCTGCTCGTCCCGGTCATCTCGCTCATGTCGAACTCCACGTAGGGAACCTGGTCCAGCCGGGTGTACCCCGCCGAGAACCCGATACGTGGAAACATCCCCAGAAACGCCTGCTGAAGCTCGGCACGCGCCTTCTTCTCGCCCGCCTCCGCAGCACGAATGCCACGGTCCCGCTCCAGCGCCAGGCGGGTGGCTTCCGCCAGGGTCAACGTCACGGCGTGCGCAGCCGGCGGCACGGCAAGCAGGCCCACCAGGAGCACATTCAGACAACGCTGCGTTCTCTTGGTCATTTTTCCTTCCCGGATTGGATTCCGGCGGCCCCCCACTACCTACCGGCCCATCTTCTTGACTCGCTCCTGCTCCCAACGCTCGAGCAGACGCGGCATCTCCCGCTCGAAGAACGCATGCAAGTCGTACATCTCCTGCAAGCGTCGATTGTGCTCCGCACCACGACCCGAAAACACCCGCAAGCCCTCCTCGGCAAGCTGCCGCATAGCAGTGACGTTGGGAAGTCCGCTCCGGAACATGCGGGTGGCCGCATCTTCGGGAATCTGGTAGTACGCACTCCGCTCGCCCGGAAACGTCACCTTGTCCAGGATGCCCTTCTCCACGAGCCCGCGCACGATCGTGTGGACCGCACTGTTGCTCGCCTTGAGCGCACGGGCCAACTGCGCAATCGTCTGGTGGGGCGGATCGCATACCATGAGCCAGCCCACGACCCGTCCCAACATCCGCGGGTGCCCGTGCCCCTCCGAAACCCTGCCCATCCGCTCGGAAAACTCGAGCGCGAGGGAGCGCCAGTCATCAGATCCGCCAGCAGACATCCTCCCGGCAGCCCCCCCCGGTGTCTTTCCGTCATGCCCCATCTTTCCCTCTCTCCGTTCCCGGGAACGGCCGAATCCCGGACATCCCTCCCATGGCCTCGCCGACGCCTCGTCGACCACCCGGTTTCATCCCGGTGCGCGTCCCGATACTGGCATTTTCTCTCGAAGCTGTCAATACTGTAATTCCTGTAATTCCTGTAATTCACGCAACACTCGTTCCCGGGGCGACCCGGAAGGCCCTCTGGCGGGAAGCACACACACGCTGGCGAGCGGCGCCGGCGGTGTCGACCCAGGGACGCAACCCCGGCCGGTCTCGAACATTCGGGGCGATAGCCCTGGTAATAACCCTTGCCATGGCGCACGGATGGTGTATTCTTTCGTATCCAGTGAGATCTGCTGTCTCGGGTTCACTGCGGAGTATGGATCGCCTTCCATGACTACCAGGCTCGTTCCCTTCATTGTCTCGGTGATGCTTCTTGGTCTCCTGCCCGTGAGCGCTGTGGCCCGTGCCGCGGCGGCGGACCATCTGTCGGAAACCAAGAGCGATCGGGTCTATGTCAACGTTCGGCGATCCAATGTCCGGAACGGCCCCGGACCGGACCACAAGGCCTTGCGGGTCATGTCGGCCGGCGACGGCCTCGAGGTGATTGGGTCGAAAGGCAACTGGTTCAAGGTCAAGCTCGAGGACGGAAAAGTTGGCTGGATCAACAGGCGTGCGGTGACTCGAACACCGCCTGCGGATGTGGTCATTTCCCAACTCCGGAGCCAGTTGGCACTTGTGAAGCAGGAGAACGACGGCCTGAAGCAGGAAATCACCCGCCTGAGCGACGCGAGACAGGATCTCGAGCTGGAAAACAGCCGGCTCAAGGCCCAGGTCAACCTGCTGGCCATGCAGAACGACGATCTGAAGAGTTGGCGAGCGATCCTCTGGGTCGCCCTGGGCCTGGGGGTGCTGTGCGTTGGCTGGGTGCTGGGATTCCTCACAGGCATGTTCAGGAAACAGGCGGACGACAGGCGCTACGACAGGCTGATGCGGGATGCCGGCACGAAGAACGTATGACGGGAGGAAACGATGGGTCTGCTTCGTTCAATCGGCAACATGGTTCAGAAAGCTCTTTTCACCACGACCTTCGACGACATCATGGCCAGCCTGGACGATGTTCAGCGACGCATCGGGACGCTCGAGCAGAAAATCGAAGACAGGACCCGGGAACTCGAGCGCCGGCTGGCAGACCTTCGGGGCGTTTCGGCTGGAGAGGATCAATCCCAGGCCTCCTGACCGGCAGCGGTCTGGAACAAGCGCTTTCTTGTGGGAGTCAACCATGGAATCGAGGTCGATTCTTCCACCGTTCTGTGTGATGGTTCTGCTGGGCCTGGCTGCGGGTTGCGGCGGCAGTGGCAATGACACGGACGACGACGATGATGGGGCGACGTCGGGCCCGGAAGCCACCCCGACACCCTTGACGCAGCCTGCCATCACGTTTGGAGAGTGGCAATTATCCGCCACCGAACCGGGAGTCATCGAGATTGGCTACACGCTAACCGGCTACCGTGGCCTGACGTTGGACCTGACCGCCACCTATTCCAGGGACGGCATGACGTTTTTCGACGCAACGCCGTTCGGTGATGTGGCGTTGCAGGGGCAGGAGGCCGCTCCGGACGGCGCGGCCTACACATACCCCTGGGCGACCCTGGTGGACCTGGGGTTCATCGACGGTGACGTGTGGTTTCGACTCCAAGGCCAAGGCGATGGTCACGATGTGGGCCCGGAAACGATCAAGGTCACCGTCTCCAACCTCCAGTACGACAAGCCCTGCGTCGTCGCCGTGGATCCGCCGGTGCAAACCGACGGCCAGATCCCCATCACCTACCACCTGCTGGACCAGGCCGGTGACCTGTGCGATGTCAGCGTGGCCATCCGGGTGGCCGAAGGAGGCTCGGACAACCCGGCGACGGCGAGCGCGACCGATCCCGGAGACCCGCTGTCGGATGTCTCCGTGCCCCCGGAAGGGGTCACCCGGCGGTTCGTCTGGGATTCCGAAACGGACATCGGCCAGCATGACATGGACGTGATCCTGACCGTCACAGCGACCGACGAGAACAACACCGAATCAGCCGGCGTGACCTTTACGGTGAAGAATGATCCCACGCCGGACCCGGGTGAGATCATCTTCACGGAAATCATGTTCCGCCCGGGCGTCTACGGATATCCGTACCTGGAACTGTTCAACACCACCAACCACAAGCTGGAACTCCGGAGTGTCCACCTCTCCAGCAAGACTGCTGCCGTTATCATCAGTGACACATCGCTCCAGGTCGACCCTGGTGGTTTCTTTGTGATTTCCCAGACCAGTACTCCCGAGAACGAGGCCTGGACCGACCTGGTACTTCCCTCATTCTACATGCACCTGTATACCGACGAACTGGAGCTTTGGATCGGGGACGCCTCCGACAAGACCACCATCGACAAGGCGCACTACGACGTCACCGACGAGTCCGGCCCAGTGGTCGATTATGGGCAGTCCATCGGTCTCCTGCCCCAGTACATGACAGCCGGAGCAAATGACTCCCTCAGCGCATGGTGCGCGGAGACCGTGCCGATTTCGACCTTCCCGGAAGGGTACGAAGACCACGGGACGCCAGGTGCTCCCACAGCCTGCACCGCCGAATCCACCCCGGCCCCCACCCCGGCCCCGACGCCGACCCCCGCTGCTCCCTGACCGGCCGCAACCTTCCCTCCTCACGGCGGCTCGAGCCAAGGCCAACCGCGAGAAACCATGTCCGGATTTCGGTCAGTGTGTCCGGATTTCGATTCCGACCGCCTGTCCCTGGACTCCTGGACTGCTGCCAGCGCGTGGGCCGACGCGGGGTTGCGAGCCGCGCGACCGGCACACAACTTGCTCCCTCCTGACCAATTCTCGCTCGTGCGACCCGTCCCTACCGTTCTACTGCGGCCATTTCTGCTGCGGTCGAATCCCATCCCGGCAGCCATGCCGGGCGTTCGCGGGACAGGCAGGGGACGGTGGGCGAAAGACACGTTCGGGGGTGTCGAAGGGTCATCTACCGTGCGTCAGTGTCGGTCGCGGAGGGGGGGGGCCGTGAGACGGATCCCGCTACTTCCTTTCGTCATCGCCTTCCTTGCCGGACGGATCGCGTCGGAATTCTGTCCTCCAACCGCGTGGCCCGGCGTCGGGCTGGGTCTCCTGTTCGCCACGCTGGCGGTCTCGTTGGCCGGACGCCTGGGATTCGCCGCGTTTGGGGCGCTCCTCGCCCTTTTCGGGACACTGGGATACGCCGCGTCGCCCCCACCTGGTCCGGCCGACGATGTCCGATTCAGACCGCTGGACCGGGAACGGCCGTGCGTGTTCGAAGGCCGCGTGCTCGAAACGCAGCCCCGGGCGGGAGGCATGACTCGCGCTGTCACGGACATCCTCGCGTCCTGCACGGCGAAAGGGTGTGAGCCGGCCAACGGACGGGTGGCGCTCACATTCGAGGCGGCACCTCCCGGCGCGGGCAGCCGGATTCGCTTCCGTTCCTGTCTCTCCAGGTTCGAGCCCGGAGGCAACCCCGGCGTGACCGACAATGGGCGCCGCTGGCTTCGCGAAGGGTACGTGCGCAAGGGTTTCGTCACCGAGGGAGCCTGGTCGGCGGTGCGCCACATCACGGACCCAGGTCACGAGCAGCGGACCGGCGAAGGGGCGTTCTCGCGCATCCGCCGTTGGCGGCAGGGTCTTCGAAAGAGGCTCGAGGCCGGGTACGCCGGAAACATGTCGAAGCGAACGGTCGGCCTCGCCCTGGGCCTCGCCCTGGGCGATCGCAGCCGCATCGATGAAACCACACGCGGTCACTTTGCCAACGCTGGCCTCGCGCACCTGTTGGCCATCTCCGGCACGCACATGGCCCTGATCGCGCTGGGCATGGAGATCGTCGTGCGGAATGCTCTCCTGCTCCTGCCCGTGGTTCGAAGGAAAGGAATGGTTCCGGTCGTGGCGCCGTTGATGGCAGCGGGCGCGGTCGCCGTCTATGCTGCCGTGGTCGGCCTGACTCCGGCCATGGGCAGGGCGCTGCTGATGGCCGTGGCGATGCTGTCGCTGCGTGCGGCGTCCCGCCGCGTCGACACCGAAGCCCTACTCGTGCTCGCGGCCCTGGTGGTGGGTATCGTCGAGCCCAGCGCGGTATGGGACATTGGGTGTCAGCTTTCGTTCGTGTCCGTGTTGTTCCTGGTGCGGCTGATGCCCCGGGCGACAGCCGCGATCGAGAAGTGGACGAGCCCGCTCCCGGATGGCCGGTGCAAAAGGGCGACCGGGCGGCTCGCGCAACTCATCGCGGTCAGTGGTGTGGCCACGGTCGGAACGGCCCCCCTGTGCGCCTACTACTTCCAGGCGATTCCCTGGATCGGGGTGGTGGCCAACGTTCTGGCGGTTCCGCTGGTTGCGGCCATCGGCCTTCCACTGGTGATCATGGCCGGCGTTTCCTCTCTCGCCGGAATTCCTGGCTCGAGTGTCCTGTTCGGCCTGGCTGATACGGTCCTGGGTGCCGGCATTCGGGTAGCCGACTTCTTTGGAGGGAATCCGCACCTGTCCCCGCTCCGCATCGGGCTTACGGCTTCGGCGGCAGCCGCCTTTGCGGGCATGATCGCAGCCCTCCTGCTCGACGTGCGCGGCCGCCGCTGGGTGGCTGCCGGGGCCACCGTCGGTATTGCCGCTCTCTTGTGGACCCACGGACACGTCCCCGCCAGTTCGACCCGGTTTCGGGTCACACAGCTCAACGTGGGACAAGGGGACTGCTTCATCCTGCACTTCCCGGACGGCAAGGTGGCGGTGCTCGACGGCGGAGGCGATTCGAATCCCGCCACCTACCTGGACTCGGCAGAGGGTGCCGCCGACATGAAACGCCGGTCGAGAGGATTCGATCCGGGAAGACGCATCATCGAGCCCTACCTGCGGAGCCACGGTTACGACGGCATAGACCTCTTGATCTTGAGCCACCCGCACCCCGACCACATCGGCGGACTCCTCTCCCTGGTGCAATCGATGCCGGTGCGGGAAGCTTGGATTCCGGAGGTCCCGGGCCACAACGGGCTTCTTTCCAGGTATGTGGACCTCCTGCTGTCTTCCGGCGTTCCCGTGGTAGTGAGGGACGCCGAGACCCGGGAGACAGTCGTCGGCGGTGTGCATTTCCGCTTTCTCCACCCCAAGCGTGGATGGAGAGACCTGATGGCCACGAAACGAGGCCGCTCCACGAACAACAGCTCCATGGTCATGATCGCCCGCTATGGCCGGATGGACATGCTGTTCACGGGCGACATGGAAAAGGAGGTCGAGACGTTGCTCGTCGAATCCGGCCGGCTGCGTCGAGTCGAGGTGGTCAAGGTCCCGCACCACGGCAGCGACACGTCTTCCACACGCACCCTCGTGGACGCCCTCCGCCCCGAGGTGGTCACCATCAGCGTGGGGCGGGGCAACCGGTACGGCTTTCCGCGCCGATCCGTGGTTCGGCGCTGGGCACTTGGCGGGGCGACCGTCTTCCGCACCGACCTGCAAGGGGCAGTGGATTTTGCCACCGATGGCGACGTGCTCGAGGTCACTCCCGCGCTGGGGGCGGGGAAACGCCACTACCAGTTTCAGGCGTTTGACGACCGACCGGAGGCAACGGACGGCAGCGGTCCACACGCGCCGTCATGAGGACTTTTCGCCTATCCACAACTTGTAGGAGATGAGCCCGGACGCCACATATCGCCTGGTGATCTCGAGGGTCGCCATGATGATGTCGAAGACCTCGACCCCGTAGAGGTCGCGAATCCGGGATCCGTTCTGGCGGAGGTATTCCGCCTGGGCCGCGGCGGATGGACCGACCTGGGGTGTCATGTACTGTTCCTCCACGAGGGAGAATCCATGGCGCTGGAAGGCGGCCGGCAACACGGCCGGACGGATCCAAGCGTCCTTTCGCACGCCCCAGCTCGAGCAGACGAAGCCGAAATCCGGGTCGGCCTGCAAGGCGTCCGGGTCTTCCGCGCAGGCATCGAACACGCCGAACCGAGCGCCTGGATAGGTGACTCGAGCCACTTCGCGGACCACCGCTTCCTTGTCCGGGATGTGACTCAGAGCCTCGATGGCGTAGGCGTGGTCGAATTGCGCCCACCGGAACGGCATGCGCGTGGCATTGCCGCGAGCGAACAGGACGCGGTTCTCGAGCCCCTGCCGAGGCATCCATGCGACAGCCCGCCGCAGTTGGGTCCGGGAGATGTTCAGCCCGGTGACACGGCAACCGAGTGTTCTCGCCATGGTCGCGGCAGCGCCGCCAACGCCGCACCCGACCTCGAGCAGGTGGTGTTCCGGACCGAATCCACAGCGTTCTCCGAGGACGGTGGTGAGGCGCTCCTGGGCCTCGTGCCACGATTCGGTCCCACGTTCGAAGAACCCGCCGTGCAGGTTGCGGCTCCCGGTGGTCGCCTCGATGACCGGGCTCAGGAAACGGTAGAACAGGGCCACGTGAAGGTCCGGGCCGAGGACTTTCTGGAGCCGGTCCAGCACCCCGCGCTTGGCAGGCAGGTGCTTGATCAGCGCGCGCACGAACCGCTCGTTCAGGCTGGAAGTCAAGGCAATCGTCCTCCTTCGCGGCACGAGCAACTTCCGGCCCCCCTCTCGAAATGGGCCTGACGCGGCTCGGTGCGGGGCGTGATGGTGGGTTTCTCGCTATTCCGGCGGCTCCTCCCAGCCGCCGGGCACGTCCTGTGGCAGGTCCGGCCCCAACGCTCCCCCTTGATCGACATCCTGCCCGGGCTCCACGACATCTTGGGGTTCGCCTGGGTCAGGAGGCTCGTCATACTCCCGGTAACGGAGTTCCACGTCGGGGACAGAGGGTAGCATATCGACGCCAGGTTCATCGATACGCCCATCGAACTCGGGCTCCATGTTGCGCCGTTCTTGGAGTTCCCGCATGCGCGCCTCGCGCATGGCCTGGCGACGTTTCCTTCGTTCTTCCGCTCTCTTGCGACGCTCTTCACGCAGGCGCTTGCGTTCCTCGCTGTCGAGGACAGGCGGCCTCCCACGGCGCCGGTCGCGGTCCAAGGACGAAGGTTTGCCTCGAGGCCTGGGAAGACCGGACCGCAACGTATCTCGTTCCAGGCTCATGGGGCCACTGACACTCCCGGCTCTCCTGCCGCGGTCAATCCCTCTTTTTCGTGCAGCCAGGCGGTCCGGGCGCGTGCGCAGCCTCTCGAAGGGACCGCTGATGATGTAGTGGTAGTACCCGTCGTTGGATTTTGCGCTGCTCGAAAGGAAGGCGGCGACGACGGCGAGTTCGTCCCCGAACTTCAGGGCGACCTTGAGGTTGAACCGGCACCGGGCCAGGGTTTTGTTCAGCATGATGGACCCGTTCACCTCTACCGTCAAGGGCCGGCTCTCGAGCTTCATGTTCTTGAACTCGACGCGCCCGCTGTTGACCTCCGCGTCGCCGCCAGAGAACACGAAGGCCAGGGTCATGGGAATGTCGAATCCCTTGATTCTCGAACCCTTGAGAATGGCCAGGTCTTCGAGTGACAGGTGCACTGTACCGTTCGATTCCCGGATCTTGGCCTTGCTGATCGAAAGGTCGGCGTCGACGCCCAGCAGCCCGGCGAGCTGCAATTGGTAGTCTTCCCCG
The DNA here is from genome assembly GCA_024278455.1 of Myxococcota bacterium. Lineage (GTDB taxonomy): Bacteria > Myxococcota_A > UBA796 > JAJRTE01 > JAJRTE01 > JAJRTE01. The sequence goes on from JAJRTE010000298.1 coordinate 10,743, forward strand.
GTAAGCGGATACCGTCCAAGGTCCAGCTTCTCGGCAGAAAGCGTGAGCTGGATCGTGTCCTCGCTCTCCGCGTAGGAGCCCCGGGCCGAGCCGCCGTAGAGTTCCGCATCGAAGCCGACACTCCCGTAGGTCCCGTCCGCGGGAATCACGAACGGGAGCAGGGAGGAGATCGTCACCGTGTCAACGGAGAGGATAGGGATCTCGACCGGCGCATCGGACTGGATTTCCTGGTTTTCCGCCTGGGCCGTGCCTGCGGCAAGGCCCTCCTTGTTGGTCTTGGCCTCGATCGTCTTGGCCTGGACGTCACCAAGGATTCCGGGGGCGACGGGCGGGCGCAACGCGTCGGACGCTGACTTGCGCTTGCTGCCCTTGTTCGGAGGATAGACGTCCACGCCCTCCAGCGTCACGCCGAAGGGAAAGGAGGGGCTGAGCCCCACCAATTGCATCCGAATCCCCGCCCGGTTGGCCTCGTAGACCAGTCGATCTCGAGCTACGTCCGAAGGGAAGGTCAGGTAGAGAAAGAAGACGTAGGCCACCAGTCCGAACAGGCTGTACAGAACAGCCATTCCCAGTTTTCGTATCATCGTCACGCCTCCTGCGGGGTCATGATCGAAACGTCGATATCGACGTTCAGGTCCGACCGGGAGCGATACGTCGTGCGGATCCTCAGGCTCTTGACCACCAGGAGTTGAGGAGCCGTCTCGATGGCGTACAGGTATCGAACGACATCGACCAGCGACCGCTTGCGCAGCTTGACACTCACCATCGTTTCCAGGAACCCCTCCTTGGCCGTTTCGCCTCGAGTGTTGATACTGATGGCGTCCGCCATGCCGACTTTGTCGGCCTCACGCTCCAGGAAGGCGGTGAGGTTGAAGTCCGGGTTTTCGCCCAGTTGTTTTTCGAGAGCGGAGATCTGCCGCTTCAGGTTTTCGAACCGGGTCGTCTCCGCCTGGACGAGCGCAAGCTGCTGTTCTTTCCTCGCAATCTCCTGCTCCAGGTAGCGCAGGTGTTTCTTTGCCTGCAGCACGGCGAGCAACGTCACCACGACGACGATGGTGGTCACCATGAAAAGGAACAGGCGCCGGTCTCGAGGGCTCATGCTGTCGAGGAGGCTGTTCGCCTTGGCAATGGGTGTCCACCTGGCGAGTCTTTCACCTGGATGACTCCAACGCTCTTTCAAGTTCAGTCCCATGTCGTCTCCGTCAGTATGCAGACTCTTCCCCCGGTTCCCGTAGCGTGATCACCAGGTTGAAGTTCTTCTTCTCGCCCTTGCTTCCGACGTCGCTCTTGGTCTCCAGCACCATGTCGCTGGACTGGATCGCCTTTTCTATCTTGTCGATGCTCTCGAACTTGTCCGCAGTACCCCTCAGCTTGACCTGGTTGCCCTCGAAGCTGAAGTCGTCCACATCGACCTTGATTTCGTCGGACCCGGGCACCACGGCAGAGATTTCCCGGAGCAGGTCGATGCTGGTTCGCCGCGTGTCGCCAAGACCCAACCGCTTGCCTCGCGCCTCCATGGTCGCATACTCCTCGCGCATCTTCGCAATGGCCATCTCGACGCCTCGAGACACGTCCACGTCGATATCCGGGAAGCCGGCCTTGATGGCGTCGCCGATACGTGCGTCCAGTTCGCGGGATTCCCGCCTGAGTCGTTGCACTTCGGTTACGAACATGCTCGTCGCGACGACGATACCGATGAGCGCAAGCGCAACTGCAACGAAGAGGTAGCGGCGCAAGGCCTGGTAGCTCTTCTGGTAGCTGAAATCCCCCTTGCGGAAATCGATCGCCCCTTGACGCGTGTCGGTGGCACCGATGTAGGCCAGGCTGAAGGCCTTGGCGTAACGGCAGAGTGCGTCTTCGGGCACCAGGGTCGTCTGGTCCGGCCCGAGCCGGGCAGGGCGCCCCACCGGAATGCCCAGGGTCTCCTCGAATGCACTCGGCAGGCCGTCGAACAGGGCGCCCCCTCCCACCAGGAGCATGGCATCCACGTCCCGGTGCTCGCTGCCTTCATAGCCAATCAGCGCCCCCCGGATCTCGCGAAGAATCGGCTGCATGGCCTCTTCCACCACCTCGCGAATACGCCGCCGGGTGGGCGGCAATGTGCCGGTGGCAGACGTTTGGGTCCGGCCAGCATCCTCGAGCGGCTGGTCTGCGGGACCTTCCGGAACACGGTCCCCCTCCCCATCGTCCACGGTAGTCCACCCGGCCCCCTCGGGCTCGACCCGAACCGTGGGCTCATTCTCTTCGTCCCCGACTTCGTCCCCCAACGCTTTCAGCGTGGTGAAGACCTGCATCTCCGGGCTCGAGTCCAGGCTGTCCGGGGCTGCTTCGCCCTCCTCAGACCGGCGCAGCGAGGCCGACATCGGGTCGACCTGGGATCTGCCCGGCCGGTCGTCCCCAACGCGATCGGCCACGACTTCTCCAACCTGCTTCACGGACATCCCCGGTTCCGCTCCGCTCCCGCCTTCGTTGCCGCTTGACGGTGGCGCCCCCTCCGCTTCGCCGGTGTCTCCACCCGAGGCGCCCGCTCCAGACGGCACCTCGTCATCCGGGATCGGAGAGACAGGCTCGAGCCGAATCTTCATCGCCTCCGCTGTCCGGTAGTTGACGCCGAAAGCCCGCATGACCGCCTGGGTGACCTGGAGGCCTCCCCGGGGAATCGCTCGAATGAAATCGGTCTGCCCTCCGCTCCGTATGGTGACGATCGTCTGCGTGTGCCCGATGTCAACGATCGCAAGTGTCTTGTCGGCGTTCTTTCCTGGTGGCACGTGCGCCAGGGCGTCTCCGTCGAGGATGATGGCTCGAGGATCCACCTTCAACTTCTTCAGTGCCTGGAGCGTCGAGCCGACCTCTCCGCGCGGAGCCAGGGCTGCCAGGACTCGAGACCGTCCGCTCTCCGAACGGATCACCCGGTAGTCCAACACCATATCATCCAGGTCGAAGGGCACGTAGTTCTCGAGTTCGAACGGCAAGGTCTGGTCGATACGGCGCTGATCGGTGAAGGGAAGTTCCACGAACCAGGTGGACGCTTTCCTGCCCGGGAAATCCGTCACGTAGCCGACAGCTCCAGGGTCGAACTCTTCCACGATCCCGGCAACGGCGGCCTCGATAGCCTCTCCAGTCGGCGGAGCAGCCCCGTCCTGGGGCACCCGGACCATCCGGGTACCCTTGACTTCGTAGCCGCGAAACGACTTTTCCAGAACGACAGCCTTGACTTCACAACTGCCGCGATCGAGCCCGATCATCAAGTAGGCCATGATAACCTCTGTGTTCTTCCTTCTGCCCGGCGGGAGCAGGGGCCAAGGACCAGGCCCGCTCCGCCTGCCTCCAGGCCCAAGCGACCCAGGCGCCCTTCACTCTTGTCGCCAGTAGACCAGCAAACCGCCTAGATGCGCATTCTTGCTGATGTCCACGACCACCTCGACCGTCCGTTCCACGTCCCCGACGCGCCCCGTCGAGGTCAGAGTGAAGACCTTCGGACGTTTCTTGTTGTTGGTGGCCACGACCTTCTTCATTTCCGCAACGTCCAGCGCCTGCAACCCCTGGAGGCTGCTGAGAATGGTCGCCAATATCTCCACGTTGTCGATGGGCAATCCCATGGAAGCCACCTGGTAGTCCCGCCAGTAGCGCTGGATGTCGTCCTGGGTGAACCGGTGCTTGGGCAGCACCGTGGCGAGCAGTGCTCCCAGCATCTCCGGCCCGCTCAGAGGCAAGTAGATCTTGTCGGCAACCGTGTTGACGGTGACCAGGGGGGCCAGCACATCATAGATTTCGTCTGTCATGCCTGCGACGAGGTGCATCTCGGCGAGCGTGTCGTAGGGGGCATTCTTGGCGGTGTACGGATCCTCGAGGTTGTTGTACAGGCTGTCCTCGTATCCCCTCCCGTTGGCTCGCTCACTGTCGATGTCGCCCCAATCGATCAAATTCGATATCAGCTCTTCAGGCATGATGTTGGCTTCCCGAAACAGCGGTTCGTACTGCTCCCGGCTCAAGGTCTGGAACAGGAGTTGTGCCATCTCTCCCTGAAGCCCGGTCTTGACGATTCCGTTGAGGCTGATCTTGGTGGACTCCTCCTTGGCGCACGTGATGAAATCGCCTTCGAAGTCCAGGAAGGAGCCGGATTCGACCGGGGCGAACTCGCCGCCTCGAGTCGGCCCGCGGTGGTCGCCGGAGCGGCTGGTTCCGGACATCCCGCCCTGGCTCTCCATTTCCGCCTGGACCATCTCCTCGTCCGACAGGCCGAACGCCATGCTCGAGCCACCGAGCAGCCGGAGGAGTCCGGTATCGACACATCCTCCGGGCAGGAGGCGTACCACCATCGAGCCGCTCCCGAGAAAGCCCTTGAACTGGGCCGGAATGAAGGCCGAGAGGCGACCCTGCGCAGCGTCCCCGAACAGGAGAAGGAGTTGGTAGATGCGGACTCCCGACACCGCCAGTGCCTCCGCCTTGGCAGCATCCCGGGCATGGCTCGCCATGGTGTACCGCATGCGGGCGTTGTAGCTGAAATCAGCGACGAACGCTGTAAACATCACGACGACCGTCAGGACGACCAACAAGGCCACGCCCCGTTCCCGCCTGCGCCGGGACAGCTCGTCCTTTGTCTCACCACGTCCATTCCGTGCCATGATCGTTCAGTCCCTGCTTGGCGGCAGCGGTCCCTGGTTCCCCTTGGTCTTGTAAAGGGGGATCAGAATCGTCGTCGCGTAGTAGTGCTCGATTCCATCGAGGTCCACGAGGATGAGCGTGACCTCCACGGCGCGCGGGAGACGAAGCAGGTGCTCCGCGCTGGTGGTGTCCCACACCTCGGACCATTCCTGCTTGAAGTCGTCGTAGTACCGCAGGTTGAACAGGACGACCCGCCGTGCCAGGACTTCGATGGCACCACCCTCTTCCGGAAGGCCATCGATGCGGGGGGCCTCCCGGTGAAGCAGCATGTACAGGCCCGGCTCTTCCGGGTCGTTCTCCACGAAGTAGGATATCTCCGTGGTGTCACACTCGTTGCTGTCCCGGTACAGCCGGATGTGGCTGAACGAATTGAACGACAGCACGTCGAAGGGGTTCTCGTCGCTTCCACGGAACAGGGTCAGGTAGCTGCTGGTCGGGCTCGGATTCCGGGTGAGAAAGGCCGATTGCAACTCCCGGTTGATACGCTGGAACACAATCCGGGCTGTATGGGCGACCTGTTCGGTCGCCTCGACCGTCTCCTGCATCCGGGCTATCCCGTCGAACGTGAGCCACGATGCCACCATGATGCCGGCAAGGATCGTGATCGCAATGGTTACCTCGAGGATGGTGAAGCCACCACGTGGCGACCGGTTCGACAGGGCGGCAGTTCCCCGTTCCCGGTGGTTCCGGGCGCGACCAGCGCAGCGCAGCAACGATGTCGGGCTCGAGGCCATGGGTCACACGCTATTGGGTGCCGCCCACACCGACCGGCACAGCGTCCTCGGGGGACACGAAGGCCGGTCCTGTGGGCTTGATGACGTGAGTAGTCAATACGACTTCGTCGAAGTCGCCGCTGAAATCCCAGTAGACGACAACGGTGATCTCCCGGATGAACCGGGCCAACTGCTCGGACATCTCGTCCAGATTGATCAGGCTTGCCAAGGTCTCCTCGTCCGGCATGCCCGGAATGTTCTGCTGGGTTTCGTCGCCCCCGGCGAAGCCGATGAGGTCGGTGAGGCCTCCCGTGGACGCCCCTCGCAGGTCGAGCTTCCGGATCGCGGTACGCCACCGGTATTCGGGATACTGCCCGGGAAACAGCTCCTCGAAGTCGCCCTCCTCCACAATTTCGTCCTGCTCGGAAAACCCGGGCTCGCTCTCGAGGAACATCTCCAGTTCGGCGAGCTTCTGTTTCGCCAGCATGGTGCCCACGAGCAACCTGTCGGCCTGGACGGTCATGCGAACCGAGTTGCTCTGCGCGCCGACGAGTATCATCAGGGACAGGGAAAGCACGGCCAGCGCGATGAGTACCTCGAGCAACGTGAACCCTCGTCGATCAGGCAGCCCTTGGTTGTTGCGATCTTGCGTGACCATGACACCTCTCCGGGTCTCGAGCCGCTCGTGGCGTGGACGTGACTCACATCCAGCGCCGGCCTCGGGCATTCTGCCAGTATTCCCGGGGTATTTCGTATTCCCCGTTGTACATGTTGACCATGCCGGTCAACGGTTCGATCTCAAGGGTGTAGATGTCGTCGCCCCCGTCCGAAAGATAGATGAAGGCCCGCTCGACATATCCCCCCTTGAGGAAATTGACGACGACGATCTGGTCTTCTGCCGGGTCGTCCGGCGGCCCGTCGGGATCGCCGCGCATGACGTCGGGATACTGGGGCGTCCACACACCCAGGAGCGTCAAGGGCTCCTCGAGGATCACCGGGGCGAGGTTGGGGTCCTGGGACTGACTGCAGCTCTGGAGAAGCGTATCGGCCAGGGGCAGCCCCCCCATGCCACTCCTGCTCTGGGCATAGTCCTCGAGCCGCCGCAGCTTCTCGGCCAGGCGTTCTTCTCCTCGCTCCCGCTCCTCGGCACTCCGGTAGAGAATCGCTGTCGACGTACCTGAGCAGCGCTCCACGGTATAGGCGTGGCGGTCGAGATTGAAGACGATCCGGAAATTGGACGATTCCAGGACCGCCTCGTCGAACGTGTAGCGAATGGTCCCTGCCAACTGTCGCGCAGCGCTCCTGACCTGGACGCCGAGCACACCGCCGACATAGGGGATGGTCATGCCCAGAAGAAGGGTCAGGAGAGCCATCACCACCAGAATCTCCATCAAGGTGAAGCCGGCGGGGGCTGTCGTCGTGCGACGGTTGGGGGACATCACGCTACCTCACGTCTTCCCAGGAGTAGATGTCGGCGTCATAGCCGTCGCCACCTTCCCGGCCGTCGGCACCGTAGGAAATGATCTCGTAGTCGTGCTCGCCTCGAGTTCCGGGGCTGAAATAGAGGAAATCGAAGTCCCACCCGTCCCGTGGCACGGTATCGCTGTTGAGGTACTTCTTGCCCGGCTTCTTGGCGCTCGACGGGGCGCTGATCAGTGCCTGCAACCCCTCGCTCGTGGTCGGGAACCGCCCGTTGTCGAGCTTGTACATCACCAAGGCGTTCTCGATGATCTTTATCTGGTTGCGGGTGGTGTCCTGCTTGGCGCTGTCCAGTGCACCAGAAACGTAGATCCCCACAATCCCGGCGAGAAGCCCCATGATCGTGATCACCACCATGATCTCGATCAGGTTGAACCCTCGCTGGGACCGGCCCACGGCCCGAAGCACCTCGGCACGCTCGATGGAGACATCGAAAGGATCCGAACCTGTTTGCCGTCTCTGCATGTTTCCTCCTCGCCGAACAAGCCGGCTATCGAATCGACTGCGTAATCTGCAGCATGGGAAGCAGGATGGACAGGGCGATGAACGCCGTCACCCCGCCCATCGTGACAATCAACACGGGCTCGAGCAACGTGGTCATGGTGCTGATCATGGCCTCGACCCGCTCTTCGTAGGCCTCGCTCACCTTCTGTAGCATGGGCTCGAGTTGGCCGGAGCGCTCCCCGATGGCGATCATGTGGGTCGCCAGGGGGGGAAACTCCCCGCTCTGCTTCAAGGGTTCCGCAACGCTGTGCCCTTCCTGGATGGATACCCTCGCCTGGTCGATGGCGTCCGCGATGATGACATTGTTCACAATGTTGCGCACGATGTGCATGGCGTTGAGCAAGGGCACCCCACTGTGCAGGAGCGTGGCCAGCGTGCTCGCGAACCTGCTGAGAGCGACCATCCGGAGGAGCGGCCCGAAAACCGGGACTCGAAGTATCAGGCGATCGTACCGTTCGCGCCCGTTCTCACTCTTGATGTACCGCCGCAGCCCATATCCCGTGCCGGCTGCAACGATGAGAACCACCCACCAGTAGGTCGCGGAGAAGTGCGATATCGCGATAAGCACCCGCGTCACCAGGGGGAGCGCCACCTTCATGTCGGCGAAAATCTTGGTGATCTTCGGAATGACGACAGCGAAGAGGAATCCCATCAAGGCAAAACTCACGAAAACCATGATCATGGGGTACGTCAGGGCACCGATGACCTTGCTCCTCAGCCTCACCTGGGATTCCGTGTAGTCCGCCAGGCGCAAGAGTACGGCGTCAAGAGCACCTGACTGCTCCCCGGCCGCCACCATGTTCACATAGAGATCACTGAACACTGTCGCGTGTTCCTTCAATGCATTGGCCAGCGTGCTGCCCTCGTTGACCATGCCTCGCACTTCGGTCACAATCCGCCGTAGCTTCTCGTTCTCCACCTGCTCCGTCAAGGTGGTCAAACTCTCGATCAGCGGAACTCCGGCTCCCACCAGCGTGGCCAACTGGCGCGTCATCAACGAAATGTCCCGCCCCGTGACCCTGACCAGGTACTTCTTGACATCGACGTCTCGAGACAGGGCGGCAACCCTGGGCACCCCCTTGCCCTCCAGGATGTCGGTGGGAAACAACCCCTGCTTCCGCAGCTTCCCCCGAGCCGCCTTGGGACTCTCCGCATCGACTATTCCGGAGACCGCGTGACCGTCCGCTGATAATGCCTTGTACTCGTAGACAGCCATGGCTCAGCTCACCTCGACCTGGTCTTCTTGAGTCACCCGCAGCACCTCCGCAAGGGTCGTGGTCCCCGCTGCCGCCTTGCGCACACCGTCATCCCTGAGTGTCAACATGCCCTTTTCCAGAGCACGGCGCTTGATAGTCGAAGAATCCACGCCGGACAGGAAAAGTGCACGAATGTCGTCGTCGACAGTCAGCAACTCGTATATGCCGGTTCGCCCTCGATAGCCGGTGCCGAGACAGGCCTGACATCCAACCGCATGGTAGAAGACCAGGCGGTCATCGGGACTCTCGGCCACCTCCTCGGTCCGATCGATCAGCGCGGTTATCTCCCGGATGCGATCCCGCGTGAGACCGATTCGCGCCAGGTCCTCCGCGGTGGTAGGTTGGGGACGCCGGCAATCGGGGCACACCTTGCGCACCAGGCGCTGAGCCATGATGGCCAGCAGCGACGAGGAGACCAGGAACGGCTCGACCCCCATGTCGATCAAGCGCGTAACGGCCCCGGCAGCATCGTTGGTATGCAAGGTCGATAGAACCAGGTGGCCCGTGAGGGACGCCTGGATGGCGATGTCCGCGGTTTCGCCGTCACGAATCTCCCCGACCATGATGACGTCCGGGTCCTGGCGCAGGAAGGCACGAAGCCCAGACGCAAACGTTAGGTCGATCTTCGGGTTGACCTGCATCTGACCAATACCCTTCAACTGGTACTCTACAGGATCCTCCACGGTCAGGATGTTCAGCTCGGGAGAGTTGATCTCGGTGAGCGCCGCGTACAGGGTCGTCGTCTTCCCGGATCCCGTCGGACCGGTGACCAGCAGGATGCCGTGCGGCCTGCGAATGAGTGAACGGAACGCGACCAACTTGTCCGGGGCAAGACCCACCTCGCCCAGCCCGAGCTGTGCCTGCGTCCGATCGAGAAGACGCATGACCACCCGCTCCCCGTAACTCACCGGGACCGTCGACGTCCGGATGTCGATATCACGACCCGCTATCTTGATCCGAATACGCCCGTCCTGGGGCAGCCTCCGCTCGGCGATGTTCAGCCCGCTCATGATCTTGACACGACTGATGACCGCTGCCTGGAGACGCTTCGAGGGCTTGACTACCTCGTACAGCACACCGTCGATCCGGAACCTGACGGAAAGGTCGCGCTCGAAAGGCTCGATGTGGATGTCGGATGCACGGTCCTTCACGGCCTGTGTCAACAGCGAGTTGACAAACCGAATGATGGGTGCCTCGTTGGGGTCATCCAGCAGATCGGTGATTTCCTCGAGGTGCTGGATCTCGGTCGAGAAGTCTTCCTCCTCGATGTCCGCGATGACCGAGTCGGCTGTCTTGGACGCCTTGTCGTATACCCAGTTGATGGCCTCCAGCACCCGGTCCGGTTCCGCCAGGGTGACGAGGGGACAGGCTCCCAACATGGCCTGGATGTCGCCAAGCGCGGCCTGCTTGAGCGGGTCGGACATCACCACGTGGACATGGCCGTCCTCTCTGTACAGCGGGAGAAGGCCATGCGCCTTGGCATACGAGATCGGCATGGACCCGACCAGCTCGGTATCCACCTTCTCGAGCGGGATTTCGTCGATCATGGGGATTTCGAACTGGATCGCCAGTGCCTTGGTCAGGTCCCCGGGGTTGATCATCTTCAGCTTGACGAGTGTTTCCCCGAGCAGACCTCCGGCTTCCACCTGGTGCTCGAGCGCTTCATCCAGTTGGCCGGGAGCCAGTGCCCCGATGTCCAGAAGGATCTCCCCCAATTTCTTGCGCCGAATGGCCATGGGAACTACTCCTCGTCCGGTCTCGCGTCCTGGCCGGTGCCAGGTCCCCCCACCCCCACGCCCGAAGTGGTTGGTGCCGTCTCCTCGGGCGGTGGCGCCGGCGTGTCACCGGTCTCCAGGGCGGCCGGCTCGGGAGTTGTTTCGTGGGCCGGCGAGGTACCTTCAGGGCTGCCGGTACCCTGCTGGCCCGCGCCCGGTCCTTCCGGGGCGGGCGTCGCGCCACCAGGTTGCTCCGGGACCTCCTCGGGCTCCGGTTCCGTCAACACCGGGACCACCACCGTCTCGTCGGCGTTTGGATTCACCCCGGGGATGGGAGCGATGTAGCCCCTTCGCTGTCCACTCGTCTCGATCGTGGCCTCCATGGACCGCCGCTGTGTGCGCTCCGGGTATATCGGCGGCTCATCGGGCAGGTTCATGGAGTACTTCATCAAGGCTTCGAGTTCTTTCAACTGCTCTTCCTGAGTCTTGCCGTAGAATCGCCGCACGAACTCCTGGCGCTGGGCCATCTTTATCCGGTAGACGTTCATCATGTCCTCTTCGGTGTCGATGATGTGCGGTGTCAGGAAGATCAACAGGTTGGACTTCGAGATGGTCTTGGTGCGCGTGCGGAACAGGACGCCGATGAGGGGAATGTCGCCGAGGATCGGCACCTTGTCCTCCGCCACGTTCTCCTTGGCTGCGATCAAGCCGCCGATGACGGCGGTGTGGTTGTCCGGCACGGACACGACGGTCTCGGCGGACCGCTTGGTCGTGGTCGGTCCCAGCGGGTTGGAGGTGGTGCCAGGTACGACCTCGGTGATCTCCTGGAACACCTCGAGGGTCACCTCGTCGCTCTCGTTCACCTGGGGCGTGATGCGAAGCGTCAGGGCGACGTCCTCACGGGTGATGCTGATGTTGGATCCGATGGTGGAGATGGTCGACCCGGACTGGAAGGGGATGTTCTGGCCGACGACGATCTTCGCCTCTTCGTTGTTGGAGGTAAGGATGCTGGGGGTCGAGAGGATGTTGACATCCTTGTCCTGCTGGAGAGCCTGCAAGACGATTCCGAAGGCCGGGATCTGGACCGACGAGGCATCGGTTCCGGTCAAAGAACCGAGCGCCGAACCCAGGGTCCCGGGAGCGGACACCGTGGCGCCGAAGACCCCTACGGCCAAGCCGGCCAGGAGATTCGGGTCGGAAGCAAAGAGGCTCTGGGCACCTCGAGCGAGCAAGGCGCCGGTCCCCTCTTCGGCACCGGGAATGCCCCCATGATAGTTGATGCCGATGGTGCTGCTCTTGTCCTGGCTCAGTTCCAGGATCACCGCCTCCACGAAAACCTGCTTCCGCCTGATGTCGAGTCGCTCGATCACCCGTCTCAGCGTCAAGTAGTCATTGTACGACGCTGTGATGACCAGCGCATTGGTCGGCGGGTCGGCCGTGACCCGAACACCGCCCTCGAACGTGGCCACGTCCCCCCCGAATCCGCCGCCGGCCCCGCGATACCCCCCCTGGCGCGTGTTCCTGTTCCTGCCGAACTGACTGGAGCGCGAACCGGGGCGCGTGTTTCTCGAGGAAGATGTCCGGCTCGTACCGCGCGACGTGGAAACACCGCCGCCGTAGCCACCTCCGGCCAGGTTGGCAAGCGTGGCTGCCAGCTCCTCGGCCTTGGCATACTTGAGGTAGATCACGTGAATGTCGCTCTTCAGATTCTCATCGACATCAACGTCCAGTTTCGTGATCAGGGCTGTGATGTCCTGCAGGGCCTTGGCCGTGGCCATGATGATAAGCGCGTTGGTGCGCTCATCGGCGATGATCTTGGAGATGCTCGGGGTTTCCTGGCCCATGCTGGTCGTCGATGCGGCGTCGCGCGCCGGAGAACGCCTCGAACGCCCCCGGCGCCTCGAGGAGGGCGGCTTGGCACGGCTTCGCCGCGCTTGCGCCGTCACCTGCTCGCCAACGCCGAACACTTCCATGAGCTTCTCGGCGATGTCCGTGGCGTCGGCGTATCGAATGGGGATGATCACGAGCCGTTCCGTCGGGCTCTCCACGTCCAACCGCTGGATGATATCGACGATGCGCTCGATGTTGGTCACGGTATCGGTCATGATGAGCGTGTTGGTGGGCGCGTAGGTGATGACCGATCCGTTGGGGCTCACCAGCTTGCTCAACGCCCCGGCCATCTGCTCCACCTCGATGTTCTTGACCTTGAACAGGCGGGTGACGAAGTTCTCGTTGGGGCCGAAGTTCTCCACCACGGTCGGGATGGCTTCGGAACTCACCTGCCCCACTGGCACGATCTTGAGGCTGCTGCCGATGGGAACCACGGCATACCCGGCGGACTTGAGCACCGAAAGGAACACCTGGTAGGCCTCCTCGACGGTGATCTTGGTCGGAGAGATGATGGTGACCTTTTTTCCCTGGAGAGTGTCGGTGAGTATGAAGTTCAGACCTGTCATCTCCGAAATGCGATTGACCAACTCCATGAGGTCGTAATCACGGAAATCGAAGCTGACCTTGGCGTCCAGAGGGGTCCGTGGTGCCATCCGTTGGGGTGCTGGGGAACCGGTTGTCGTCTCATCTGACCCAGGGTTCGACGCGACACGCCGGGCCGATGGTGAAGTAGGCTCGTCTCCCGGTCCTTCGTACTCCCGCCCCTCCTGCTCGGCCCGCATCTTGCGCTGCTCCTCGAGCACCCGCTGGGCGAAGGGAGGAATCCGCTGGGCGTGAGCCTGCGCCGGAAGGCACAGGACGACCAGCACGCCAATCGTGAATACCGCCAGGAGATATGTGTGTCGCAACTTCCTCATGGATTTCTACCTTCCCTGCCAGTGGCCGTCGTGGCCCTCGAGACCTCTAGCGGATGATGTATTCCAACGTTATCGGTTGCCCACGCCGGGTGATCTCGAGGTTGAGGTTTTTCTCGGTCCGAAGCATCTGGTACAACTGCAACGCTTTCTCGGTGGAGTTGATTTCGAAGCCGTTGATGGCGTTGATGACGTCGCCGTTTCTGAGGCCCAACTTCTTGTAGAAGCTGTTGGGCTTGATCCGGAAGACCTTGAATCCTACCGTGTTGCCATCCTTGAAACTGGGGACGATCCGGGCTTCTCGAGCCAGCTTGTCGACGTTGTTCATTGCCAACTGGATCTCGCTGGAATCGATTTCGTACCGGTTGTCCCCAATCTTGCGTATCGACCCCCCCAGTTCCCCTTCGTCGCCCTTGTTCCTCCGTTTGGACGCTCGAGCGACACGATTCTCCTTGGGTTCCCCGTCGTAGAGGCCAACGACGACCTCGGTGCCGTCCTCGAGAGCGACCACGACTTCGTTTCGCCGAATGCGCCGCAGGGTCCCTTCTCCATAGAGGTCATCGCCGATCCGGAAGATTTCCTGGGGAGCGTCCGACTCGTCCTTGGACATGATGGCCCAGGAGAACTGGCGAGGACTGGCTGCCACGGTCCCGTACAGCCGGACGGCCAACGACTTGCTGCCCGGCGCCGCACCTTCTGCACCGTCCGCGCCGATCTCGACCATGTCGGGAAAATCAAGGGGATTCTGAGAATCGAAGAGGTTCCGCGTGAGGATGATCCGGTAGTCGAGCAACGGGGGCTTGGCAGGGGTCTGGACCGCAAGAGACTCTTCGGCGCCCGCGGTCCCCACGGCAGGTTCCGGTCCCTTGCCGGCTTCCGTCCCGGTTGCGGACGTATCCGCCCGTCCTGGAACGCTGGCGGCTCCCGCGCCGGGCGGCGGAAGGCCGGCCACGGTCTCGGGCGGCCTGATCTTTTCGGCGATGAAACGGTTGGTGGCGAACGCGCCTGCGAACGAAAGCCCGCCCACCACGAACAAGCCCAAGGCCCAACGATATGTCTTCAGTTTGCCAGGCATCTATTGCCCCACGATAGACTCTGAAGAGAGAAGCCCCGGTGGTCGTTATGCAAGATGCATACCACACGAGAACCACGCTGCTGCGCAGATGTGACCCCCGGACGGCATGCCGCCACGTCCACGCAGGCTGACAGGAGAGGGCGAGGGCGCATTCCCCGGTCACGGAAGGCCGCTTCGCAACGCGCCACGAGGCCGGGGAGGCAGGCGAACGCCGGTGTCTCTGCTTCAGTCGGAAAACCGCGGGGACCGGGGATGGGTGCGGCAACATCGACTTTTTGCCAATGCGCGGCAAGGGGGTGCTCGAGGGTTTGACATTTTGTCATTCACGTCCCCCGGGCCGGTCGCTGCTACATATCGGCGGTCTGTCCTCCCAGACCCGTCGAAGGCACGAAAAAAAGGGGCATCCGGAGATGCCCCAGGGACGTTGCGGCACGGGTGCGTGCCTTTCCCGGCGGATGGTACCAGGCGCGAAGACGAAAGCCTACTTCTTGATACCGGCCAGGTCTTCCAGCATGTCGGTGGTGAGAGACTTGGGTCGCTCGATCGGGTAGCCCAGACCACGATCCCAGGTGACGTTCGTGAGGACGCCGAGCGCACGGCCGACCCCGAACAGGACCGTGTAGAAGTCGTACTCGGTGATGCCGTAGTACCACTGAATGACGCCGGACTGCGCGTCCACGTTGGGCCACGGATTCTTGGCCTTGCCATGCTCCTTCAGGACGCCGGGGGCGACCTTGTAGATCATGTTGATGAGCTTGAACAGCGGGTAGTCGGGCAGGTGCTTGAGGCAGTACTCCATCTGGGAGACATACCGGGGGTCGGTCTTCCGGAGCACGGCGTGCCCGTAGCCGGGGATGACCTGGCCGCTGTTGAGCGTGTCCCACAGGGCCTGCTTGAGCTGTTCTTCGGTCGGCAGCTTCCCGCCGAGCTTGTCCATGAAGCCCTGGGTCCAGCGCAGCACCTCCTGGTTGGCGAGCCCGTGGAGAGGCCCGGCCAGGCCGCCCATGCCGGCGGAATAGGCGTAGTAGATGTCCGACAGGGCCGACGCGACGAGATGGGTCGTGTGCGCCGACACATTCCCGGACTCGTGGTCCGAGTGCAGAATGAAGTACATCCTGGCGACATCGTCGTATGGCTCGCCGATTCCCATCATGTGGGCGAAGTCACCGCCCATGTCCAGTTCCGGATTCGACGGAATGGGCGTGTCTCCCTTGTACTTCATCCGGTAGATGTAGGCCGCGATGACCGGGAGCTTCGCCATCAGGTTGCAGCAGTCTTCGTACATGGGATCCCAGTAGTCCATCTTGCTCATGCCTTCGGCATACTGCTTGGCAAAACAGGACTCCCGCTGCATGGACAGGATGGCCTGGGCGAACATGGTCATGGGATGGGTATCTCGAGGGGTTGCGCGGAGGACGTAATACACGTAGTGAGGGACCGTCCGCCTTGCCTTGAAGTCCTCGACGACTTCCAGGGTCTGCTCCATGGTCGGGATTTCGCCGGTCATGAGGTAGAACCAGTGCGCCTCGACGTAGGGATACTCCTTGCCCGGCACCTTGGGCAGGGCGGCGAAGGTCTCGGGAATGGTCCGGCCGCGGAACCGGATCCCTTCCTGCGGGTCCAGGTAGGACACGTCGGTCACCAGGCAACGAACGCCACGGGCGCCACCGATCGCCTGGGCGATGGTCACGTCGCCGGTCTTCACACTGCCGTACTCCTTCAGGAGCCTTGTGGTCCGGGGCCTGTGCGCATCGATCTTGCTCTTCAGAATCTCTTTCAGGGTCGACATGCGGGATCCTCCTTCTGTGCACGCTTTCGAGCGGGGTGGGGCGAGTCAAGCAGGCCTGCACCAACCATCGGCGGCGACGGGGTACAAACCTGGTTTATCGCCTGGATGGCATCTGGATCAAGAGTCTTTCTAACAGGGACACGCGGATGGTGTCAAGCCTATTCGTATGGTACCACACGAAACGCCGGTCGCGGAGCCAAGTGCCCGCGCACGCGCTACCCCTGGTCGTCCGTACCGATTTCCTCCAGCTTCCGGTAGATCGTCCTGGGATTGATACCGAGGAGGTGCGCTGCGAGGTTCTTGTCGCCATCGGTGTACCTGAGCGTCTCCCGGATCAGGGTGAGTTCGACCTCCCGTATCGGTGTACCAACGGGGAAGCACAGCTCTCTCGCTGCGGTCTTCATGCCTCCCCGGAGTGTCGCCGGCAAGTCCTCGGGGCGAATTTCGTCGTGCAAGGACAGGACGACCGCCCTTTCGATGGTGTTCTCCAACTCCCGCACGTTGCCCGGCCAGGGGTGGCGCATGAGAAGTTCCATCGCCTCCCGGCTCATCGCCTTGAAAGGACGTTCGTTCTTCCGGGCGTATACCCTGAGGAAGTGGTTGACCAGCAGCGGAATGTCCTCGCCGCGCTCGCACAGCGGGGGAAGTTGGATCTTGATGACGTTCAGCCGATAGTACAGGTCTTCCCGGAACCGCTTCGCCGCCACTTCTTCCTCGAGATTCTTGTTGGTGGCGGCGACGATACGTACGTCCACGGAAATGGTCCTGGTTCCACCGAGTCGCTCGAACTCGCCTTCTTGCAGCACGCGAAGCAACTTCACCTGGAGAGCGGGGCTCATCTCACCGACTTCGTCCAGGAACAAGGAGCCTCCATCCGCCAGCTCGAACCGCCCTTCGCGACGCCCGGCAGCCCCGGTGAACGCTCCTGCTTCGTAGCCGAACAACTCGCTCTCCACCAGGGTTTCGGGCAACGCGGCCAGACTGAGCTTGACGAACCGCCGAGTCCGCCGCGGTGACAGGTCGTGAATCGCCTGGGCGATCAGCTCCTTGCCCGTCCCGGAAGCGCCCTCGATCAGTACGCTCGCGGACGAGGGTGCCACCTGGGAGACCAGCTCGAGCACCTTTCGCATGGAAGAACTCGTACCGATGATCCCACGGTCGCCTTCGGCCTCGAGCCGTTCCCGCAAACGCCGGTTCTCCGATGACAGGGCCTGCTTCTCGAGGGCGTTCTTGACGGCATTCAACAACTCGATACGCTTCAACGGCTTCGAAATGAAGTCGTAGGCCCCCTCCTTCATCGCGCCCACGGCGGTCTCCACGGTGCCATAGGCTGTCAGGACGATAACTTCCACGCCGGGGACGAGCTTGCGGGCGGCTTTGAGGAGTTCGATCCCGGACATGCCCGGCATCTTGAGGTCGGTCAGGAGCAGAGCCACGCTCTCCTTGCGCAGGAGCGCCAACCCCTCCGCGCCGTTGGCAGCGCTCAAGACGGCATAGCCTTCCCGCTGGAGAATCCGCTCCATGGAAAGCCGGTTCGATGCTTCGTCGTCGACGACGAGAATGGTCTGGGTCGCCTCCATCTACCGGTAGTCCTTCTGTTTCAAGGTGGAATCGAGGTTCATGTACCACCTGGGCTCGAGCGACGGGTCGCAGCTATAGGGCTCGCCCGCTTCCTTTTCCTTCACTGCATCCTTGCGGGGATCCCGGGTCCGCCGCTCCTTCTCCTCGTCGATACCGCCAGCGGGACGCAACGCGGGCCGACCGAATTCGTCGAGGCATTGCCCGTCCGGGCTGCAATCGGCGCCGAGCGGACAGTCCGGGTGGCGCTTGATCCAGTACAACACGATGTCCGCTTCTCGAGGCTCCTTTTCCTTGTTCAAGATCCGGAACCGCGCCGTCATGACCACTCGAGCCCGCTTTCCACTGGAATCGATCTCGGCACGGGACACGCGGAAGTCCAGCACGTCCAGGAACTCCGGCTTGACCAGGAACAGTTCCTCCAGTGCCCGGCCGATGTCTATCCGGTCCAGGTCCAGGGCGTGATGGTACAGGGCCGACGAACGGAAGTCCTTGAATTGCAGGTCCTCGAGGAAAGCACTGCTCAACCCCCTCACCACGCTCAGCTCCGTGTTGAACGGACGCACCACCACGGCGTAGAGGCCGGCACCGGCAACGGCGACCACCAACAGGCTCATCCACGTCGTCCTTCTCATGCACGCACCCTCGATTCAGTACCTCTTGAATCTCAACATGGGGTAGGCCAGCACCAGGAACACGACGCCGAACACCGGCAGCAACGCCATCGCGCCGACAGCGTGCCACGTGTCGGTGCTGGTCCTGGCCAAGTTCTCCAGGGCCTCGAACCCCCAACGGCTGGGCATCAGGGCGAAGATCACCCGGCTCACGCCGACGAAATGGTCCTTGCCTATCGCGAACTCGCTGAACAGTATCTGCGGCAGTATGGCCAGGGGGACCAGGGCGACGGCATAGTCGCTCCGTTTCACCGCCGAGGAGATCAGCAGTCCGAGGCAGGTCCCGGCGAACGCGGCCAACCACAGCCCGATGCCGAGCCAGGCAACGTGAATCCGAACATCCAGGTAGTAGACGATGATGCCCACGTAGGTGGCTACTTGTACAGTATTCAGCAGGATCAGGACCCGCACCTTGCTCAACAGGTAGGCCCCGACCTCGAGGTTGACCATCCGCTCCCGCAGGTAGAGCGCCCGCTCCTTGACGATCTCTCGACTGGCGTCCATGCACCCGATCCACAGGCAGCTCAAGGTCATCACGAAGTAGAGGCTCCGCGTGGCCTGCTGCAAATTGCTCCAGGCCACCACCACGAGCGCTGCAAGGAACGGGGCCTGCAACAGGAGCAGGAAGGTCCCCTTGATGTCCGCGAGCATGATTTCGAGATAGCGGTCGGCAAGGACGCCGCACTGGGTCCAGTTGACCAGGCTCCATCCCCGCGCCGCCGGGCCGCCATCCCCCTCCAACCGCACCACGCCACCTGCTACCGCCGAACGGGCCCGCCCGGTCGCGGAAACCTGGATGTCACCCGTGGATTCCGACACCTTCGCCTCCTCTTCCCCGGCCGTCCTGAGCCGCCCGGATGACACGGCATGTCACGTTCCAGGACTCCGAACGGCCAGATACCGGCACAAGGTGCCACTATCTGCCGAGGCGGGGCAACCTCGAGGCCAGATACCGGCGAAACAGCGGGCTCGATGCGAAGGCAGCGTGCCACTGCGCAGCGCTGCGGCGTTCCAGTACCCGGTAGATATCGGCGAAATCGTCCACCTCGAAATAGCCTTTCAGTTCGTCCGGCGGCCCGAAGTAGACCAACCGGCCCTCCTTGAGCATGCACACCCGGTCCAACAGGGACAGGGATGCCATGACGTGCGTGGTCACCACCACCAGGTCGCCGCCGTCCGCCATCCCGCGCAGAGCTGCCATGAGGGCATGTTCCAATGCCGGATCCAGCCCGCTGGTCGGCTCGTCGGCGAACAGCACCGGGGGGCGCGCCAGGAGTTCCATGGCGATGCTGACCCGCTTGCGCTGTCCGCCGGAAAGGGAGCGGACCCGGATTCGCCTCTGTCCGGCCAGTTGCAACCGGTCGAGGACTTCGTCGATCCGGGCATTGCGTTCCTCCTGGCCGATATGGGGCAGGCGGAGCAAGGCGGTGTAGTGCAGCACCCTTTCCACGCGCAAGGCCCGGGGCACGACGTCGTCCTGGGGAACGAACCCTATCCGGTGCTTGACAGCCTGGAAATCGGTACGCACATCCTGCCCGCCGATAAGGACCTTGCCCTTGGTAGGAGGCCGAAAGCCTGTCAGCGCGTACAGCAGCGTGGACTTTCCACATCCCGACGGCCCCAGCACGCCGAGAAATTCGCCAGAAGAGGCGGCCAGGTGGATCCCATGCAGGATGCGCGCGCCGCCACGGACCACGCTCACGTCTCGAGCCGCCAGGTGGATGGGGGCTCCCCGCCCGGCTGTCTCGACGGTTGCTGTCCTCTCTTCCGTGGCCACGGGATGCGTTTCCTCCTCGCGGGCAATCCTGTTGCCCAGGTGCAAGCCTACTCGGTATCGAAAGAGGGGTCAAGCCCTGGAAGCTGGATGTTTCCGTAGCGGGAGCAGCCATCTTCCTCACCCAGCGCCGGGGCTCCGTCGTTGTCGTTCAGGCGCCACCGTTTCTCCCACTCCTTTTCAAACACCTACAGCTTCCCCACCACCGTGCTCGTCTCCGGGCATTTCCACCGGTAACTCGCCCGTCCCCACTCGACCAGAACACGCTTCCCACTGACAAAGTCCCCTCAGCGCATTCCGGGCCTCGGGGGGGGGGAAATCCCCCGAACACGACCACTCGGACCAAACTCATCCCCCAGGTTACATCGTAGTCACCTATGCGCCTCTTCCCAAACCTCGTTATCAACCCGTGTCGATGCCGGATACACTCCGAAGCACTACGTGGACACACGCCAGCAGCCAGGCGTTTCGAACGGGTCGATTCGTGCTATGATGGAACCCCGGCGGAACGGCAGTCGAGCAAGACATGCGAAGGAGGATCGGATGGGGATCGAAGAAACGACAGCGCTGGTGGCCGGTGCCCGGCATCTCAAGGTGGGACAAGTCAAGGAGTGGGGGGAGATCCTCACCGGATTCGAGACCCGCAACAAGTATGAAGTACGGGACGAGCACGGCCGGACCATTCTGCTGGCCGCCGAGGAGTCCACGGGTCTTGGGGCAGTCCTTCTGCGGATGTTCCTCAAGGCATTGCGCCCGTTCACCATGACCCTGTTGGACCAGGGCGGGAACGTGTTCTTGCGCCTGCGCCGTCCCTTCCGATTCATGTTTCATCGGATCGAAGTCTTCGACGCGGAGGACCGACCGCTGGGAGCCGTGGAACGTCGTTTCAGCCTCCTGCGCCGGATCTACGACGTGCTCGACACGCAGGGACAAACACGCATCACCCTGTTCGGACCGGTCTTTCGCCCGTGGACTTTCGAAATCCGCAAGAGCAACGAAGTTGTGGGCAAGATCCAGAAGAAGTGGTCCGGCCTGGGCCGGGAACTGTTCACAGACGCGGACAACTTCGGGATCGAGTTCTCGCCGCTCCTCGACCACGATGATCGCCTGCGCCTGCTCGCCGCGGTCTTTCTCATCGATTTCGTTCATTTTGAGAATCGGAAGTAGACCGGGGTGCCAGTCCGCGTCCAGCCGAGGCATTGTTCGGCCCGCGGGGCGGGTTGCACCTGCCGACCGCTTCCTCGTGCCACTCCCGGCGGGGCCGATATCCATCGCCCGGCTGTGTCAACCGGAACCACTGCCTGGGACGACTTCCTTGCGCAGTTTCTCCTTCAAATCCTTCGGGTCGACCCACCCCGCATCGATGGCCTGTGCCAGGACGTCACGCACACGCGCCCTCGTCGGTCTACGGAAACGTCCCGCCTCGATCGATTCGACAACCCGCCTGGCCACACGACCAAGGCGCTCGTAGTCCAATCGATGGACATCGACGTGACATTCCACCAACGACTTCACCGGCGTACGCCCATCGGTCTGACGCAAGCCCAGGCCATCCTCTTGGAAGGCTTCCTCCGAAAGCCACACGATATCGATCTTGTCCAGCCGTTCGTAAGCCGCTACGAGCGCAAGAACGGTATGGAGGAGGGCTTGCTCCCCGCCGTCCTCGCACCGCCAGAACGAAAGGGCATTGTCCGCCGTCCGCAGGTCGTTGGTCGCAGCATCTGCCGGGATTTCCTTTTCGGCGAGCCCTTCTTTCTTCTCCCACTTGGCGCGATTCATCTTTCGCACGAGAAACACGGACTACTCTCCGGGCTCACGAAGAACGTCTCGAACATACCGGCGAAGCCACGCAACCTGTTCGTCGTGGCCCCGAAGCACCTCGAGCACCTCTGGATCCGCCCACGACTCCGCGGCCTGCACCGCGGCGTCCCGGATTTCGACGTTCTCGGAGCCGAGAGCGTTGCGCACGATACGCTTTCGCCAGGCGATGGACCCAGCGTTCAACCGCCCGAGGATTCGCAGCACCGCGGCACCCAAGGTTGGGCGCCCGGGATCGAGAACAAGACGCCTGAGATGTTCGAGCACCCCTTCTGCCGGGACAGAACGCAGTGCAGCCTCGATGATCTCTTCCGCTTGGTGGACAACGCCATCCTCCGGGGGATCGCTCTTGAAGGTGTCTACAAGGGCTGCTTCCAGGCGCCGAAAACGCTCCACCGTTTCAGGGTCGTGCGCGGGCGACGCCTGTGCGTCACGCTGATCAGCAATGAGCACCGGAAACTGCCACCGGGTGAATTCAGACGTGAAGGGTTCACTGGCGACTTGCGTCAAAACACTGTCGGTCAACTCCACGAGCTTCCAGAGTGCGCGTGCCGCATCCGGAGAGACAACCGAGGATTGCACGGAAGTCTCAGCCACAAACCAACCCTCACCATCGTATCGACCCAAAGGATCACGCCCCAACTGCTGGCCTAGCGGTGCCAGCGCGCTGACCGAACGCTCGGTCTGTCTTCGGTGATCAATCCGCATCGAACAGCCTCCGTGTCTCGTCGGTGATCAGTATCTCGAACACTGCGCCTTCGCGCTCGTGCAGATCCTCGGCCTTGGCGACCGCGGCATCCCGGTCGATCGCCTCCTCACCATGCCAGATGACATCGATGTCCAGGAGAAAAGCCACGTGGCCTTCCGGGGCATCGGCAGCCGCGTGCGTTACCACAAGCGGCACGCCGTCATCGTAGGTGTACTCCACACGGCCCACAAAGCTGCTCAGCCGGTCGGGGAGACCTTTGATGTCACCGGGGGCACACAGGATGTACCGCCGCGGTTCAACAGTCTCGGCACGAACGACGATCTTGTTGATATACCGTATGCTGACGCGTTGCACCCCGAGCGGCTCCCCTATTCGCCAATAGGCTGCGAGGGCCTCGTCGATCCGACTGCGGAATTCTTCCCACCCGCTTTTCTCCGGATTCGCGGCGTCCTGGTACGGACGCAACATGTGGACGCTCAAGACGTCAGGACCCACACCGACAATCCGCGTTCCCTCCTCGGTGACGAGTTGCACCCTGGCAAGGCCGTGTTGAAAAGTCAACCTTGGCGGTGCGCCTTGGCCGGTGTCCAAAGCGACCCCAGTAAACATCTGTTGGCGCGGCTTGCCGGGATAAGCAGCGCGCAACTCGGTGTACAGTCTTCCAGGGATCGTGAGGTCCCACTCTTGTCCCGGCTCGAACCGGAACTCACAGAGAGCCTCCTCGATGGGGGGGTCTTGTAGCGCCGGTGTTCCGTCATGATCTGGTTCCTTCTTGCTCGTGTGGTGCGCCGGCGGCCGCCTCGCCTGCCGCTTGCGCGCTTGCCACCGCCTCTTTCCTCGCATTGGCGCATGAGAGCCTCGGCCTCCAACGTACCGAGTCGCTCTCTGTCTTCCCGTGCCCCGCGTGATTCGTGGAAGTCATGGCCTGGTCTTCGAGAGCACTCCCCCAACCGAAGTCGCGCATGCTGAACGTCATGATCTCCACCATGGCGACCTGCGTCAAGGATTTCCCTGTCCCACGCCGCCAGGAGGGGCCAGGGGTACTCGGAAACGCGGTCGCTTCAGGCTGTGGGTGAACTCCATCCCGCTTGACCCGACGAAGGTGCACATCTCCGTCGCTCACCGCCACCTCGAGCACCCGGACGAGACCGCGCACCCTCTTGCGCGAGATCTCCCGCGCGACCCGGTGGTTTCTCGAGTGGCTCGACGGGCTCCCTGGGATGTCTCCAGGCCGTTCTCGATGGACTCGAGGGGTTCCCCGGGATGTCTCTGGGCGCCTCGCGCCCCTATCGGTCCGAGCGTCCGCCTCCAACCATGGCTCGAGCACGGAATGCTGCCATGGCGAGCCCGAGGCGGACGACCAAGCTGAGGCTGAAATGGTCTCGGAGGATGCCCCTGAATGACTTGAGGCCGGAGACCGAGTAGAACAGGGCGTCCCGCAGGGCCGGGTCGTTGCGGGCCGTTGCGAGCAAGGGGTCGATCAGGCCGAGCTTGGCTGTCGCGAGCGCGGTGAGGCGGACGAGCCTGCCATAGGGCAGATCCCGGGCGACCTCGCGCAGCCGGAGCACGAACTCGGCCAATGCATGCCTCGAGATCCCCCTGCGCATGATGGTCTCCGCCGCCACGATCCCTTTCTGGACCGCGGCGGTCACGCCCTTTCCCTTGAACGGGCGTAGGAGCCCGGCGGCGTCGCCGATGACGAGGTAACGGTTGCCGTACAGATGGCGTGCGGGCCCGTTCGGGAACTTGCCTTTGAAATAGTGAAGCCCCTCCGGGGGACGCTTACCCGGGAACAGCACCCGGACCTCCGGTAAGGCCAGGAACCTGTCCATGTCCGCGGCGTTGACCGCCTTGCCGGCGACATTGATGGTCAGGTGGTTTCCCTTGGGGGTGACGGCACCGAAATCGACGCCGTCCAGGGCAGGCAGGAATGCATGAATCCACCGGCCGAATGCCTCCATGAATGCATCGCCTGGATGGAGCTTCGTCACGACGCTCTCCAGGCACGGGGGCTGCCGGTAAGGGGTGGCGCGCTCGAACACCCGGCACATGCCGTCGTCGAGCCCGAAGGCGCCCACCACCACGTCGGCGGACCGGTTGTCGGACTCACTGTAGACCAGGACCCTCCCGGGGTAGACCTCCACGCCGGTCACACGGCTCTTCACCACCGTGACGCCACGTTCGACGGCCTGGCGATACAGGAAGCTGTCGAAGCTTATGCGCCTCAGTGCCACGGTATCGTCGTCTCCGCCCTCGAGTTCCAGGGACTGGGCCCCCCCGTGGAGGACGTAGCCGGCGATACGTTTCTGCACCAGGTCTCGAGGGAACGGGACGCCGAGGTCATCCTCGAGAAGGGCCTGGATGGGGGGAGACAACACGCCTGCACACTGGTTGTAGTGCGTCTGAGTCTCGAAGTCCTTGGGCTCGTACATGACCACGTCGATGTCCCTGCCCATCTCCCCGGCCAACTTCTTCAAGGCAATGGCGCAGCTCGCTCCGGCCGGACCCCCGCCGAGGACGATCACCCGCTGCCCGCTCCGAAGCGGTCCATAGGCGCCGGAAATACCCGGCCGGCGCCGGCGGGATACACGCGACCGGAACCGGTAGGCCGCCCGCTCCACCAGGACGCTCGTCGTGGTCATCAACAGGCGTACCTGCAACCCTGGTGAAAGGAGCCTCCGGAGCGTTCGCGTGTAGGGGTCGTTGCCGGTGAACAGGCTCCACAGGACCCGGTGCATACGCACGCGAACCCGGGCGTCGGGATGCTCGAGCACGACCCGCAACTGGGTCTCCGCCATGACCGGGGTGTCGATGACACGGTCGTTGAGCCAGTAGAAGAACCGCCCGGCCAGGTTGTCCCGGGCCACCGACGCCACGAACCGGCCATAGTGCCTTCTCAAGATCCTCCGCGAGAACCCGTGATGCAGGATGGTCTCCGCGGCAGAGCACGCGGTCAAGAACGCCGACTCGATCCCGTTCTTGTAGTGACGGCTCACCGCCGCATCCCCGATCACGACGAGTCGATCCGCGAACGGACGCTGCGACGCGGTGTGCGGGACCTTGGGAAAGCAGGTGCACACGTCCTCGAGATCGCCCACGTATCCCAGCACGCCACGGACCCTCGGGTGCTCCAGGAACACCTGCAAATCCTGCCGCGCCAGGTCACGGTCCCCCACCAGCGTCACGGTCACAAACGCCCCTTTCGGCGTCAGGGCGGCGAACCGGATGCCATCGATGTCCAGGAATAGGATGACAATCGTGCTTCCAAGCCGCGCCTTCACCTGGTCCGGTCCCAGGGGCATCTCCGCCTGGCACGTGCGGATCGTCCGGGGGGCTCGATAGCCGAATCCCGCAGCCTCGAGCGATCGGATCAACCGCGTGTTGACGCCCACGGCGACAGCCGCTACATCGGCTTCGCAGTGCTGCTCACGCGACCCTCGCTGATAGTGGATCCGCACTGGACCGTCCGGAACCGCGGCGAGGTCCACGCCGGTCACCCGTCCTGGCACGAACCGGACCCCGGCCGCCATGGCCTGCTCGAGCAGTACTTCGTCGAAGCTCACGTTGCTCGTGAAATCGGAGAACTTGGGTCCATTGCCCCTGAAAACGGACAGGATCCGCCGGGCCGCGTCAGGCGGACCCAGCGTGTATTCCCGCTCCGGGAGCATGCACCGATAGCCTTCGATCTCCGCCTGGATCCTGCCGGCCGGTATGTCGATTCCCGATGTCTCGAGGTGGTCGAGCAGGGAGGAGGAGATGACTCCCGCGCACATGTTGCAGCCTCGAGGCCCTTTTTCTTCGAAATCCTTGCCATCGAAAACGGTCACCTCGAGACGAAGGCCGGCGATGGTGGCGCCGCGGAGCAGGAAGTTGGCAAAAAAACTCCCTGCGGGACCTCCGCCGATCACGGCGACACGGTCTCCGTCCTTCAACCGCAGCCGGTCGTTCGCCATGAGTTCCTCCCACTCGCCCGCTTCGCTGCTGGATTCGAGATGAACGCCAGGATACAATGAATATAGGACTCCAGGCGCGAATGTTCAGCCTGCTCCCGGCGATGTGCTCCTTTGACGGGATGTGGCGCCGCGACACCGTCTGCTCGCTACTGGTCGAATCGATACCGGAACGCGACGCCGACCATGCCGGCATACATCCGCTGGTAGCGGTACCAATCCGGTACCGAGAGCAGCAGGTCCAGGTCCATGCCGGGGGCGATCGTATGGCGCACGCCGGCGGTGACGGCGAAGTAGCTGACCAGGTAGGGCAGGGGTTCCGGGATGGCGAGGTCGGGCCGCTCCGCGGCGACGAGGTTGAGCCGGCCCGCCGTCTCGAGGCCTATCCACCAGTCGTCACGCAGGGCCACGCCTGCCGCGACGCCGGCCAGGAGCCTGGAGTGGAAGCCTCCGGTCAGGCGCATGCGCCATCCGAGGAACGTCTCGACCTGGACCGGTCCGAAGCGGCCGCCATACCCGGCCCGAGGCTCCAGTTGCAGATGGCTGTCGAGCCCGAGTGCGGCCCGGGTGGCGAGCGAGAACTCCAGGATACCGCCATTTCGAGGCGTTCTCAGCGCCAGGTAGCGGCCGGATGCCTCGAGGAGCTTCTGGCCTTCCGAGAACCCGGCCCGCCCCCCCACGCGCCAGTTCGCACCGAGCGGATGGTCGTAGCCCAACAGCAGCTCGGCCCACTGGGGTCCTCCCAGGCCCACGCGGCCCACAAACCGGTGCTCCGGGCCGACCGGTTCGAAGGAAAAGGGCTCGCGAAGCCCGGCGGAAGGCGGCGACTCTCGGCTCCCGCGGCGGTCCCCCGCGCCCGCCAGGATGTCGAGTCGCTGTTCGATTTCGCGCCGGTGCGGGGAATCGGGGTGCCGCTCCAGGTAGTCCTTCAGGGCGTCGATCTCTTCGTCGCGGGGCAAGTCTTCCAGGAGTTCCAACAGGGCGTCGTACTCGCTGGAATCCCCCGCGGGCGGGCCATCATCCGGGGTCACCTGGCTCGAGGCCACCCAGGGCTGCCCGGCGAGACACAGCAAGATGGCGACCCACCCCCATCGGGCCGGCCTGTCCCCCTGCCTTGCCACACCGTTTGCGCGGTCTCGAGTCGCTTCGATCACGGCCTGCCTGCTCTCCTTCCTGGCGGCCGGCCGGCTCGCCGGTCACGCCCTCCCCGCACACGCCTTCTCACGCCGCATGCGCCCTTCCCGCAACGGGGCCAGGACGACGTCATTTCTCGAGGTCGAGCAGGAGATCGTAGGGGACACCGTCTCCCACGTGCCCCGCCACGGCGAGCACGTACACGACACCAGGAGAAAGGGCCGTTCCAAGAATCTCCCTCGAGACGGCTCCCTCGCTCGCATCATAGGTGATCAAGAAGAGCTGCCCGGTGTCCGATTCCGCCTCGAAGAAGTAGAGGTCGAGCACGTTCGGCCCCTCGGCCCAGCCCAGCTCGAGGCGAACATCGGCCGGATCTCTCACGTTGAACTGGAACCAGTCCATGTCGCCCGCGTACCATCCCGGCAGGTCGAACGGGGCATCGCGCTCAGTGGCCGGCACGTAGACGCCGCTGTCGATCACGCCTTCGACCAGCACGTCGCCATGGAGCTGCTGGAGGTTCTGCACGCCCTCGGCGTCCTCCGCCTCCACCTCCACGACCATCCTCAGTGGACTCTCCGCATAGTCCAGGTGCGGCCAGTCGCGGCACGCGCTGCACGCCACCGAGAAGCCGGCCGAGGCAACCATCCACCCGACGTTTCGCAAGAAGTTCTTCACAACGCTCTCCAGGCACGTTCTCGAGGACATGCGACCGGTTGGGACATCGACGATACCCCTTCCAGCGTCCCGCTGTCAAATGGTAGCACAGCGCCGAGCCGATCAGTGCATCCAGCGCCGGGAACCCATCGAACCGCCCTTCGCCCCCTCATCGCCCTTCGTCCCCTCATCGCCAGCCTCACCGGCACCGTTGCTCCGATTCGACACCGGTTCCTCGAGGCCACCCGAGGGGTGCGTCCGGTCCGGCGTCCCGCCCTCCGTCCCGGCGTCCCGCCCTCTGGGGCCACCAGCCTCGTCCCGCTGTCCAGGCTGAACGCTGCCAGCACGCCCTCGGGCGCCCGGGTCCGCATCGCCGGCGTCCGGCTCCACACGCCGCGCGGCCGTCCCGGCGCCTCGAGCGTCGCGGTCGAGCCGCCTCGAGGGGGCGGGGGTCCGCTCGCGCCGCGCCGGCCAGGGAAACATCCGTACACTGTCGTCGTACCAGGCGAACTCCTCGTCGGCCCACAAGGCTCGCCGGCGCCTGCTCTGGGCCTTGCGCTTCAGGTAGGCGATGACCACCAGGAGGCCTATCAGGCCCCACAAGGTCGCGCCACCGAACAAGGCAGACAGCCACTTCATGTCCCGGCCCAGGTCCGTTCGCCAGTCCTCCTCCAGCCCGGTCAACCCATGGTGGAGGACCTTCCACAATGCCTCGTTCAGCGTCCCTCCGGCGGCGACTTCTCGCACGATGGCCGGCAAGACGTCTGCGCCGAATCGATTCGTCAAGTAGCTCAGGAAGGAGCGACTCTGGGCATAGGCCAGGTTGGCCCGGCCCTCCCCGATGGGAAACCCGCGGTCCAACTCCGAAAACCAGATGAGCTTGCCCAGGAGGACACCCCGGCTCAACTGGGTCCACTCCTCCATGGAGAACTCGCCGGCCACCAGGCGCGAAACACCTTCGTCGAACCAGCGGGGAAGCGGTTGCTTCTTCGCGATCTCCCCCAGCAGCAGGTGGGCCGTCTCATGCACGAACACCTTCTCCAATCCGTTGGGCAGCCTCCATAACGCTCCTTCACCTGTCAACAGGACCATCAGCCCGTATTTCGGATAGGCCGTCCCCGCGGCCCACGGTGGCGGACGCCCGGGCTGAACGGCCTCGAACGTGTCCCTGTCTCGAGCCAGGCGCACCACGTATCGGCGCGATGGCTGGATACCAAGCTGATCCGAAGCGGATTCCAGGAGATCGTCTGCCTGCTCGAGAAGCCGGGACACACCGCCGGCGTGGTCCGGGTGGTACTGGATCTCCAGGTGGCGAGTGGGCGCGGATATCCATCCTGCTGGGAGCGCCCTCGCCGCCTCGGTCGCCCCGGCACGCGCGGCCACCTCCGGCAGGTCATCGAGCCGCTCCCCGGGCGACGACGCACCCAGGAAGACCAGGGACGACAGCACGATCACGACCGTGTAGACGAACCTTCGCAAAGGCGACTGCGCCACGGAGAATGTCTCGGGCACGCGCGCTCTCCTCACGCCCCCCGCGCGACAGGCCATCCCGTGGTCCCTGGTACCGTCCATGGTCGCTCCCCGGCGCCGCCGTCGACCCGCCGGTGACGGGCCGGCCGCTCCTTGCTTTTCTCCACCTGGTATTCTATAACCATCGCGGTACGTCGGGCGACCACCAACCCCGCAGACCGCGCGGGGCCGGCAAAAGTCGCACGGGCTCCTCCACGCGACGGGCGCGCCTCTCCCCGGCAAGGGTGGCGGCCCGTGCCCGACAAGTGTAAACACCAAACACTCGGCGGGCCAGCCTGCTCGAGCCACCGTCCACGCCATCCGCTCGAGCAGGCCGGGCACGACATGACATCGAGGGACGGAACCTGGAGAACGAGGCTTGGCAAAGAAGTTCATCGCCGTGGCAGGCAACATGGGCGTCGGCAAGACGTCTCTCGTCGAGTTCTTGTGCAGCCAGTATGGATTCGCCCCGGTGGCGGAACCCAACGTGGCCAATCCCTACCTGGATGACTTCTACGAGGATTTCTCGAGATACGCTTTCCACTCCCAGATCTACTTCCTGGCGCACAAATTCCGGCTCCACAAGGAACTGGAACGCAGCGAGGTGACCGTGGTCCAGGATCGAACCATCTACGAGGACGCGGAGATCTTCGCGCGAAACCTCTACGCCTCCAAGCATATCTCGAAAAGGGATTTCGCGACCTACATGGACCTGTACGAGGCCATGAGGATGGACCTCTCCCCCCCGGACGTCATGATCTACTTGAAATGCCCGGTCTCCACCATCCGCAAGCGCATCAAGGCTCGCGGCAGACCGAACGAGCAGGCGGTTCCGCCGGCCTATATCCGGCGACTCAACCGGTTGTACGAAAAGTGGATAGCCGGGTATTCCCTGTCACCTCTCCTGATCTGGGAAACGCACAAGATGGACTATCTCACCGACCTCGTGGCGCATATCCGGTTCCGCAAGGCGATCGAGGCATTCCTGTGAGGAGGGGCGACCGGCGGTCGCCCCTACCGGGCGCAGGCGTGCACGGTGGGATCCAGGTCGTCGCAGTCTCCGTGCCCACGGCACGCGCTCCGTGCTACGCGGTGATCACCGAATCCAGGTGCAGCCAGCGGTGGATGAGGGTGGGCGTCATCTCGCCCTCGAGCACCAACTTCCCGGCCAGCATGCCCATCTTCACGAAATTGGCCGCCTGCGCGAGCTTGACGAGCGGCTCCGGGTTCTTCCTCAGCCGCTCGCTCCTGGAAAGGGCCTTGACGAGCGGAAGCGGCACGAACGACTTGCTGAGCAGCACCATGAGCGCTATCCAGAACCGATCCTCGGCGGGACGAGGGAAGCTCAGATCGACCCGGTGCTGGTAGAACGTGCGGGTGTTCGCCCCCTCCACATCCCTCGGCGTGATGTAGCCCAGCTTCATCAGGCGCCGGGCCAACGCGCTCTCGGGAAAGACGGTGAGCGAAAACAGGTAGAGGTCGTAGGGCCGCGGAAAACTGGACACGAGTTCGAACAGCGCCTTCTTGTCCTCGCTCGTGGCAACCGGGTCGTCAAAAATCAACTGGTAGTGGATATCGATGCCGACCCGATGAAACATCCAGGCCAGGGAACGGATGTGGTCGTCCGAAGACTTGCGATCATACAGTTCGCTGTTCACTGTCTCGGCGTTCTGCACACCCATGAACACGTTCTGGAGCCCGGCACGCTTGAGCGCGCGAAGCTTCGGTTCGGTCACCAACTGCGGCTCGAGGAAGCAATCGAAAGGCAGTCCCACCTCCTTCGGGAACCGCTCGAGGAACTCCTCGAGCCACCTGGGGTCGAAATTGAAGACCTCGTCATCGAACCGCACGCGCTTCATCCGCCTGAACGCGGAGCGGCTTTTCTGGATCTCCTCGATCAGGCTCCCGACGGACCGGGTTCTGTAGTAGCGCTGCCCCGGGTAGATCTCGGTCTGGTAGGTCGAGTTGTAGCAGTAGGCGCAACGGAAGATGCACCCTCTCGAGGCCATGATCTGGTAGAGGGTTTCGCCTCGAGCCACCATCGGGTCTCCGGGCCTGGCGCGCCGGCCCATGACGAGCACCTTGTGGGGCGAGGTGTAGTCGCGAAACGGCAGGGCGTCCAGGTCGCCGATCAGGGGGCGCAACGGGTTGCGATGAACGGCATGGCCGGCATCCTTGATCCACCAGTTGCCCACCCCGGCCAAGTCCTTTCCCCCGGCCATGCGGTCGGCCATTTCGACAAGGGCGAGGTCGCCCTCCCCGCGGCACAAGGCGTCCGCGTGAGGAATGCACTGCTCCGGGACCAGGGTGGGGTGGAGGCCGCCCCAGAAGACCGGGAGGTTCAACCGTTCGTGAACGACTCGAGTCAACTGCCGCGCGACGCCGTAGTAGGCGCTCGCCCGGATGCTGAGCCCCACGATGTCGATGTCATCGGCAGCGAGACAGGAACAGAAGCTATCCAACTCCTGGGGGGTGGGGGGGTCGAAGTGGTTGTTCCGCCAGTCCTTGAAGTAGATTTCGGTGCAGTGGTGTCCTGCCTGCCGCAGTTCCGCGGCGAGGAGCCGGACCGCGTTGTTTTCGATGTCGTAGAGGGACACGAGCGCCACGCGAGCGCGTCCTCGGACCGCGCTCCGCCTCCCGGCCCATTCCAGTCTTGGTTGCACGTTCGTCCGGTCAGCCACACCGCCTCCTCTGCCACGCGGCCGGTCTCGCCCGGCATGCCGCGTTTCCTCTCGATCCATCACGCTGCTACGGCGTCTTCTGTAATGTAACGCATCTTGGAAAAGTGTGCAGCAACCTTGCCCTCAGCGTTCAGGGGCGAGCCGCGGTCAGGCGGGATGTCAGCCTTGCCATCGACCGCCGCCAGCCATGGTCCAGCCGGGGGGTCGCCCAGGCAACGGCCACCCCCAGCGCGAACCCGGCCACCACGTCAACGGTGTAATGATATCTCAGGTAGATGGTGGCGAGGATGCAACTGGTGCCAAGCACACCGAAGATGCCCTGAAGCGGGCGGGCGTGGCGCCGAACCATCCAGAGCACGACCACGGTGTTGGCGGTGTGCAGGCTCGGAAAGCAGTCTCGAGGGACTCGAGCAAGCGTGTCCAGGGATTCCCGGACGAGGGAGAACCACCCGCCGGAAAGGGGCACCTGGTAGGTCAGGGTGTACATGGGGCCGACAGCGGGCACCAGGAGGTATCCCAGGTATCCGAGGTAGTTGCACAGGACGACGGCTTGGAGCAGGTGTCGCAGCGCATCCCGCTCCCGCCTCGCCACGAACCAGATGGCGAGAGCCAGGGGGAAGAACACGTAGAGGGAGTAGGTCGCACTGAACCACTCCGTCAGCCAGGGCCTCACGAACGGCTCGAGCGCTTGCGTCAACGCCCCGCCGAACAGGATCCGGTCGGCCCGAATCAGCCACGCATCCCGGTCGACGGGATTGATGACATGCACCAGGTCGTGGAGCATGAGATAGGCGGCCTGGCTCACCAGGAACGGGGCGAAGTCCCTCAGCAGGTGGCTCGACGACGATGGCGACGGGGCCGATGACGCCGACGCCGGCATGGACCAGGCGCCGAGCACGAGCGGCAGCGACAGCACGACAAAGTTCTTGACATCGTCGAAAGCCGGGGAAGCCCGCGTTCCCAGGGAGAAGAGCGCGATCCCCCCGACGAGACTGGCAAGCACGGCACGCTTGTGCCACACACCCGCGTTCGGCGTGCGCGCGAGCCATCTCGAGAAGAGGAACATGACAGCATAGTAGGCGACGAGCCCGAGGAAGCGGGCGAGAGCGACGTGCTCGAGGAACGGGAGATGGGTGGCGCCGAGCAGGATCAGGGCGAGGGAGAACAGGACGGCGAGAGCGTCGTCGAGCCGCAGAAACGCCGGCAATCGGCGCAGAGATGTCACGGGGTCATCCTATTCCTCTTCGCCCTGTGGCTTGTACGCCGC
Organism: Myxococcota bacterium; assembly: GCA_024278455.1. Lineage (GTDB taxonomy): Bacteria > Myxococcota_A > UBA796 > JAJRTE01 > JAJRTE01 > JAJRTE01. The sequence goes on from JAJRTE010000298.1 coordinate 44,491, forward strand.
GGCGATCTGCTGCTGCACCTGCGGCGGCACCGGTTCGTAGTGGCTGAATTCCATCATGAAGCTTCCCTGCCCCCCCGTGACGCTCTTGAGCATCGACTGGTACTGGGTGACTTCGGCCAGGGGCGCCTGCGCCTTGACCACGACCAGGCCCCCAGGCAGCATGTCTGTGCCCTGAACCCGGCCGCGCCGGCTCGACAGGTCCCCGGTGATCGCTCCCATGGCGTCCTCCGGCACCACGACTTCCATGTTCACGATGGGCTCGAGCACCACGGGGCGGGCCTTGCTGATGGCATCCCGAAGAGCGTACTTGCCGGCCGTCTTGAAGGCCACTTCCTTGCTGTCCACCGGGTGGCTCTTTCCGTCGGTGATGGTCACCTTGATGTCCTGGATGGGGTAGCCGCCGACATAACCGGTCTCGAGCATCTCCTTGACGCCCTTTTCCACCGCGGGCATGAACTGGCCAGGGATGGCCCCACCGAAAATGGCGTCAACGAATTCGTACCCCTGGCCGCGCTCGAGAGGTTCCACCTTCAAAAAGACTTCGCCGAACTGGCCGGCGCCCCCGGTCTGCTTCTTGTGCCGGTAGTGGCCATCCGCCGGGGCCTGGATCGTCTCCCGGTACGCGATCTTGGGCGGCCGGGTCTCCACCTCGAGCCCCCGGTTCTTCAACCGCTCCAGCATGAAGCGGAGGTGGAGTTCGCCCAGGCCGTTGATGACGAGTTCTCGAGTCTGCGGGTCATGGCCCACCTTGAACGTCGGGTCCTCCTCCTGCAGCCGGGCCAGCGTGCTGGAGATCTTGCCCTCGTCCCCTCGAGCCTTGGGTGCCACGGCCAGGCCGTACATGGGTGTGGGGAAGGGCAGAGGCTTGATGTGGAGTTCGTCGAAAGCGTGATCGTCGTGCAGGATGTCGCCGATATGCAGGTCTTCGACCTTCGCGACCGCGCCGATGTCGCCCGCGACGATGGCATCGGCCTCGGCGTGGTCCTTGCCCAGGAGATTGAACACCCGGTTCAGCTTGATACCCTTGCGGGCATCGCCGGCCAGCACGGTCATGTTGCCGGTCACGGTCCCCTGGTGGACCCTGAACACCGACAGCTTGCCCACGAACGGATCAGTGGCCACCTTGAACACATGGGCAACAAGAGGCTTCGACGAGTCTGCCTCATACTCGAAGGGCTCCACGGCTTCTCCGTCGCCGAGCAGCAATTCCTGTCGCGGCCCCTCGAGAGGGCTCGGGAGGTGTCGTGTCACGATGTCGAGCAGTTCCTGGACACCGACCCCGGTCTTGGCGTCGGTGAAACAAACGGGGACCAGGTGGCCCTCGTTCAGGGAACGAATCAGCGTGTCGTGCACCGCGGCTGGATCGAGTTCCTCGCCCTCGAGGTAGGTTTCCATCAACGCCTCGTCCATTTCCACGATTTGCTCGATGACGTTGGCGTGGTAGTCCTCGACAGGCCCCAGGGCGGATTCTCCCTCCTGCGACGCCAGACAGTCCACCACGGCGCTCCCCCCCTCGGCCGGGAGATTGATGGGAAGGCACTGGCGTCCGAACGTCGCCTGGATTTGCTCCAGGACGGACTTGATGTCCACGTCCGGGGCGTTGATCTTGGTGACCACGATCATGCGGGCCAGGTGCCTGGAGGCGGCGAGGTCCATCATCCTGCGGGTGATCAGTTCGACGCCATTCTGGGCGCTCACCGTCGTGACGATCGTTTCGCCGGCCGGCAAGCAGGAAATCGCCTGACCCAGAAGATCCGGGGAACCAGGGGTGTCCACGATGTTGACCTGGCGTCCTCCGTGGGAGAATCGGACGACCGAGGAGAAGATCGAATGGCCGTGCTCCTTCTCTTCCTTCTCGAAATCACAGAAGCTGGTCCCATCGTTCACCGAGCCTTGGCGGGGTACGGCGCCGGAGGCGAACAACATCGCATCCGCCAGGGTCGTCTTCCCTGTCCCCATGTGGCCGGCCATGACGATATTGCGGATGTCCCCGGTGCTGTAGCTAGGCATAATCATCGCTCCTGACGCAAGTTTGGGTTGAGGTTCCAGGGTCACCGCCGCTGATTCGCATGCCGCGTTCGCGCAAGCCGCAGCACGGCGCAGACCCGAGCCCGGTCCCGGCACGCCTTCGTGCCGTCCCGGCGCAACACGCTCGCCTGTTCACGAAAATCCCTATATGGCACAATTTCGCTGCGGAATAAACGAAATTTCGAACCTCGACGCGCCAAAGGCGCCGAATCCCTTTTCCAGAGGAGGCCGATCATGCACATCCTGCGGGTCAAAACGACGACACGCGAACAACTCGTGGACATTACCCGCGAGGTCGAGACACGGCTGGCGCGGTCGGGCAAGAGCGAAGGGATCTGCACCCTGTTCGTGCAGCATACCACGGCCGGGCTGACGATCAACGAAAACGCTGACCCGGACGTATCCCGCGACATCCTGGCGGCACTCCGCACGCTGGTGCCCAACAACGGCATGGGGTTCCGCCACGGGGAGGGCAACTCGGACGCCCACGTCAAGTCCTCCCTGGTCGGTCCGTCGCTGGCCATTCCCTTTTCCAACGGCCGGCTCGCCCTGGGCACCTGGCAGGGGATCTACCTCTGCGAGTTCGACGGGCCACGCGATCGCAAGGTCGTCCTCAGCATCGGCTAGCCCGGCCGCCCAGGATCGCTTGCTGCGAGGACCGTCAGGCGATATCGTACTTTGGCGAAGCCTGCTTCGTGAACACGTTCGGGCTGGCACCCGCGGGGTGCGCGCTTCTCCGACCCGGACGCGAGGCGATACGACAGAGGGGTGAGGGCATGAACGAGATGCGAGCGTTGCTGGAGCCGGGGACACTGTGGTCTCGAGTGCGTACCGCCACGGCACGGGCCATGGAACGGGGCGCACTGGTCTCCATTCCCACCCGCGCCACGACCATCGCGGACCGGGGGGTGAACTTCCATGTTCGCGTCGTGGCCAACCTCGAGCGCAAGGCCGCGGCGACGCAGCAGCGGGACATATTCCAGAGTCCGACTGCGGGAGACCCCTTTCTTCCCTACGACCAGGACATGTTCGTGGCGGACTTGAACGAAAGCCACGTGTGCCTCCTCAACAAGTTCAATGTCGTGGACTATCATGTCCTGATGGTGACTCGAGCATTCGAGCACCAGTTGGCGCCGCTGACCCGTGCGGATTTCCGCGCCGTGTGCCTGTGTCTCGCCGAATACCCGGGGCTCGTGTTCTACAACGCGGGCGAGACGGCAGGGGCGAGCCAGCCGCACAAGCACCTGCAGATGGTGCCGGAAGGAACCATCAGCCCGGGGGGGGGCGGTGCTTCGGCCGGGCAGGACGGCAAACCGGCGAAGCACACCGGCGCCATGACGATTCCGATCTCACCGTTGCTGGACGCGGTGCCGGTCCAGGATGCGCCGGCCACGATTCCGGTGCTGCCTTTCGAACACCGCGTCGTGCGCTTTGCTCGCCCGGTAGGCCGCCGCCTCGAGGCCGACCGCGACCGGCTTCATCGGTTCTACCTGGAGATGGCCGCGGCCATGGCGTTGGACCGGTTCGCTCCTTCCCAGGCGATCGGGGAGGGCCCTCGTTTCCTCGAGAACCTGCCGGCTTCCGCCACGCTACCCTACAACCTGCTGTGCACTCGAGACTGGATGATGATGGTCCCACGCACTCGAGAGTGTTTCACGTCCATTTCGATCAACGCCCTCGGGTTCTGTGGCGCGCTCCTGGTGCGCAACGAAAGGGAACTCGAGCGCCTGGAGGCAGCCGGGCCGATGTGTGCCCTCGAGCAGACGGGAAAGCAGAGGCTGTCTTGGGGTGCGCGGGAGTGACGCTAACGTTCCTTCGCGCCCCTGACCAACGGCGTCGTGGGGACTCCCTTTCTCGAGACCATGGCCAGGTGGTGGATTTGTGGCTGGCCTTCTCCCTGGATGCAGGGGGCGGACCATGCTAGAGTAGGAGGCTGAGTCCCCTGTTCGACCCCGGTACGCCGAGCCTGGCCCCGCGGGTGGTTGCAACCAGAAAACAGGAGCGCGTTGTGGGGCGGCAGAAGCAGATGACTCCTGACGAAGTGAAGGAAGCGCTGGAGCGTTTTCTTCAGCGCAACGGATCGGAACCGGTTTCCCCGGAAGCGCTCCAGGCCGCGCTCATGTCGGACAGGTTCTCCCGGGAAGGAGGTACCGGGTCGAAGGACGCTGCTCCGGAAGGGGAAATCACCCAGGTCGGACCGGCCGACGAGGAGGAGATCGATCTCGAGGCCGTCGTGTCGGATGCGCTCGGCTCTTCGGTCATCGACTCTCTTCAACTCGACGAGGAGAACGGGGGAGGGGGCGAGCGAAGCGCGGGCAGCGGTTCGGGGGCGTCTGGGGGACCGTCGTCGGGGACACCGTCTGGGGGCGTACAGTCGTCGAGCGGGATTGGAGGCGGCACCGAGCCCGGCCCAGCGCTGGACCCGGAACTGGCTCCTCCTGACGACGTGGTTCCCACCCGCTGGGGTCGCTACCGCGTGCTGGGCGAACTGAACCGGGGCGGACAGGGCCGCATACTCCACGCGGTGGATGACGTTATCGGGCGCCCCCTTGCGCTCAAGGTGCTTCTTCGGAAGGGATTGAGCGACGCCCGCCAGGTGAGAAAATTCTACGACGAAGCGCAGATCACCGGACAGCTCGAGCACCCCATCATCATCCCGGTCCATGAACTCGGCAGACTGGACAACGGGCTGCCCTACTACACGATGAAGAAGATCGAGGGCCGGACCCTCAAGAATGTCATCGTGGGTCTGCGCAAGAAGAACCCGCTGCTCCAGATGCAGTATGGCCCGGTTCGCCTGATTTCCATCCTGCTGCAGGTGTGTCAGGCCGTTTCCTATGCCCACGATCGCGGCGTCATCCACCGGGACCTCAAGCCATCGAACATCATGCTCGGGAGCTACGGCGAAGTCACCGTTCTGGACTGGGGTGTGGCCAAGCTCCACCCGGACGCGAGGCGTGTTGCTCGAGAGAAGGGCGTAAGCGCGGTCAAGCTCGTTCGCCACGGTTCCCCGGAGGACACGCTTGCCGGAGCCATCGAGGGCACGCCGGCCTACATGGCGCCAGAGCAGGCTCGAGGACGCAACAGTGAGATTGACGAAAGGACCGATGTTTATGCACTCGGGGCGATTCTCTATGAGATCCTGACCTACCGGCCGCCGTTTCGTGGTGAGGTCAACGACGTGCTCCGGCGCGTGCCCATCGAGATGCCGGTTCGTCCCTCCATCCTGGCACCGCACAACCAGATCCCGGATGAACTCGAGCAGCTTTGCCTGAAGTGCCTTGCCAAGAACCCGGCGGAGCGTTTCCAGACCGTCAAGGCGTTGCAGCAGGAACTCGAGGCCTTCCTCGAGGGCACGAAGCGGCGAGAGGAGGCGGCGAAGAAGATCGCCGAGGCCCAGAAGCTCGTGGATCAGCACCAGCAGCTCCAGAACGACCTGTTGATGGCCAAGAATGTGGCGAAGCGTGCGGGTCAGGGCATACAGGGATGGGAGCCCATCGAACGCAAGCGCGGTGTCTGGGCGACCTGGGACCGTGTGGCGTAGATCGAGGCCAGGATATTGACGACGTTCGGGGAAGCCGTCGCCCGTTTCAGCCAGGCCCTTGCCCACGACCCGGACAACCGTGAGGCCAGGGAAGGACTGGCGGACCTTTTCGTCAGCCAGTACCGGAAGGCTGTCCGCGAGGGGGACGAATCGGAAGCGATCTACTGCGAATCGATGGTCAGGCAGTACACCGTCAAGCGCTACACGGCCTTTCTGAAGGGAGAAGGCACCCTGTCGGTCTCGTCGACACCTCAAGGGGCCGAGGTGTGGTTCTACCGGTACGAGGAGCGGGACCGGGTATTGCGTCCCGTGGACGCCCGCATGCTGGGCTACACACCGGTGGAGGAGGTCGCACTGCCACAGGGGAGCTACCTGATCGTGCTGCGCGCGGGAGGGTACCGCGACGTCTACTATCCCGTCCGGCTCGAGCGACAGGCGACGCACCGTGCGACCATCAAGCTGTATCCGCACGCCGAGATTGGGGACGGGTTCGTCTACGTACCGGAGAGCGAGGTGTTCATCGGCGGGGACCGGGAGGCCATCGATGGGTTTCCCAAGGAGAAGAAGCTGGTTCGCAGCTTTGCGATCCAGGAGTTTCCGGTCACGTTCCGCCGGTACATCGAGTTCCTGAACGCCTGGCTTGCGGCGGATCCCGAAGAAGCCGAACGTCTGATACCCCGGCTCGACGAAGGCATCCCCCTGGTCGTGCTGGGTTCGAAGGGGTATGAACCGATCCCCGACCTCATCGGCCCGGAAGCCAGGACGCTGGGGCGTCCGGGCATGGAATACGACGTCCCGGTCTTCGGCGTCGATTTCGAATCCGCGGAGGCCTACTGCGCCTGGCGGGCCGAAGCCACCGGCATGGAGTTCCGCCTGCCTTCCGAAGAGGAGTGGGAGAAGGCGGGCCGCGGCACGGACGGGAGGGTCTTCCCATGGGGAAACCAGTTCGACCCCACCTTCTGCAAGTCTCGCTTGTCACGACCATGGGCACCGGAGCCAGAGCCCATCAAGAGTTTTCCCGAGGACATCTCTCCCTACGGCGTGAGGGACATGGCAGGAGGTGTTCGGGAGTGGTGCGACGACTGGTACAACGAAGCCCAGGGACTCCGGGTCCTGCGGGGCGGCGCATGGGTGGACACGGAGCGGTACATGCGCTGCGCCAGCCGGTCGTTCCTCGACCCGGTACTGTCCAAGGGCCTGGCAGGATTCCGGTGCGCGCGGTCCCTGCGATGACACGTCTCGATCCCGGACCCGGCGCTGGTCTTGGCACGCGCCACCGACCCACGGCGACACCGGGGATTCCCGTGCCCATCGACGAGGAGCATAGGCGTGTACAGACATGACCGTGTACCGGCCCTGCTGGAAGTCGGAAGACGCACCTTCGCCGACATCGCCGGCCAGGGAGACCGGGCGATCGAGGCCATCCTGGCGGAGGCGCTGTATCACGAAAAGAAACGGGCGGAGCAAGGGCCCGAGTCCGTGCCCGGGGAGCAACGCACCTTCTGGCGCGAAGCCTACCCGGCCATCATGGACGGGACACCGGAAGACCGTCGAAACGTACTTCAGCACGCCATCGACATGTACGCTCACGAGATCGCCGGCCACCTGGATCCTCGAGTCTTCGATCTTTCGACACGACTGATACCCGCCGGGTTCACCCTGATGCTCAACGCCGTGTCCCTGCGCGCCCTTGCCACCCGGCTGCCTCGAGCCGGCAAGCACCTCTCGGGCAACATCGTGGCCCAGGGACACACGGAAGCGCTCAAGCGGCTTCACCAGAAAGGTCGCATCGTCCTGGTCCCCACCCACGCCTCCCACCTGGACTCGATCGTGGTCGGATGGCTCCTGTACGAACTCGGCCTGCCACCCTTCGCCTACGGCGCCGGACTGAACCTGTTCACCAACCCCATGCTCTCGTTCGTCATGCACAACAACGGCGCCTACAAGGTGGACCGGAAAAAGCGGTTCGACCTCTACAAGCGCACCCTGAAACACTACTGCACGGTCAGCCTCGAGTTCGGGTACGACAACCTCTTCTTCCCGGGAGGGACACGGAGCCGGTCCGGAGCCATCGAAACGCACCTCAAGCTGGGCCTGCTCGGATCGGCGTTGCGAGCGTACCAGGGCAACCTCCGGGCACGGAGATCCCGCCCCAACCTCTACATCATCCCGGCCACCCTGTCCTACCACCTCGTCCTCGAAGCGGAGACCTTGATCGACGACCATCTCCAGGATGTCGGCCGATCCCGGTACATCATCGAAAATGACGAGTCCACCCGGCCCGGACGGGTGTTCGAGTTCATCCGCGAACTCTTCTCCCTCGACTCCCGGATCTACTGCTCCTTCGGGCGGCCGCTCGATCCCTTCGGGAACGACGTGGACGAAGACGGCACCTCTCGCGACGGGAGAGGCCGGCCCATCGACATTGCCCGCTACGTCATGCAGGACGGCCGGTTGCACGCGGACGATCAGCGGGACTGGGAGTACACCCGGCTGCTCGGAGAGAGGATCGTCGAACGTTATCTCGAGGAGAACACGGTCCTCGCCACCCAGATGCTCGCCGGGGCGATGTGGCGCCTGCTCGAGGAGGCGAACCCGGACATGGACTTCTACCGCATCGTGAGGACCGGGGGCAGGCAGCGCGTGTTTCCGCGCAAGGACGTGCTCGCACGGCTCGAAGCGATGCGGAACGCCGCGGCGGAATCGGCGACACGAGGCAAGCTGCACCTGGACCCCCGGCTCTCAGGCGTGCCGGTGGAGGAGGTCCTCGACGAGGCCCTGCGCCACTTCTCCTCCTACCACACGCGCCCGGTTGTCGAGGCCCGGGGAGACTGGATCTCCGCAGGCGATCCCCGCCTGGTCCTGTACTACCGCAACCGGCTCGAGAGCACTGGACTCCTGTCCGCGCCATAGGAGATGCCGATGCCACGTGATCCGATCGCCGTCGCCGGCAGTGGCACCTGGGGTGTCACGCTGGCCCAACTGGCCACGTTCAACCAGGCTCGAGTCCGCATGTGGACGGGAGACGCCCCGTTGCGCGGGAGGGTGCCCGGCAGGACACTCTCGAGTGCCATGGACGCCCACTGGGGTCCCGGCCGCGTGGAACCGTGCGACGACCTGGAAACCGTTGTCCGGGGTGCCGGCACGATCCTGGTCGTCATCCCGACGCGCCTGTTCCGAACCGTGGCCCGCCGCCTGGGCGATTTCGTCGAGGGAGACCAGGCGGTGGTCTCATGCGCCAAGGGTCTCGAGGACCCGCACGGGACCCGCATGAGCGAAATCGTGGCCCAGGAGAGCTGTGCCCGGCTCATCGGAGCCCTTGGCGGGCCGGCGGATCACCTGGACCTCCGGCGAGGCGGGGTGGGTGCAGCAGTCATCGGAAGCCGGTTCTCGGCTGTGATTCGGCGGGTCCAACAGGGGCTCGAGAGCGAACGGCTTCGCGTGTTCGGCGATCACGACCTGCTCGGAGTGGAACTGGGCGGAGCACTGGCCAAGGTCCTGGGCTTGATGAATGGTATCGTGGAAGGGCTCGAGCTGGGCGCCAGCGTGAAAGCGGTGGTCGCAGACCGGGGCCTGGCCGAAATCTCCCGCATCGGCGAAGCCTGCGGCGCTCGCCGGGATACCTTCTCAGGCCTTGCCTGCCTCGGCGACATCGTGGCCGTGGCAGCCAGCGGACAGGGCCGGGACCACGATCTCGGACGGCGGCTGGGCACAGGAACCCCGGTGGCACGGGCATTGGAGGTGGTCCAGGCCGCGGAGTCGGTCGCGACTGTCCGCATGGTCCTGAAGCTCGCTGACCGACACCATATTCGAGACATCCCCCTGTTCCGGGCCACCGCCTCGATCCTCTTTGACGGCACCTCTCCTCGAGCCATCGTCTCGGACCTGATGACACGGCCTGCAACGGAAGGGACGCGCACCACTTCCAGGCCACCTCGAGACCGGTGACCCTAATCATTGGGCGTGAACAGACCCGGTATCGATCTCTTCGCAGATGTAGGCCACGGTGGCCACGCAGGGAATGTCGTTCCACGCGAGTTCGGGGCACTCCGGACCGTTTTCGTAGTCCGCACTCCACCCGGTAACAGCGCAATCCTCGTCGCCCGCGTTGTTCGGTTCGTGGTCGCACCAATGCGTGTACGAGACACGGTCGCCGTTCGACCATTCCCACGCGCCTTCGGACCGCAAGTCATTGAACCCGATGTAGGCGATGTATTCCGGGTTCCCCATGTGGTTCTCAATCGGGGTCGCCTCCCCCCGAATGCTGTTCCACACCGCATCCACGAACGCCTGCTCCTCGGCGCTGTTGATGGCCACCAGATCCATCGGCGGGTTCTGCGTACCGCACGACCGCCGCGCGCTTTCCCAATCCTTTTCATCCCCAGGTTCGTAGCAAAACGCATACTGGTGGCCGGACCAGCTCTCCATGTGGCAGATGGTGTCCGGACACCTTTCCTCGCTGATTCCCAGAATCACGAGTGTCAACATGCCCGCCAGCACGGGAACGGCAGGCTTTCCGAAGCGCGACCTTCTCACGGTCTTCCCTCCACTGCGTTGTCGTTGGCGCTCCTCCCACTACGGCCGGAGCCGAAGTGCCCGGAACCGGCTCGCCGACCCAGGGCGATATCGCGCAACGCCAACACGCAACGCGCGTTTCCTCGCCGCCGTATACACCCATCTCGGCAAGCCGAAGCGGACGCGCCACACCATGCGTCGCGCCCACATCCATCTCTCCTTCTGTCGCCTGGCGACCGATTCGGACAAGAAAACCTTCGCGGGACGCCTGAAGCGTCGGCAGCACGGCCTCCGCCGGGTGCCACGGTGTAGCCAGGCATCAACATGTTGACAGGAAGCCAGGCATGCCAGTATACTGGCAACGTGGCAAAGCGAGCGGTCGCCGCTCGCTCACGCGCTCGCGCCATTCACTCAGCGTCTCGAGGCCCGGTCGGACGGATCGAGACCTCCCGCGGCACCTGCTGTCACGCGCCCCGATGGAACAGCCGAGGGGCCATCCTGCGCACCCGTATCCGACCGCTGCAGAAGCCACTATCCACGAACGACGAGGAGCCGCTGTCCGGCAGCGACCGGCGCCGCGGCACCCTGGCGCCGAGCAGCGTTCCGCACTCGTCGCGGAAGCCGCTCGAGGGCCTGTATCAAGGAGTCTTCGATGACCTTGGGGGACGCAACGACGACACGCATTGCCCGCCGTGCAGTATCCCTGCAGCGCATGGAACTGGCCGGCGCGCACCAGCTCGAAATCTCCACCGACGGACAGGCGCACGAACTGCGAATCACGGACCGCAACGGGGGACTCGGCATCACCATCAGTGTGCGGGAGGACGGTGTCATCCTCCACCTCGAGCGGGCCGACCTTGCCATCCGGGCCGATGGGAACCTGGAGCTTTCCGCCGAACGACTGCACCTTCACGGAAGGTCCGGCCTCGCCCTTTCCAGCGACGGCGACCTCGAGGTGGAAGCCTCTGGAGACATCACGAGCGCCGGCCGTATCCAGCACATCAAGGCGACCCGCGGGAACGTGAACGTGGAGGCCAACGACGACGTCCGGCTCGAGGGCGAGCGGGTGCGGCTGAACTGCTGATCAGACCCGGCTGGTGGCCGATGTTCCGGCTTCCTGGGCGCTGCGAGCCTGCGCCCCGGGGGCAGCGCGGGCCACCCGCCGAAAGCGGAGAAAGGACGATGAAGTTTGTCAACCACACGCCTTACCCGGCCATGCTGTTTCGCACCGCGATCGACGAGCACCGGACGGGCGCAGCGGCGTTGCTCCGTATCACCCATGCCCTGGTCCCGAACGGACTCGTGATTGCCGAGGAACACCCCTGGGGCCTCTCCATGGGTCCGTGGAAAGGGCCCCGAGGTCTCATGGAAGGCGACGCGGTTTTCTATCGCGGCGGCGTGGACCTGTTTCTCTGGGGACGAGCCCACGCGCCTCGAGGGCGTCGCGTCCAGCGCATGACCGTGTCGGTGGACATCGGCGACAGTTTCCATCGTGACATCGTTGTAATCGGCGACCGGACGTGGTGCAGGAAGGGAGGATCGCTGTCGCCGGGGGAACCGGAGTGGTTCTCCAGCCTGTCACTCGGTCCCGAGAATGCCTACGGTGGCAAGGCGGAATGGGACGGACTCGAGCTGCCCTGGCAGGAGAACCCCGAAGGGAAGGGCTACTACCTGGAGGAGGACGCGGCGGAGGAGAGCCCCTTGCCGAACCTCGAGGAGCCGGATGCGCCCATCGTTCGATGGGACGACCGGCCGGACACCGTATTCCTCGGTCCGTGTCCGCCCCACGCGGCTTCGCGCTTCAAGGAGACGGTCGTGTTCGACGAGCAAGGGCGGCTGCGAGAGATTCGTCCCCGGTTCTTCAATGCGGCTCATCCGAAGATGGTTGCGAAGACGGTCGAACCCGGCGCCCTGGTCCGGCTGACGGGCGTATCGCCGGACGGGCCGGTGACCTTCCGCCTTCCCCAGACCGTGCCGATGGTCCGGCTGAGTTTCGACGAGGAGGTCCACGAGGTCCGTGCCCGAATCGACCAGGTGGGGATCGATCTCATCGACCGGAAGGTGTTCATCACCTGGCGATACCCGTTTCGCTATCATGTCCACCCACTTCAGAAGCGCAGGTGCGAAGTCCGGTATCCGGATCGCACCTGACCCACGGAGGCTGTGCAGATGGAATGCGCAATCCTGAAAGACTACGATCTCATGATCGGACTCGATCCACACGGCCTGTACCCGACGCTGTTGACCCCGGTGGCGACCGTGGCCATCGCCCATTTCGTCTCTGCGACCATTGGGTTGCACCTTGGTGTCATTCCCGCGGGGTCGAAAGATGAGCATGTCGACAACATGAGCGGCAAGACCATGGTTCGCGGCACGGACAGGGGGCCCTGGATCCCGCACATCCCGTTCGGCCCGAACGCCAAGGCCCCGCTGCTGATGCTCTCGAGTTCCTCCAAGACCTATTTCGGTGTCACCACGGTGGTGACGAAAAAAGGTCCCGTGGCGGTCGCCAGCTTCGTGATGGTCGGCCAGAATTTCAACTGCGCAGAAATGCCCCCCGCCATCAGCCTGAACACCCCCACCGGCCTCGTGTTCTCCCTTCCGAGTCTCAATTTCGCCGGGATGTCCTGGGGAGACGCGATCGCTGCTGGTCTGTTCATCGGGGTCGATCTCCTGACAGGGTGGGTCTCTTCCAAGGTGTGCGGCTACATCAAGGACAACGTCGTCGCGAAACTCGTCGTGCTCGTCGCGCTCGCGATTGCGACCACCGCGGTGTCGCTGCACGATCTCAAGAAAAGGAACCCAACATGGGAAGCTGCCGGAGCCGCCATCCTGGCGGGAGGCACGTTGTCGCTGATGACACTCGTCGGGGGCGGCAAAGAACTCAACGCCGCGGGCAAGGAATTCGTCGAGAGCGGGATTTCGACACTTGGAAAGGATCACGTGTCCAGTCTGACCAAGTTCGTCGTCAAGAAGATCTCCGGCGGTACCATCGAGACCGATCTGGGCGGTCTCGAGGAATACGCGACATCCGCCATCGGGTCCTACCTGAACGGAGCCGATCTGCCCAACTACGTCCAGCCCAAGCCGCCTGCGCAGTAGCCACGCACCGGCCGGCGGGAGGACGAAGGGGCCACGAACACATGTCGCCGGTTCGAGCCGGCGCCCGATCCACGCCATGGGTCTCGAACGGCGACGGGCGGGTCTGGCGCAACCAAAATCCTGCACCACGAAAAGGGAGGAAACACGTTGCTGATCACACAGCCCTGCGATACGGTCAGGCAGCTCTCGGGCTTCGACACCGAGAACCGGCGCATTCTCTCCGTGCTGGCCAAGAGGACCTACGAGATCGGTGAGGACGGCCGGTGCCGGCCGGCGGACGACCAGGCGCCGCTGGTCCTGGACCCGGTGGACCGGGAGGACAATCCGCGCATCCTGAAGGATGACAGCGACCTCTACCCCACCAAGCTCGCAACCGACGTGGTCATATTGGGCGCGGAAGCCCACGCCCCGGTGCCGGTCCGGCGCCTCGAGGTCTCGGTGACGGTTGGCCGGGTAAGAAGGAGGATCCAGGTGGCCGGAGACCGCCACTGCTACCGGACGCACGCGGGCCGCATCGCGTTCTCGAAGCCGAAACCATTCGATACCATGCCGTTGGGATACGACCGGGCTTACGGGGGCCAGGACGTGCTCGAGGCGGAACGGCTGGGCAATCCGCTGGAGCCCCTCAAGGCGTTCCTGCCGGCCGAGTGGGATCTCGGCGACGCGGGTCCATGCCTGTACCCCAGGAACCCGGCCGGAGTCGGATACGTCGTTGCCCTGTCTCCGAAAACCCTCGAGACCGTCAGGCTTCCGAACGTGGAGGATCCCGAAGACCGGCTCACCCCGGAACGCCTGGTGGCAGGCAAGCCCGAACACTGGCCACACATGCCGCTGCCAGCCGGGTTCGACTGGTATGGCTACGCCTGGTTCCCTCGCCTGGCCTATTTCGGCATCGTCCCCGAATTCGACACCGGGGGACAGGAGATCATGGAGGTCTCGAGGAGCTGGGCACCCGCCAATGTACTGGCCCCGCCGGGCCCGTCAGACCCGGTTTTCCCCTTCCGCTTCGCCGGCGGCGCACACCCGGGGCTCCAGTTCCCCTTTCTCGAGGGCAACGAGACCATCATACTGGAACATCTCGACAGGCGGGTGCGAAGGTTCCGGTTCCAGCTTCCGGGCGAGCGGCCCCGGATCTGGACGGACGGCCGGAAGGGGAAGCTCAACCCCACGACGCCGGTCATCCATACGGTCCGGATAGATCCAGCGGCCCGCCGCATCTCCCTGGTATGGCGCGGATCGGCGCCGGCCATCCGCGAGTATTTCCCGCAGGAACTCGAGACCATGCCTCTCAAGGTCGAGTGGTAGCCCGGGAATGGGGGGAAACGTGCGCCCCCCAGTGCCCCTACCGGGAACATGAATGCGGAAAGAACGAACGAAGAGGCACCTGCATCGCGGGAGCAGCCTGCCTGTGCACCAGCCTCGAGCCCCACCTCACGTCAAGTGCCAGTGCTCTCCGTGCCCTGCTGCGCTGCTGGAGCGCCTCCCGACTCCGAGGAGGTTACGTCCCCGGCCGCGGCTCTCGGCTTGCGCGCCCGTTTGCGCGCCCGACGCTTGCGCTCCCCCCCGCCCTGCTCATCAGCAGGCCCCTCCCCGGTGGACGCACCGGACCCATCGCCGGTCACGGAACCGGCCGTTGCAGGAGACTCGTCCCTCTTCCCCTCCTCCGCGGCAGCGGCGGCCGGTTCTTTCGCCGTCTGCACCGAGTCGGGAGCAGCCACCGACTCCTTTTCCTTCTCGTCCGCACGAGGAGGGGGTGCCTCCTCCGAAGATTTCGCCTTCGGCCTGCGGCCACGTTTCCGGGAACGCGATGTCTTCTTCTCTCCGACGGCAGCAGCCGCCTCCGCGGACGCTGCGGCCTCTTTCTTCTTGTCGGCAGCTCCTGCTTGCTCCTCCTCCGGCGCCCCCGTGCCGAGTTCGTTCTCCTTCTTCGCCTGTCGAGCTGGTGCCTCCTCCGGAGCCTTCGCCCTCGGCCTGCGACTGCGCTTCCGGGTTAGCCGCGTCCTCTCCTCCCTGTTCTCATCCGAACGCCTTGCCGTGACCGCGGTTTCTCCCTCCTCCCCGGCTCCCTCCGCCCCTCCTTCCACGGGGGGAGCTGTCTCCCGATCCTCCCGCCTTTCCGACGGTCGAGGAGGTGCACTCTGGGAAGACTTCGGCTTCCGGGTGCGCTTCCGAGCGCGCGATGCCTTCGAGCCATCGCCGGCAGCAGAAGGCTGCTTCTCGACCGGGGCCACGTCCTCCTTCTCGACCGGGGCCACATCCTCCTTCTCGACCGGGGCCACATCCTCCTTCTCGACCGGGGCCACATCCTCCTTCTCGACCGGGGCCACGTCCTCCTTCTCGACCGGGGCCACGTCCTCCTTCTCGACCGGGGCCACGTCCTCCTTCCCGGACGCGCCTGGTTCCTCCTCCTCTCGGACCTTCGCCCCGGGTCTCTCTGCTGCCTGCGTTGCCGGCACACCAGCGGCCGCCCGGCCGGCCCCGACGGCCTTTCGGCTGCGCCCGTGGGAGCGCGACTTTCCGGCGGGTTCCTCCCTCTTGGTGTCCTGATCGACGCGATCGGCGCGATCGGCGCGATCAGCGCGATCGCTCTCTCGCGTCCGGGTCTCCGGCAACTCGGTGTCTCGGGCCTTTCCGCGGGATGCCGCGCCTTCTCCCTCCCCCGCCGTCACGCGCCCGGGCTCCTGTGGCCGGGCGGCTTTTTCGCCCGAGCCGGTCGCAGCCGGCACCTTGCCGGTTCCAGTCTCTCGAGGCGCAGGAACCTCGGGCCGAGAGGTCGGCTCCGTGACCTTCCGGGGGTCCGCACGCCTGGCCGTGCTACGTCGTGAAGCTTCCGATCTCCGCGAAGCAGGTGCCTCGTCCTGGGCCACCGCGGCCTTGCCGGCGTCGGCCCGGACCCGTTCGCGACGCTCCAGGAGCCGTCTCAGCGCCTCCCGGCGCTCCTCGATCGAGGTGTGAGATCGACCGGCCACGGCCAACGATTCGAGCGCGGACATTTCGGAGACGGGACCGCTCGGCGCGCCACGTCGAGGCTCCCGGGTGGACGCGTCACGCCCGTTCCTACTTCCGGCAACACGGTGCCGGCCCCTGTCCGCCATTTCGGAACGCTCGCGCGGCCCACGACTTCGCGAGCGCCCGGTTTCCGGACGCTCCCGTCTCTGCTGTTCATCCCGGGATGTTGGAGACGCCGGAGAAGCGACAGGTTCGGCCGGTCCGACCCGGCGCGCCGGCTGCCGGCCGTGCGCCGGCCTGTCGGGCTGTTTCACGGAACTGACCGGCGTAGCGCCCCGCGGCTTTCTCCCGTGCGACGATTTCTCCTGGGCAGCCGGGGGCCGGGCGTCTGCCTCGGCCGGCGGTCTTGTCGTCTCCACCGGCCCTGGCTGGGCCTCGGCGACCTGCTTTGCCATCACCTCCGCCGGCGGTACCGGCTCGAGGCTCGGTTTCGGGCCGGGTTGCCTGGTCCCGGCGGACGGTTTTGTCGCCACTTTTCTGGGCGGAACAGCGATGTCCTCCCGCCCCCCCTTTTCTCCAGCCGGCTCCGGCGACGGGGATTCGGCCCTCTCGATGTGGAACGAGAAGGCCGGCTTCGGTTCCTCGCTGACCTTCCTCCCCTTCAGGCCGGGGAACAACGCATCGATGTCCTCCCGTCTCCCGGTGGCCATCGCCCGGGCAGCGACCCCGCCGGCCTCCACGCGCGGGCGCTCTTCATCGCCACGTGCGGGCTCCGCGCCTGCCTTCGTTTTGCTTTTGGGCTCATCCTTCTTCCCGGTCTGGGCGTCCTTGGGCGGTGCACTGGACAAATCCGGGGCCGTGTTTCTCGAGGAGGATGCCGGCGGAGCAAAGTCCTTTCCCGGGAGCGGAGATGGCTCAGGAACGCGCGCTCGAGAGGCCTGCAAGGGCCTGGACTGCCGGCCAGGGCGAGGAAATGCTGCCCGCGGACTATCGACCGGCTCCCCGCGCGACGAAGAATGGGAGGGAACCCGGTCCTGGGAAAACCCCTCGAGCTTCGGTGCCTGCGCCAATCCGTGACCCCGTGCCGCAGTCCGGCCAGGGGCCATGGCGCGGGAGACGCGAGGGGTCGCCTTGCTCGCCCTGGCGCGGGAAGCTTCTGCAGGAACAGTCGTGGCGGCGCGGCGCGGCGTGTCTCCTGCCCCGGCGCTGGACACGACCGTCCTTCCGGCTGTGACCCGGGTATCCCGCGGCGAGCCACCACGTTCAGGCAAGCGCCCGGGTTTCGGGACCAGGGCGGGCGGTGGCAGAGCGTCCTTGGCGGCACCCGTGTCTTCTCCGGTCACGACCCGCCGAGCTATCTCTGCCTGGACCCGGGCATCTCGCGTCAACTCCTCGACGCCCTTGCGCGCGGCGCGCGCCATGCCGAGCTTCCGGCCCGTTTCGAACGACTCGAGCAGTCCGGCACGATCGATGGGACGCCCCTCCCGCTTCAACCGATAGTAGTGCTGGGTCATCTTTCCCAGGCCGTGGTTCCAGGCATAGACCGACGAGAGAGCCAGGAGCGGCCCGGCAATGGGAATGCCGAACCTCACGGCGGCGAGCTTGCCCTGCCGCCAAAGGTAGCGGCGGCCGAGCAGCCGAGCCACCTCGCGAACATCCCCCCGCTCCGCTCGAGCACCCGTCAGCCCGGCGATACCCCGCGCCATGGCCGCATGGACGAGCGCATGGCTCGAAAAGCCAAGCAGGGGCAGCGGCACGAGGTTGAACCCGGCACAGATGAGCGACGACCTGTGGATCATCATGTCGATCTGCTCGTCCGTGGAGCGTGAATACCCTGCCACGCTCGCCACCAACCGTTCTCCGAGTTTCTCCACCAGTCGATCCAGTGGTCGCGTTACACCCCACATCGAAACGCCCTCCAGCCTGCCGCGGTGTGCGCTCACCCCGCGAGGCTCTCAGTCCGATTGTCGTTCTGCCGGTCGTCTGTCTCGATCATTCTGAGAGTTCTTCTGGCTACTCATAGAGAGTATTCGCCACCCTGTCAACGACTTCCCAGTCTCCTGCCCCGTGGAGGGCCTCCCGAACCCGTGCTGCCACCGCTGCGGCACGTTCCTTTCGCCCCTGGGAATCCAGGACCGGCACCGGCAACTGCTTGATGACAGCGGGCTCGAGGCGCTTTCGAACCCCATGGTAATCCGGGCACGCTGTCGCTGCCAGAGCCCGCAACCGGCTCGAATTCAGGAGACCCGCCAGGGCGTGGATACTGTAGTCGGATGCCGGTTCTGCCATGACCAGCGTGTTGGTGCCTTTGATCATGTGGTGGAACGGGTCGAAGCTGGCCCGCAAGGCGTCTGCGGTGCGGGGGATGATCAGGCGCGGGATCCGACGCCTGACCAGGTTGAGATTCCTCGGGTTGGGAAACGCCCACCACCGCTCGAGCTTCTCCGGTTCCCGGCACGCGGCCTCGAACCTGGCGGCCACGACCCTGGCCAGGGAGGGGGCCAACGCTTCCACCTCCGCGTAGCGACCCAGCCCGGCCGGGAAGAACACCCACCACCTCCCAGTGGGCTTCATCACGGGAAACGTGATTTCCTTGGGATTTCTCACCGCAGGAAACAGCCAGGCACGCTCCTGTTCCGGCAGCGCGGCATGGTCGAGGTCATCGAGTTCGAGCCAGGCCAGCCAGGAGACGCGAGGTTGATGACCACCGACGACGTGAACGCCGGGCAACGAGCCCAGGGGCACGGTTCGCCGCAGCGAGACATCCTCCCCGCCCGCTCGACTCCACGGCCGCCCAGGCCAGGCATCCTGGCGCAGATGCACCGGCTTGGACCAGCCGGGAGGTGCGGTGACGCGGGCATTGAGCGCCCAATCCGCGAGCGCATCCAGGACCTTCTCGACCTGGCCGGACGAGGCCGAGACCTCCAAGCAGCCAACGCGGTGGCCCGGGGGTGCGGGGCGCTTTTCGGCGACCAGGATCATGGAACTCGTGGAAGCGCGGCCGCTCGAGGCGTCCCTGAAGAGTGGCATGTCCTTGCCGAAACGGACGATACATCGCACCGTCATCTGCTCCAGGAGCCAATCCCGGAGCACGGCGGTCCTGCCAGCGGTGAGCCATTCGTGCGGGATGAGATAGGCGAGCCTGCCACCCTCGCGTAGCGCATGCACGCCCAGGATCAGGAAGAAGAGGCAGAGATCGGGCTGCTGGTCCCGGTGGCGAGGCCGGCCACGGAGGAGACAGCCGCCGTATCCTCCTTGCTCGAGCCTGGAACGAACAAGCGGCGGGATTCGGTGCCACGGCACATAGGGGGGATTGGCGACCACCCGGTCGAACCTGCTGGACAGGGTTTCGAGCCTGGAAAGCGCGTCAGCGATCTCGATAGTGCAGCGGGAGCGCCACGGCGAGAGGTTGGCCATCGCCTGCCGGGCGAGGTGAGGATCCCGTTCGACCCCGTGCATGCCTCCTCCCGGCCCCAGCTTCGAGCCCACCTGGTGCAAGATCGCGCCCGTCCCGCATGCGGGATCCAGCACGCGCCCCCTGAAACCCGTGCCAATGCCCGCCAGCGCCAGCAGAACGCGCACGAGTGGAGCCGGGGTGAAAATCTGTCCCATGGCGCGCACTGCTCCGTCCCTCCCCTTGCCGGAAGTCGCGTCATCCACGGGAAGGCCTCGAGCAGCACGCGGGGTCGGTAGTTGACCGATCGGGGCCGACCCTGGTGGACCATGCAAGGTGGACGCGGCTTCCAGCCGCGGGACACGAGCACGGGGGGAACAGGAGGGGGGGGACGAGCACGAGCACGAGTACGAGTACGAGCACGAGTACGACGATCTCGGCCCGGACCACTTCGATCGCCTCGACAAGACCGAGGCCGCCGCCCGACTCGTGCGCCATCTCAAGCAGCTCGGATACGAGGTGGAAATCAAGCATGCAGCGTGAAGCTTCTCAATAGGGAAGGGTTGTCGTGTGTACCTTGCCTTTCCAGAGGCGGATGTCCTCGTTTGTGGTGTCCTTGTACAGGATCCTCGGGTTGCCGTCACCGTCGACTACCATACCATAGTGGTGACCGGAAAGCGATGCCGTCGCCGTCAGCACCTTCTCGGCGACCCAAGCCCCCGAAGCGTCCGTGGCATACCACAGTTCCACGCCCGCCTCCGCGAGGAAAGTCACGTGTCCCGTTCCATCGCTGCCGAAGCGCAGGACGATGGCACCGGCAGCGGGCACCGAGCCCCCGAGGTCGGTCGTTCCAGCGATGAGACTGGTTGTGAACGTGTAGGTCCCGAAGTCCGTGCACGAAGCAAGGCGGATCTCCTTGTTCGTATCATCGTAGTAGGCGATGTGGGGATAGGATGGATCCTCCCCCGGAACCACGGCGATCGCACTGAACTGGCCGACGTCGCCCACGCTGACCGCATCGATGTTGTCCGACGACGTGCCTCCCGGGATGACGCGGCGATAGCGAATGTCCGCGGGCCGACTGGTCGTGTCGACGTACCAGGAGACATGCAGGACATCGTCGGCACCTACGGCGATACTGGGGCTTCCGAGCACCAGGGTTCCATCTGCCCCGCACCCGCTCGAAAGGGGGTTGTAGACGAAGGTGAAACTCGTCGAGCCATTCGCCCTGGAGGCCAGCAGGAGCTTGGTCTCCCACGATCCGGTTCCACAGCCCCCCTCACCAGGACTCGTCGTGTAGAGCAGGTAGTCTGTTCCGTCGGAAGTGGTCACGAGCGCGGTCCCGCTCGAGGCGACACCGGACAGGGGAGAAGGGGTCATGGGTCCGGACCACGAGGTTCCATCGAAGTTCTGGAGATAGACCTTGCCGGCGTCGAGGTCGTAGACCATCACCCGCACCTCGGTCGGGAGACCATCCTGTTCCCACAGGCTTATCTGGTTGTAGGTGGCATTGAGAATGGTATCGAGGTCCTGCACCGATCCGAAATCGCTTGTCAGCGGGTCGAAGACGTTGTAAAGCGTGGCGCCCGAGGTCCCGTCACCGGTCTTTCCGGCGAAATAGAGGTGGGTCAACCCATCGGCCTCGACGCCCAGGGCCGAATCGGGGGAGATGGCGGGCCATGCGTCGGAAGGTGTCCCGTAGGTGTACTCTTCGACCCAACGGTCATCGACAACGGTGTTGCAGTCGTTGTCCTGGCCGTCGAGGATCTCTGCCGCATACGGATAGACGGTGTCGTCGGTATCGTCGCAGTCTCCCTCCTGGAGGGCCACGCCGTCGGCATCGTTGTCGGTCAACACGGTCACGGAGTCCTCGCCGGGTGGGCCGAAGTCTTCGCCGTCATGAGGCGTGGCGACGACGCGCCAGGTCTCGCCGCCCTGCGTGACGCCGGCCGGGATCGTGTCCGTGGTGTAGGCGGACTGCAACACATCGTCCTTGTACCAGGCGAAGGTGAATGTAACCGGATCGTCGTCGGGATCGCTGCTCGACGCGGTCGCCACGAGTGCGTCGCCCTGGTAGGCCACTTCCGGGGCGATGGTCACCGTGGCCGGCATGGGGGGAGTATTCTGAATGACGACCGTGTTGGAGAGGACCGGCGTTCCATCGTCGAATCCGTCGGAAGGTGTCACTTCGCATTGAACGGAGTTCCCCTTTTCGAACTGTCCGCTGAGTTCGGAGCCTGTCTGGCCCTGGAGCCGTGAACCGTTGACCAACCAGGCGAAGGTGAAATTGACAGGGTCTCCATCCACGTCCGAGGGGCCCTGGGGGCTGCACGTCAAGGTCGACGCCCGGTACGCCGTGGCCGGTGTCAGGGCCACCGAAGCCACAGAGGGCGGGGTGTTCAGTATCACGACGGGATCCGATTGCACGGCTGTGCCCAGGTCGGTTCCGTCGGACGGCGTGGTCTCGCAAACAACCGAATCCCCCTTCGAGAAGTCGTCTCCCGTCAGTGTGCTTCCTGTCTGTGCCGAGACCTCGACGTCGTTCACGTACCAGGCGTAGGACACGGCGACCTCATCGCCATCCACGTCGCTCAGCGCCCCGGGGATGCATTCGAGGGTGGAGGCTTCTCGAGGTTCGGTGGGGGAGATGGCGGGCGGGTCCGCCACCGGTGCACTGTTGCTGATCACGATGATATCCGATGTGAGGGGGGATCCCTGGTCCGTACCGTCGTCAGGCGTCGCCGTGCAGGCGACACTTTCGCCCTTGACGAACGCCCCGGACAGGGTCGCACCGGTCGCCCCATCGACGACCTGGCCTCCGACCGTCCAGGCGTAGATCACGGTCAACCCTGCCAGGTCGGCAGGATCGTCGTCGGTCATGTCCACGGTACAGGTCAACAGCGTGTCTGCGAACGCCAGCGCGGGCCCCAGCGAGATGGAGAGCAGTTCCGGGGGGGTATTCTGGATGGTGAGCGGGTCCGATGTCACCGGATCGCCGGTTTCGGTACCGTCACTCGGCACAACGGTGCACGCCACGGCCTCCCCCTTGTCGAAGTAGGTGCCGGTCAAGGTCGCTCCCGTCTGCCCCCCCACCGTCACGCCATCCACGGCCCAGGTGTACTGCAAGGAGACGGTTTCGCCGTCCGCGTCGGCCGCGTTGGTGGCCGAGCAGGTGATCACCGACGCCTCGTAGGCGGGATCCGGCGACAGGGACACGGCGTCCACCGTCGGGACGCTGTTGGAAACGGTCACCAGGTTCGAGAAGACGGGGTCGCCATCCACGGTTCCGTCGTTTGGCGTCACGGCGCACCCCACCTGCGAACCCTTGACGAACGGTCCGGGGGACAACGTGCTCGACGTGGCACCTGTCACGGCGAGGCCATCCACGAACCAGGCATAGGACACGGTGACCGTGTCGCCGTCAACGTCGGCGGTCGTCGTGTGGCTGCAGGTAAACGTGGTCGTGACATAGGCCGGGTCCGGGGCCAGGGTCACACCGTCCACCGTCGGAGCCGTGTTGAGAATGGTGAGGGGGCCCGCCACGACCGGTGAGCCGCTATCCGTTCCATCCGTCGGCGTCACGGTGCAGGTCACCTCGTCGCCACGGTCGAAATCCGTCCCGGTCAGCGTGGAGGTCGTACCGCCCGTCACCGTGTCCACGATGGGGCTTTGCCCCGTCACGTCCCATTGAAAAACGAGCGTCACCGAATCCGCGGGGTCATCATCTGCCACCCCCACCGCTTCGCACACCAGGGTCGACGACTCCGTGGGCTGGGCCGGCCCGAGGGACAGGCTGGCCACCACGGGAGGTGAATTGAGAATCACCACCGGGTCGGACACAACAGTAGAGCCATCCGCCGTGCCATCATTGGGGGTGACCGAACAGGTGACCGTATCCCCGCGGTCGAAGTAGTCTCCAGAAAGGGTCGGTGTGTCCACACCGGTAACCGGACTGCCGCCCACCGTCCAGGCTATGGTCAACGTCACATCGTCGCCGTCCACGTCGGCCACCCCCGACACGTCGCAACTCAACACCGATGTCTCGTAGGCCTCTGCCGGCGTCAATGCCACGGCCCCGATCGTGGGTGGACTGTTCAGGATGACCAGCACACCGGACGTCACCGGGGTTCCCGCGTCCGTGCCATCAGTAGGCGTCGCGGTGCACTGCACCTCGTTTCCCTTCGAGAAGTACCCGGGATCCAGCGTGGCGCCGGTCTCTCCAACCACGAGCGCCCCATTGACGGTCCAGGCATAGACGACCGTGACGGCGTCACCGTCGATGTCGCTGGGCGGGGAGTGGGTGCACGTCAACGTGTCCGCCTTGGTGGCCATGTCCGGCTCGATCGTGACACCGCTCACCACGGGCGCGGTGTTTTCGATCGTGACCGTGCTCGAGGTCACCGGGGTGCCGCTGTCGGTCCCGTCGTCCGGTGTAATCCGGCACCGAACCTGGTCATCCCGATCGAACCAGGTCCCATCGAGCGTGCCCGTCGATCCGGCGGGCGCCGATTCCGACAGAACGATTTCCGTGCCCACGAGCCATTCGAAGGTCAGCGTAATGCTGTCCGCGGGATCATCGTCTGAAGGCGATTCGGCGCTGCAGGTCAGCGTCGAGGCTTCGGTGGCCGTGGCAGGCGTCACGGTGGCTCCGGTCACCGACGGGGGCGTATTCAGAATCTCCCTGACATTCGAAGTGACGGGTGTTCCCGGGGAGGTCCCATCGTCCGGAGTGGCCACGCAGGTCACCGACTGGTTCTTGTCGAAATAGGTACCGGTCAAGGTGGACTCGGTGGCCGCATCGACCAGGGAATCATCCACGTACCAGGCGTAGGAGACCGTCACGGAATCGCCGTCGATGTCGTTGATCCCGGTGACCCGGCACTCCAAGGTCGTGCTTTCGTAGGCCTGCGCGGGGAAGATCTCCACCGTGTCGATGGAAGGCGGGGTGTTGGCGATGGTGACGACGTTCGAATCGACACCATCCCCGCTCTCGCTACCGTCATAGGGAGTGATACGACACCAGACCTGCTCGTCCCTGGAGAAATAGTCGGGAGACAACGTGGGGGCCGTCTCGCCGTCCAAGACGGCACCGTCGACCATCCAGGCGTAGGACACGTCCACCGAATCGCCGTCCGCATCGTACAGGCTTTCGTATGAGCAGGTCAGGACGGATGCCTCTGTGGCAGGATCTGGCCCCAGGCTTACACCGGAGACCGTGGGAGCCGAGTTGACAACAGGGACGTCGTTGGATTTCACCGCCACGCCCTGGTCCGTGCCATCGTCAGGGGTAATCAGGCAGGTGACCACATCCCCCTTGTCGAACCAGGTCCCGTCGAGCGCCGGGCCGGTCACGGCGTCGATCTCGTTGCCGGACACCAGCCACAGGTAGGACAGGCTCACGACATCGCCCGGATCGTCGTCGAGCACGTCTATCGCGGAACAGGTCAACACCGTCTCCTCGTAAGCGGTGGTCGGTGTCAACTGGACTTCGGCCACCGACGGCCTGGAGTTCACGATGACCACCGTGTTGGAAGTGACCGGTTCTCCGGCGTCGATACCATCGTGAGGGGTGACCGTGCATGCCACGGCCTGGTCCCTGTCGAATGACTCTCCCGTGAGTGTCGACGTCGTCGCGCCCGAAACCGTGATCCCATCGACCGTCCACGCATAGGTCACGGTCACCGAGTCCCCATCACGGTCGGCAATATCGTTCGGCGTGCAGGTCAGGACAGAGGTTTCCGTCGCTTCCTGCGGCTTCAGGCTCACCGATCGGATGGTCGGCAGTGCGTTCAATATCGTCACTTCGTTCGAGGTCACCCGCTCCCCCTCGGAAACCTCGTCGTTCGGCGTCACCGCGCAGAGGATCCGGTCGCCTCTCTCGAACAGGGAGCCGGAGAGATAGGGAGTTCCGGCGCCCTGGATCACCTGCCCGTTCTTCAACCATTCGTAGGTAAAACTCACGACGTCGCCATCCACGTCGGAGGCCTCTCCCGGCGAACAGGTGAGCACCGTGTCGGTATAGGCCTCCTCCGGTGTCAGAAACACCTCGAGCAGGGTAGGAGGCGTGTTCGAAATGGTGAGGGTATTCGAACTCACGGGCATTCCCGATGCTTCCGAGTCGGAGGCGACGACCGTGCATTGCACGGTATCTCCCCGGTTGAAGTAGGTCCCGTCCAGTTCTGCTCCGCTGGCGGAAACGGTGCTGCCCCCCACCTTCCAGGTATAGGAGAGCACGGGGGTCTCCCCATCGACATCCCGGACGTTGACGGCTTCACAGGTCAAGACCGAGGTTTCGTAGGCGGGAGACGGGCCGAGCCGCACCTCGTCGATCGTGGGCACCGTGTTCTGGATGACAACGGTGTTCGAACTGACCGCGGCGCCGGTCTGCCCGGCCGCCGAGGGGGTGACACGACAGGTCACCGCGTCCCCCTTGTCGAACACCTCGCCCGTCAACGTCGTTCCGGTCTGCCCGTTGACTCGAGTCGAACCGAGATACCAGGCATAGCTCAGCGAGACCTGGTCGCCATCGATATCCAGGACCCCATCGGCGGAACAGACCAGTTCGGTGGTCTCGTAGGCAACCGCTGGCTCCAGTGTCACCTGGCCGATTTCCGGCGGGCTCTGCAGAATCTCCACCGGGGCCGACGAAACAGGCGTGCCACTGCTCTCGCCGTCGTCGGGCGTTCCCGTGCACACCACCGTGTCTCCGGCGCTGAAGTTGGCATTGCTCAGGCTCGCGGCAGAGGCCCCCTCCACGAGCACACCGTTCACCGTCCACGCGAAGGCGACGGAAATGGCGTCCCCGTCGTCGTCGCTCAGCCCCGCCAAGGTACACGTCAGCGTGGAGGCCTTCGTCGGCTCAGCCGGCGTAATGGCCGCGCCGTCCGCTGCTGGCGGGGTGTTCCGGATCGCCACCACGTCGGATGTCACAGCCGCACCGGTCAACTCGGGATCGTGGGGCGTTATCGTGCACGTTATCAAGTCATGCTTGTCGAAGCTCTTCCCCGTGAGCCTCTGCGTGTCCGCACCCGGGACACTTTCGCCATTCCGAGTCCATCCATAGGTGAACGTGATGGGGTCGTCTTCGGGATCGCTCGCGCCAACCGGCGTGCACGTCAACTCAGTCCCCTCGTATGCCTCCTCGGGACCGAGAGACGCTTCCTGGATACTCGGCGGGTTGGTCGTCGACCCGATGGTGATCGTCGCACTGGCCCGGGTCGTCCCCGCATCATAGGGGTCATACGGTGTCACTTCGACAAATATCGTGTCGCCCATTCCAAAGTTGCCCGGCTGAATGCTCTCCGTCGTCACGGTCGCCACGTCGTTGACGTACCACTGGTACCGGTAGGCAGGCTCGTCGCCGTCGATGTCGTTGTAGCCGAGAGGCACCGCCGTGAAGGTGGTCTGGACGCTGCCGCTCGGCGGATTCACCCCGACCGACGCAATGGTGGGAGGGGAATTCGAGATCATGCGAGGCTCTGCCTCGAGCTGGACCGGCGTGGCCTCTCCGTCCGACACGTAGGCCGTGCAACCCACCTCGTCGCCCCGCTGGACCCCGCGATCGAGAGTTACGGTGCGCGCAGCCTCCACCTCGCTCCCGTTGATCGTCCAGGCGAACGTCGCCTCCTCGGCGTCCCCGTCGATGTCCTGGTATCCATCCGTCTGACATCGCAGCAGAGAATTGGCATACGCCGGGTCTGGATCGATGTGGACACCCGCGACCTCGGGGGAGGTGTTCTCGATGGCGATCGCGGCGCTTCCCACGGTCGAGCCTGTCAGGAAACCATCGAATGGGGTGACTTCACAGCGTATCATGTCGTGCTTGTTGAACGACGCCCCGGAGATAGTTTCCGTCGATGGCCCCTTGATGTCGTTCACCCACCACTGGAACAGGTAGTCCGGGGCGTCATCATCGGGATCGGACCACCCGGATGGGATGCAGGTGAACGTCGTTCCCTCCCCCCCGGTCTCTGGGTCGATGGCGACAGACGCGATGGAGGGAGGTCTCCCCTGGATGGTCGCGGCGCTGCTGCGGACCGGTACCCCGGCGTCGACACCGTCCGTTGGTGTGGCCTCACACGCGAGTGCCTGGCCGTGTTTCATGCCTACCGGGACATAGGTCGCCGCCTCCGCGCCCTCGACGGGTTCGTCATCGGCCAGCCACCGGTATGCGTAGCCTTCCGGGTCGCCATCGGCATCGTAGAAGCCCGAAGGCAGGCAATAGAAGGTCGTCGATGCGTATCCCGAGGTGGGGGCGATACTGACCGTGGTCAGTTCCGGCGGTGTATTGGCGATGGTGACCGTTGCCGTGGCCGCGGGGCCGGTGGCGTATCCGTCGGACGGAACCACGTCGACCGTCCACACTTCGCCCTTGGCAGTATACGTGGCTGGCACGGTATCCCCGTCCAGGCCGGGAACGACCACGTTATCCCTGCGCCACGAGAAGCCATAGGAGATCGCGTCGCCGTCCGGGTCCTCCGATGGTGTCACGATGGTCGCCCGCAGGTCATCCGATGTCTTTGGTTCGAGAGGCTCGATCGCCACCTCCGGGCTGGCGGGAATACCGTTGATCGTCAGCTCCACGGCGTCCGAACCAGTCTTCCCGGCCTCATCCGTGGCCACCAGCGTGATCTCATGATCTCCTGGGCTCAGATCCGAGAGCCGGCACGTCACGTCGCCATAGACATCACCCGTGGCGGGACACGCCAGGGGCCCATCCACGCTCGACGTCCACTCGAGGCCCAGTTGTGTCGGATCCGTGGAGTCATCGCCCACCACGGCTACCAGGAGAACAGACTCGCTTTCGTTGAACAGCGTCTGGTTCAACGGCTCGAATGCCACCTCGGGAGGCTCGTTCGGGGTGACCACGACCGGCACGGACTCGGAGATGCCCTCGGCCCCCTCCGAGTCCTCGACCAACAGTATCAGGTCGTGCGCACCGTCCTCCAAGGGGACGGTGGCCGATACCTGGCCGTTGGCGTCAGGGGCGAACCAATCCGTCAGTGGGCCAGTGAGGCTCGACTGGAACTGCACCAGCAGGGCATCGGGCCCATCTTCCCTGTCCTCTGCATGGCCGAACAACGTCACCTTGGCTCCAGAGGGAAACACGGCCCCTGCCTTGGGTGATGTGATTTCCGCGGTGGGCGGTTGGTTGGGGGGAATCGACACCACCAGGTCCACAGACGCGCTGGCCGACAGCCCGGCCGTGTCCGTCGCCTCCAACGTGATGGAATGCTGGCCGACGGAAAGGCTCGATGTGGTGAATTCCGTCTGTCCCTGACCGTCGGGAGGCCCGTCGTGCAAAGGGCCATCGATGGAACTCGTCCAGACGACGCTCAGCGCCCCAGGCGCGTCCTGGTCATCGGAGACGGTTCCGGAAAACGTCACCGGGGCACCAGCGTCCACCGACGCACCGTTCACGGGGGCATCGATCGCCACGATCGGAGCAGAATTCACGGGGGGAAAGGAGGTGTCGTCGTCCTCCTCGCTGGTACTGCATCCGAGCATGCCGCACCCACAGACCAGCAATACCGTCCACCACGACAGCAGTCCCACGCGACGCATACGCAACTCCAACATGCCAGGGAGACCAAGGAGATTTTCTTCATGATGCTCTACAACACCTTTGAATTCAATAGCAAACAAGCCACGGCCATCCATGTCGCGCAGGCACGCCGGCCCGGCGCCGCTCCCTCCCTGGAGATACGTCTCGCCACGTCGAGGGCACGATCGCCCCAGCAGGCCTTTTCAGCTTGCCATCCATGCGGCCCGTTTCCCTGGACGCAAAGAGGACCCCATGCCAAGATATGGACATCCAACTCAAGAGAGTCTCGAGACACGATGGAGCGAGCCGTGGATCAAGACACGACCCCCCGCCCCCTTGATACCCTGTTCCACAACGCGGACAAGGCGCGGAACCTGGCTAAGGTGGTCACGACGAAAGCCCGAGAACTCTCGCTGGACGACGCCAAGGAAATCCTACACAAGCTCCAGGCCGCCCTCGATGATGCCGAGGAGATCCTGGCAACCATCGAGCAGGGCGACGATCAAGCATGCGCCCATGCGGAGGAGGCTGTTGCGGCCATTCGCCAAGCCCGCGACGCCGCCCGGCGCTGCCATGAGCGCAAACAACGATGGGCGCTCCAGGTAGAGACGAACGCCGACGCAATCCTCGAAGGCGCGAGAAAGGCATCGGTGATTCACCGCCGTCTCCGGCAAGAGCGCCGGAAACTGAACGCCACCGATGTGTCGAGAATGCGCGATGAACTCGCCGAGATCGAATCCGAGGCCATGTCCGCCTGGGGTGTCATCCGGCAGTTTTCCTTGCCACGCCACCTCGAGCGCCGTCTCTCGAGCGCGACGCGAACCCTCGCCAATGCCCTCGGGGATTGCGAGACGACGCTGAAGCGCAAGACGGAGTGGGAACAGGCCATCGCCACCAATGTTGCGGCGGTCGAGGCCGAATTGAGTCGGCTCGAAACGCTTGTCGGCACGGCCGGGGATCGGAAGCCTCCGGATACGCCAGGAGGGGAGGACGTTCAAGGCTCTCCCGACCCGCCACCGGCACTCGAGCCTGCCCCGTGCACCGACTCCCAGACCGATACGCCTTCGACCCCTCCCATGGAGGATCAGTCCGGCTCCCGGTCCGTCGAGACCGCCGCACCCCCTGTCACCGTTCCCGATCTCGTGGCGCAAGCACGCAAAATCGAGCAGATGTTGCGTTTTCGACGGCCGATCGACCGCGACAATCGAGCCCGCTTGAACAACCGCCTGGCCGACCTGGTGAACAGGGGCGGTTTCTCATCCTGGGTGTCCCCTCACGTCCTTGGTGCACGGTCCGGCAAGAGCGACGAACCGGACGCACGAGTGGAAGACGAGGTGGTGGCCCTTCTGGAACAGGTCGAGAGAACACTCGGTGCGCCCTGGGACCTCCCCGGTGGCGGACCGAAACAAGGGGAAGAGCCTGCGAGCACGGACGGCACTCCCGCGCCAGCGCCCGCAGAGCCTGCCGCCGGCGACGCGGGCACGACAGAGGCGCATGCCACGGAGGCTGCCACCTCGAGCCCACCGCCACAACACGCATCCTCGAGCGACGCGACAGAGGGCACACACGACATGCTGACGCCGGAGAAGATCAAGGCAGTCCAGGAAGCGCTTCGGCGTGCGAGACGGCTGCTCGAAACCGCTGCCGTCCCTCACTCGCGCCGCAGGGAACTCTGGGCCAGATTCCGCCACGCGAACGCCACGTTCCGCTCTCGAAAGTCAGCCGTCATCGAGGCAGCCGCCGAACACTTCGACGCCCTGGTCAAGGAAGCACACCGCCTGGCTTCCGACGACACCCCGGCACAAGCACGAAAATGGATCCAGAAGACGCAAAAGGCCTTGGCCGGGAGTCCGCTTGGAAGAGCACAACGCGCGGCCTTGCTCGAGTCTCTGCGCGAGGCGTGGGCAACGGCGGCCAGGCACCAGCAGGAACTTCGAGACCAGCAAAAGCGCCACCGCAAGGAAGCGCTGGACCGCCTCGGCAACCACTTCATGCGCTGGCAAAAGCGCAAATCCGGTATCACCAATATCCTGGAGCGTCTAAATCAACAGATCGAGACATACCGCCAACGACAGCAGACATCCACTTCCATCGGCTATCGGGTCGTCGCAGAGCAGCGCATGGCAGAGCTGAAGGCTCGAATCGAGGAGTTGGAGGGCGTCTTGGGTGAACTCGAAGCCAAGATCGAGGATGTGGCACCGCGCCTCGAGGCAGCAGGCTGGGTCCCACCCGAGGAGCCGCACACAGACGACGGGCAGGCGGGCGGTGCACCGGAAGACGCATCGGCGCCTCCCACGGCTCCCCCGGACCGTGACCGGACACCATCGTCGTAATCGGGCGACCACCCGGCCATGGTTTTCCCGACAGCCTCTGTCGTATTCGGAACTCGGCCGGGACGCCAGGGTGGTCAGCGCGGCGGTGTACCGGTATCTCGAACATCTCCGAACACGCGGAGTCATCTGGAAAGCAAGATGATTGTTCCAGACCTCCCGGACGCTGCTATACTAGGCATGCCAGGAGCCGGATACGGGCCGAAGGCCGGAGACTCTCCCAGGGAACCAGGGACACACCCGCTTCAGTCCGCACGCTGCTCATGGTGACTGGGTGGCGACAAGCGCGCTTTTCGGGCTGCCCAGGCAAAACTACTACATGTTCTCAGGCGGTGTGCCTTACCAGCAGACGATGCGGACAGGCTTCCACCCTCACGGAGACCAACGTGACAACAGATGACAAGACATCCTCGACCGGCAACGTGACCCAATCAGGCCCTCCGGGCAACGGGTCCCGGGAAGGTCCCGGCCTCCCCGACGCGGGCATCGAGGCATTCGAGATTCTCGGCCGTTTCCTCGAGGAGGACGGCTGGTTCCCCCAGAGACTGCCCACGGACGACGGCTTCGTGTACCGGATGAGCTACCGCGGGCAAAGCGGGACGATGCCCTGCTACGCGCAGATCCGTCCCCGGCTCTCCCAGTTCCTGTTCTACGTCATGGCGCCGGTCAAGGCGGATCCGGCACGGCGGGCAGAGATCTGCGAGTTCATCGCCCGCGCCAACTATGGGCTGCGCATCGGCAACATCGAGCTGGATTTCGACGACGGCGAAATCCGGTACAAGAGCAGCCTGGATTACGAGGGTGCGGGACTGTCCCCGGCGTTGATCAAGGGGGCGATCTACCCTGCCGTGCAGACCATGGATGATTACCTTCCGGGGATCCTGTCTGTTCTGTTCGGCGGAGCAACGGCCAAGGCAGCGATCGAGGCCATCGAGCGATGAAACCCGCGTCCCCCTGGTTTTGGTCGCCCAGGCCAATCGAACATCCCACGGCACGACTCTTCTGCTTCCCCTTCGCTTGCGGTGGCACGTTGACGTTTCGACTCTGGCCCGAATACCTGCCGCCGAGCGTCGAGGTGGTGGCCATCCAGTTGCCGGGCCGCGAACGACGGTACCGGGAGCCGCCGTATCGGCGCATGGCTCCCCTGGTGGACGCCCTGCTCGAGGCGATGGGTGACCGCACGGATGTTCCTTCCGTTTTTTTTGGCCACAGCATGGGGGCGCTCATCGCGTTCGAGCTAGCGCGAGCGCTCCGGAGGCGAGGTTCTGGGGCGTCGCCCGTGCACCTGCTCGCCTCTGGTCGCCGTGCACCACAGATGGTCCGCCGGGCGAGCCGGATCCTGCACACGCTGCCCCGTTCCGAACTGATCCTGTCCCTTCGGAAGTTGGGAGGGACCCCGGCGGCCGTCTTCGACGAACCCGACCTGCTCGAGATGGTGCTGGGCCTCGCGCGTGCCGACTTCGAGCTGGTCGAGACCTATCGCTATCGCCCCGGCGAACCGCTGGCATGTCCGATCACCACCTTTCGCGGCGCGGACGACCCTGAAGTGACGCAGGAAGAGGCAGCAGCCTGGGCCGAACACACCTCGAGCGACTTTTCTCTCCACGTCCTGCCGGGCAACCACTTCTTCATCCATGATGCGATGGATGCGTTGTTGGAGACGGTCGCCCGTGTCGTGAGCTGATGGCTACAGGTTCCCGGAATCGCCCAATGTCAGGAACCATTCCCGGTGCCAGGGCCGAAGGCGAGCCATCGCGGGGTCTCGAGCGTGCACGATGAAGGTGTCCTCGCGGCGCCCATTTCTGAACCCCAGCGCTGACAAGGCGGCGCGCAGCGCCCTGCCCGTCACCCGGCCCTCCACCAGGTCGACATCCAGCGACCTGCCCAGGCGCACGCACTCGCCGACCAGGCATGGTAACACCGTGCTGGTCACGTCTGCCATTAGTTCGTGGATCCACATCTTCGTGCGCCATCGTCCCGCGTCGA
This sequence comes from Myxococcota bacterium, assembly GCA_024278455.1. Classification (GTDB taxonomy): domain Bacteria; phylum Myxococcota_A; class UBA796; order JAJRTE01; family JAJRTE01; genus JAJRTE01. Next base: position 77,883 of record JAJRTE010000298.1, read on the forward strand.
TCCGCACGACGGCAGCCCCCACCAGGGTCCTTCGGCGCAAGAGCGACACCCACAGGAAACCATCGCGCCACCTCGAGGCATATCGCCAGCGCAATGCGGCGCCGGTACGGCACACGTGACACGGCCATCCGGGGGCCAGTCGATCGTAGAGCTGGTCGAGTCCTCGCGGTCCATGGGTGGACACGACGACATCCAGCCCGGAGGGACCGGGACCACGGCGTGCGACAGGCAGAGGCGACCTGCGGCAACGCCGCGCGAGAAGGCCCCCTCGAGCCGTCAGAGGCAGGACGAGCCGAGGGGGCAGTGGGACCTGTCGCCACCCCAGGGACAGTTCCAGGCGCAACGCCGTTCCGGTGATACCCAGGCCCAACGCCAGCGGACTCGAGTCACGCCACTGTTTCAGCAGGCGCGTTCCGATACCTCTGCCACGGAAGTCAGGATCGACGAGAAGGTCCACGCCCCAGTGCCCTTCCAGCGACACCTCGCCGGCACGCCCCCGAAACGGCACTCCGAGCAGGCACCCGACGGGGCGGCGACCCGCGAGCGCGACCCAGACGACCGGCTGAAGCGTTTCGCCAGCGAAAGGATTGGTCACCAACAGCCTGTACCACCGGCGCCGACGCCCCCGCGACGCCTCCCCGGACACGCCCGCGCCTGTTCTTGCAAGACTCTCGAGCGCGTCAAGCGCGGCCTCTCCGCCGCCCATCGCCTCGATTTCAATCATGGCGCCATCTCCACACATCCTCGAGCCGGCCCAGGAGTCCGGATGCCGCGATCTCCAGCCGGTGGATCGAGCCGCGCGGGGCGACGACAGCCCTCCTCAGCCGAAAGCGATCCACGTCCTGGCCGTTCCATCCGGGAAGGGCGGAAAACGCGGCGGTGTATCCCGCTTCGCGCACCACGGCCACTTCCCGGCAGCCGAAATCCGCGCGGCCACCATTCGGATAGGCGAAATAGCGCACAGGTTCTTGAAGTAGGGCCTCGAGCCACGCTTTGGACCCCCGGATTTCCTCCTCGACACATGCCAGACTCGCCTTCGAGAGAATGGGGTGGGACAGCGAGTGGGCGCCAATCTCGAAACCAGCTCCGCGTATCCGGCGCACGTCATCGCACGACAAGCAGCGCTTGCGCATCGCATCTTTTTCCTCCCGCGGAAGCTGCGTCTCGAGCTGCCGGACGACGTCCCGATGTTCCTCGAGAGGCAAGGCCTTGAGACATCTGAACAGGGCACGCCGCTCTCCAGCCTGATCGAGGACCCGCTGGCAGGAGAATCGCCGGGGGCCTACTGCCACCTCTGCGCCGGGATACAGGCGAAGATATCGTTCCACGACCTCGAACCAGGGCAGCGTCTCGCCATCCAGGAACGCGGGACATACAAAGAATATCGCCGGGACACCATGCTGCGAAAGCGCCGGGACCACGTTGCGCGTCCAACTCGCGTAGCCGTCGTCGAATGTCAGGACCAGCGGAGGGCGGTTGTGCGGACTGTGGGGTTCCTCGCGGATACCTGCGCAGGCATCCGCCACTGTAGTGATCCGGTAGTGCCTCTTCAAGACTTCAAGGTGTATCTCCACCGTCTCCCGGTCCACTTCGTGGTAGGCAAGTACCGGGAAGCCTCGAGCGCGCCGCAACCGGCGCCAGAGTCGATTCATGCCGGAAGCCACCAGGAGCGTGGCAACCAGGTCGCTTCGCTGCACCGCCTGTTCTCCAAGACCGGAGAGACACCACCCGGTACCGGCGGCTCGAGACACGCCTCGAGCCGGTGGCAAGGCCCCGAGCCGCTCCGGCCGGCGCCGGGGACAACATGCAGACTACAACAATTCTATCGGCGCTGTCCACGAGCGGGTGCAACGTTCCTGCCACCGCGGTCGGCATTGTGGAGGGACTGACACCCAACACGCTGATTCCGTTTGACTTGACATGGGGCATCCTGTTCTGTAGGGGACTGAGAGGCATGCGTTCTGGCGACATGGCCACTTTCTCGAGCACAAGAAGGGGCGGGCGGTGAAATCGATCTTGTTTGCCACCATGCGGCACGACATCACGGAACTGCTGGATGACGATTTCCGCTCCTGCTACCGCCCGATTGTTCTCACACCGGCGTCGGTGCCGGAGCTGTCCGACCAGGAATCGCCGATCCGGCTTCTCGTCGTGGAAGGCTATTCCGTCAAGGAGGCGGCCCGGCGCATTCCGCAGCTCGAGATGCTGGTCAGCGAACTACCCCCCAGGCTGCCTCGCCTCTACCTGTTGCAGGATGCCGATCCGAGTCTTTCGTCGGTTCCGCTCAAGGGTGAGCAGCGTTTCTTCTACCACCGGGGACCGCTGTCGGCGTCCTCGTTGAAGCAGGCGGTAGATACCATCCTTGCTCCCAAGCCTCGAGCGCGACGAGTCGCCATCACGCCGGAACAGGGAATTGTGGCGCGCTTCACCATCCAGTTCCCTCGGCTTGGTGCGCGGGATTTCGAGCGTTCCGTTCTGGAGATCAGCCCTACGGGATTCTCCTTCCTCTGGCATGCCAACGACCCTCTCATCTATCCCGGCGATCTTCTCGAGGAGTTGGAGTTGCAGGCACAGCAGGGCTGTTTCCTTTCTTCCTGTGCCCAGGTCAGGCACCTCACGCTCATCAAGGGCAAGGAACCCGCACAGGAGATGCGCGTGGGCGCGGAGTTCCTCGATCTCGACGACGACGGACGCGACGCGAGCAAGTCTCGCACGGATGCCTTTCTTTCCGACGTCCTGGTCATCCAGACCGTCCTTGCCGACGCGGTGGAACGACATACCAGGGTGCTGCTGAGGGGAGAACAGCCCGGATGGACCTTGGCGGGCACCATGACGTCGTTCGACGCGGACGACAAGACCTTGAGCATCGAAGCTTCCTCCGGCATTCCGGATATCTTGGCCGAAATGGATATCGTCGGATGCCAGTTCGTTCGCGACAACGCGCAACTCCAGTTCTGGGCCGTCGTCCTGCGGATCGAGCCAGCCACCTCCCAGGTCACATTGCGGTTTCCCAAGCGTATCGACAAGCTTTGGGCCAGAGCGACCCTGCGCTACGAGTTCTCCCCCGAGGATGCCCCGACGGTCACTATCGTCAGCCCGATAACCCCTGAGACGCCTCTGACCCGGCCCGCGGTCAACCTGTCTCCCATGGGCCTGCGTGTCGAAGTGCAGCCCGACAAGGACATGCTGATCCGGGGAATGGTGCTGGACCGTATCTCGCTGCTGTTGCCGGGACTCCCGCAACTCGAGCTTCGAGGAGAGGTGCGTTACCTGGCGCCGGTGTCACCGAGCAAGCCGGATGGCCCCGCCTATTGCGGCATCCAATTCCGGCACGTGTCGCCAGCCACCCACCACGCACTGGTCGACTATCTTGTTTCCAAGAACTACCCACAGGTCATGGATGCCGGTCCCGATGACGAGCAAGCATTGTGGGAGTTCTACCACAACGCCGACTTCTACACGCCCGCCAAGCAGGCGGCCTGTCTCGGAACGCCGGAGCAGGTCAGGCAGACACAGCGGGCAATGCTTCGCGCGCCGCCGCCCTTCTCGAGGCGTCTGATATTCAGGGACGACGGCCGTATCTATGGGACCGTGTCCCTGCAGCAGATCTGCCAGCGCACTTGGCTCGTGCACCACCTGTGCGCGGTGCGCCACCGGACGGAATTCGTTCCCAAGAGCCTCTTGCTCTTCCTCGGGGAGTACATTTCGAAGACGCCGGAGATCCACTACGTGAAGATGATGTGGAGACCCAACAACACCTGGTCGAACCGGATGTTCAACAGGCTGGTTCACCGGCTCCACGACGGCGAGCAGTCGGTGGTCCGGGTCTACAGCTATCTCCAACGCGATCGTGCGCCGCTTCCTCCGGCGTCCATCAGTGCGCGAGGCCTGGTTGTACGACGCGTCACCCCGGATGAGATCGCGGAACTGGAGAGCTACTTCATCACCCAGGAGGAGTTCTTCTTCATGAAGAGCGAGGACCTGTGTCGAGGTGCCTACGAACTCGAATCCGTGAACCAGAAGTATCGAGCGCTCGGCCTGTTCCGAATCCGCAGGGTGTTTGGCGCATTCGAAGGGGACAGGCTGGTCGGCTTCTCGCTGGCCGAACGAGCCTCTCCCGGCCTGAACATGTCGAATCTCCTCAACACGTTCCAGGTGCACACCTGCTTCCCCGAGCATCCCCGAAACGCTGCCATTCGCGACCTGTTGATCCGGCACACGATCGAGGACTACCAGCGTGCCGGTCAGGAGAAGACCGTGGCGCTCACCGAGGACGCTGATCTGTCCCCCTATGAATCCCTGGGCTTCTCCAAGATCAAGGAGTACGTTTCCTGGACCTTCGACCACAACATCGCCAACATCTACAACCTGTACAACTACTACATCTTCAGGATCTACGAACGCATCGAGGCCCGGCGGCAGGAGCTGCGCTCGAGGCGCCGTCGTTGAGTTTTTGTGTTGACAGCGCCGGCATGCTCCTGCAATGTCTCAGATGTGGGCACCCGCTTTCGTGGTTTGTGGAACACCTTGTCGTGATCGGGTATCTCGCGCCGTGCGCCGAGGCCATCTGGTCTCATGGAGTGCACCGGGGACCGGCCTGGCTCGTGGTCGCTCGAGCAACCTTGCCCGGATCTCCAGCGCGTGTCCCGGACGGCGTTTGCGTCGAGGCGGCAGAACCGAGGCGCGGCGCCGGCGAGCACGACCACCGGTGTTCCCGCCAGGGCGGCTCTTTGGGTCGTCCCCCAACTTCGTTGCCTGGAAGACCATGGCGCCATCGCCCGACAGACATGGCCCGGACCGGGGCTTCCCCCAGACCTTTGGACGATATCGGTTGCTCGCTCCCATTGCCATGGGGGGCATGGCCGAGGTGTTCCTGGCAGAAATGATGGGTCCGCTGGGTTTCCGGCGTCGGGTCGCCATCAAGCGCATTCTTCCCCATCTCGCCCAGAACCGCGAATTCGTGCGTGCTTTCGTGGATGAAGCTCGAGTCGGCGGTCTGCTCGTCCACCCGAACATCATCCAGATCCTGGACTTCGACTTCGTCGGCTCCGTTCCCTATCTCGCCATGGAATACGTCGATGGCGGCCACTTCGGCCAGATCCTGGGACGTGTGCGACGCAGGCGCACGCACCCCCCCCCGGGGTGTATCGTTGCCCTGTTCATACAGGTGGGCCGCGGGCTCGAGTGGGCACACCAGGCGCACGATGTCGACGGCGCCGCTCTGAACTTGATACACCGGGATCTCAAACCTTCCAACATGCTCCTGGGGTTCAACGGGCACGTAAAGATTGCAGATTTCGGCATCGCCAAGGCGAGCAGCAACCTGACGCAGACGCTGCCCTGCATGGTCAAGGGGAGCCTCCCCTACATGTCTCCTGAACAGGCAAGCGGCTCCGAACCGCTCACGCAATCATCCGACCTCTTCGCCATCGGTGCGGTGCTGTTCGAGTTCTTGACGCTCGAGCGACTCTATGGCGCAACCACCAGTGCCATGGGGCTGCTCGGCACGGTGGCTCGAGGGCCATCTCCTGACAGGCTTGCCCTTCTCGAGCGGCTGCCGCGCGACGCCGCTCCGCTCGCCCCGGTTGCGCGGTGCCTGCTGGCCAAGCGGGCTTCTGACCGCTACCCGGACGCGAGTGCTCTCGTTTCGGCCCTGGAGAAGCTCGACATTCCCCAGGTTTCGCGGGAAGACCTGGCAAAATTCGCGACTCGTTGGCTTTCGCCTGACGCGGAAACGACGAGCAGGCAGTTCATCCTCCCTCGCGACGGCCATCAAGGCCAGGCAAGCGTGGCGGGACCGAAACCTGCAGCAGAGATCGCGTCCCAGGCGACCCTGTCCAGCCCCTCGCCACCGGCTCATGCCCAAGACATCACGCATCCCCCGCCAGCAGGCGTTCTGCAGGAAGCCGCCGCCGAACGTCGAGACGGAAAGGGGCGTTTCGAAGACGAGATACGCGAAGGACAACGTGATGAGTCGCCACCCCTTTCGTTCCCTTCCGCCCTCGAGCCGACGCCAGGGCCAGACCGGGACAAGGAAAGGCAGCCGGCCGACGCATCCATTCCGGGAGGCCAAGCCGGCGCGCCGACGTCTGCCACAGCGACACCGCCGGATGCTTCGCATCGAGCTGCCTTGTCAATGGGGGTGGAGGACGGATCGAAGTCCGTCCTGGCCAAAGGTTCCAAGGAGGAAGTGGCAGGCCACCCCCCAGGAACCGCCCTGTCGCGCCCGACCCGCGTTGCCCGGCACCGGGGAAGCAGACGACGGGCCATCATCACATTTTTCGCCGGCTGCGCCATTGTCCTCGCGGCCCTCTCCACGTGGCTGCTCTTGCGTGAGCCGCCGGAACCGATCGTGACGGCGGTGACGGATAGTGCGGCCCGTTCGTGGCTATACGTGGTCGCTTCCACGCCTGACGCCACCGTGTTCGTCGGCGACGAACCAGCGGGACGCGCCCCCCTCCAGGTCGGGCTTCGCAACGTTTCCGGAGTCATTCACGTGCGCGTCGAGGCCCCCGGGGCAGCGCCCGGCGAATGGTCGGGAAGACCGAATCCGGGGGAGCACGTCGTGCTCGATTTCGGCAAGGAGGGTTCGCCGAAGCGTTGGCTTCTGCCGGCAGCGCCCTGGGAGTCCCCGCCAAAACCATCCCACAGTGGATAGCGCTCGAGACGCCGGGGGCGGGGGCTCAGAATTGAAAGTGACGGCGTTCTATGTGGTTGGGTGCTTCGGATGGCGTGACGGTCACGGTCTCCTCCTTGGGAGTCTTGCCCTCTGGAGCCACCTTCACGGTGTGCGTTCCAGCTTCGAGAACGACCGAAAGCGGCGCGGGACCTCTCCTGGTCCCATCTACGAACACGTCTGCGCCAATGGCGTTCGAGGAGACCAGCAAGCGGAACGTCGGCTTCGGGGTGGCCTTCGCGACAGGCTGCGCCTCGAGAGACACGCTGACCTGACCCGCGTCGGGCCGGTCGATGGTCAGAACCGTCTCTGCGGCCTTGTAGCCTTCCTTCTCCACCCTGACGTTGTGACGCCCCAATGTCGCGGTGATGGTGAGGGGCGTAGAACCGTAATGCTTCCCATCCACGTACACCGCGGCCCCCTGGGGAGTCGAGTGCAGAATGATGGTTCCCTCGCGCACCACGGCCGGCACCGGGCCTGCCGGGGCATCCGCCGTGCTGGCGGGCGCCATCTCCGCGACCCCCTCCTGCTCACTGGAGGAGTTGGGGGCTTCCGGCTGGGCCACGGATGGGCTCGCCACATTCTGGCCCGCAGCCTCTCCATGCCGCGCGCCGGTGCTGTCCTCCGGCACCTCGGCGGCATCGAGGCTGCTGGCGGATCCCGGGGCCTGCGCAACCCGTCCATCCTCTTGGCTGGGGAGAGGGGCATCGAAGACGGCAACACGTTCCTCGCCTCCGTCTTCGCCGGGGACTGTCATCGATCCCGGTGTCGCCCGGCCTTCCTGGCCTTGACCACCGGAAGGCTCGGTGCCCGTCGAAAGACCAGGAACTTGTTCGGTCGCGGGGAGGATCTCACCTGCTCCGGGAGGGACGACCTTCGGAGTCTCCCAGGTCCGTGCGGGTTCCTTCGCACCCACGTTGGCGGGTCTCACCCTGTCGAGTTTCCGTGCCCCAACCGTCTCCACCTGAACCGTCTCACCTGCCGGTGGACGTTGGCCGCCATCCTCCTTGCCGGCCTCACGTGAACCCAGCACGGCCGAACCGGCGATGATCACCAGCGCCACGAGGGCAGCCAGCAAGAGGTACCTGGATTTCCAGCGGGCGCGAGCCGGAGCCTCCAGCGGCTTGCCCTCCGGAGTTACACGCTTCCCTTGCCAGTAGACGACGAAGGCATCAGGGTCGACGGCATCTTCATCATCTGGATCGGGCGGTTCGAACACATCCTCCGTATGGATCAAGACCCTGGGCCGCGGCTCGGATTCGTCCTCTTGGACCGGCGGACCTGGACACGGGCCCCAGAAGCCGGAACGCGCCATGGCAGCCGCCTTGCAATAACGTGCCTCGAGGGGCAGTTCGGGCGCGGGTGGAGGAACGACTTCTTCAAGCTCCAAACCGTCGACTTCGAATTCTTCTTCGTCCGCCTCGACGACCAGAATGGTTTCATCACCGACGGGAACCGCCGCCTCTCTTTCTGGTGGCGGGACCGGCAAGTCCGGTGTCAGGATTGCGGCTTCGGAATAGGCAGGCGCTGGGGTCTCGTCGACTTGAGAGGGTGGGGCCACGACCACCTTGCGCAAGGGGATTGGCTCGGCGGTCTCCCAGGGTGGCTTCTGACTGTCGAGTCCCACCGGCATGGTGAGACGAATGCCCGAGACCGACGACTCCCGCAAGCGCCCCGGCACCCAGGGGACGATCGTGTCGCCGGGAGGCGTGTCCTTGGGTGGCACCGGCCCGCCGGGGAGAACTTCCCTCGGGGGGACCCAGGGCTCGACCCGAGCGGCTTCAACCTTCCCACCTGGGTGTTCGGAGGCGGCCGCCAACTCGTTTGGCGCCCATGGCGCCTCCTTCGAGAGCGTCCGGCCGGTCCCCGGGGAAGAGGGTGATGTTTTGGGGTGTTCCCAGGTCTTGATCTTCAACGTCGCAGCGATCGGAGGTTCCCGCCGGGAAGGCTCTCGAGCGGCCCCACCTTCAGCCACGGTCGCGTCCGCTCCGACGAGGGGTTTGCCATCGCGCAGGCAAAAATCTATCCCGTCATCATAGGAACGGTGACATTTGGGACAAGTCTTCATGTGCGGCCCCTGACCTCGGGGTCGGCCCGGACTCTCACGCAGACGAGTCAGAGCCTGTCAAGTGCCAGTATACTCCAATCAGGCTGGAAGAATAAACCTGTTCTTGGCGGGAGGCTTGTCTGATCGAAACAGCAAGGGCTTCGCGTGTCTCACTTCCCCTCGCCGTTCATGCCCTCGAGGGGCGTGTCGGCGAGCCGTTCTTGCTGATTCGCGGCGGCGCGCTGCTCCTGAGAGCCCGTGGACCCGAACAGAAGGTGTGCAAGCCATGCACCACGTTGCAGAACTTCCGAGGCGGCGGTGTAGGGGTTTCTGCGCCCCGAGCGGACTTCGGCGGCTAGAACACCCAGCGGTCCCGCGCCATCCTGCAACGCCTGGCTCAAACGGCGGCGGATTTCCTCGTTCAACACATCCTGGAACGATCTGAGCCTGGCTTGCTCCGCGCGTCCAGCCCCCCATCGTCCGATGAATCCGTGATGAGAACGAATCGCCTCGAGCGCCCTGTCGACGCCCCGGCCGGTGCTTGCGGAGGTCATCAACACGGGGATATTCCATCCGTTTTTCGCCGCGCGCAGTTGCACCATCTGCCGGAGTTCGAGGGCCATCTTGTCCGCGCCGTCCCTGTCGGCCTTGTTTACGACGAAGATGTCGGCGATCTCGAGGAGACCGGCCTTCAAGGTCTGAACCGTGTCTCCCGATTCCGGAACCAACATGACCACGACCGTATCTGCAACCCCCATCACGCTGAACTCGGTCTGTCCCACGCCGACGGTTTCGATGATCACCACGTCATATCCCGCAGCCGAAAACAGGGCGACCACCTCCCTCGTGGAGAGGGTCAACCCCCCGAAATGCCCTCTCGAGCCGAGACTCCGGATGAAAACCCCCTCATCGACGGCGTGGGATTGCATCCGGATCCTGTCTCCGAGGATCGCGCCGCCCGAAAAAGGGCTGGAGGGGTCGACCGCGATGACGGCGACCTTGTGCCCCTTGGAGCGAAAGTGGGCAATCATCCGGTCCACGAAGGTGGACTTGCCTGCCCCCGGCGGACCGGTGACGCCGATGACCGGAACAGGCCGAGCGTGTTCGTAGACCTTCTCCATCAGCTTGACCGGATCGCCTGTCCGATCTTCGATGAGGGAAATCAGCCTGGCCAGCGCATAGCGATTGCCCTCGAGCATCTTGTTGACCAGTTCAAGCAAACAAGCCTCCCCTGCCTGTGGTGGTCCACCGGAGAGCCACGCGCATCGGTCCCACAGCCTACGTGACGAGCAGACCGGTGTCAAGGCTTCGGGCTTCGCTGGATCGCGTCGTGGCAACGATGGATTTGTCATGAATTGCTGCGTAGTTTGAAGGACCTCCCCGTGGCGGAAACCTGTCGGTTTTCTCTTGACACCTCCACGGCGGTGCAAGTATCCTCTGTTCTGTGTTCGTGTCGTCTCGTCAAGAAGCAGGGTGAAGATATGCGGGTAACACGTTTGCTGGCTTGTCTGCTCGGGTGCCTCGGCCTCGGCGGGGTGGTCTCTTGCGTCCCCCCGGTGTTCCCGGAAGACACGCTCCCCATGTACGAAGAACGACCGATTTTCGGCGTGTTCAACGCCAGCTTCGACGAGGTCTGGTCTGCCACTACCGAAGCGCTCGACCTCTACCCCATCGAGATCAGCGAGAAAGAGCGGGGACTCATCGTCACCGAATGGATGATCGGCACCTCGGACTACATCTTCACGCAGTATGGCGCCACTCGGATTCCCGACAAGATCAGGTACCGCATGCGTATCCACGTCATCAACCGGGAGGGCAGAACCATCGCCAAGATCATCAACCACGAGATGGTCGAAAAGGACTTGATCAGCGCCAACCTCGAGTTCTACGGATCCATCTATCGCTGGATCGATGTTCCCAGTTCCACGGCGAAAGAGCGGGAAATCCTGGAGAACATTCGGCGCAACCTGGGTACCGACCTGGACCTCGACATGGGCAACAGTGGATGACATGGTACTCGCACGAGGGTGTCAAGGAGGCTCGAGCGTCATGAAAAGCATCAGAGTGGTGCTGTTCTTCCTCGTTCTGTCAGCAGTGTCAGGTCTCTTCTCCGGCTGTATATTCACACAATCGACCCGCGGCGAAAGCACCATACCGCACACCGCATACGGAGGGTGCCAGATCAAGGGACGCCACTTTCACAACACACACGTGTTCATCGGAGACAAGTACGAGCCGAGCCTGAGCGAATGGCTCAAGTACTGAGTTCCGTCCGCCCCCGCCGCGGCCGCACGCATTTCGATCCGCCACCCCACGAGTGAGGAGACATGCCCAGGTCTTCCAAATTCTTCTACGCCGCGGTAATCATTCTGGTCTTCGTGATCATCGGACTGGTGGCTGCCATCTATCTTCAACGGCAGTCAGTGAATCGCGCGCGACTCAAAGACAGGCTGCTCGTCGACGGCCGCCGGCTCGAGGCCATCTCGGAGAAGGCCAGGCTCGTCACACCCCATCTACCGTTGCTCGAGCAGCAGGCACAGGCACTGGAGCAACAGTTTCGACAGCTCAAGCCCCGCCTCTACTCGGAAGCCGATCGGCCGGCTGTCGAGTCTTTCTTGAACCAGATCACGCGAACGTCTCAACTGGAATTGGCCGGCATCGAGGACGTGGCGACGGAAGAGACACCGCTGTTCAAGGAACACGTTCTCAACGTCCGCATGGTGGGTCCATTGAAGAATCTGCCGGTCTGGGCGAACAAGTTCTTCGAGCACCCCCAAGTTGCGCGAATAGACCGAATCTCTGTCATCAGCCCCGACTACAGGTTTCAGGACGTGAAGCTCAAGGTCACCATCCGCCTGTTTGAGGCACAGGATCCGATGACCGTTGCGCCGGGCAAGATCGATTTCGATCGCTTCGGCGTGGACCTGAGCTACGTGCCGCCGGACGCCGACACAGATGACCCCGACTACGGTCCCGCCTTGAAGGACACGATAACAAAAGCTCAGAAACTCGATGCCATGAAGGAGGATCTGGCCAATGCGGAATCCTTCGAGCGCAAGATCGCCGGATTCCAGAAGCTCGTGACCGAAACCCAGGCCCTCGTGGATGCGGTGGAAACCAACCGGAGAACGGTGCTGGAGAACCTGCCCACGCTCTACGTCAGGGCACGCAATTCCCCACTTGGCA
>JAJRTE010000299.1 GCA_024278455.1 Myxococcota bacterium
CTCGCGGCAGTAGTCGGCCTGGACCCAGTCGTTGAGTTCCGGTCCCACGTCGAGGTCCAGGTATCCTGCGGCCAGCACCCGTTGGACCGCGTAGCCGGCGGTGCCGTCGGACCGGGTGACGCGAACGCCCACCCACTCGGGGACGAAACCCAGCTCGAGTCGGGTCGTGGCCGTGCTGTCACACCCGACAGAGTCTTTCGACTCCGTGCGGCACACGATGCCGGCGGTATTGAGGTCGTAGATAACCGTGGCCGCCCGGAACACCTCGACGTCGAACGTGTCCCCTTCGACGGAGTCGGGCCATGCCGCGCAGGGCACGGAGACGTCGAGCACGACCTCGAAGGTCCGCACGACCGTGACGCATGCGGCTGCCCCGAGTGCCAGGGCGGTCGCCGTTGCCACGATACCAAGCCAGCCTTTCTTGGTTCCCATCTGTCGTTCTCCTCCAGCCACCTTGCCTGCAGGCGCCTCGATCGCCCCTTGTACCCGGCGGCGGGGCGATGGGGTGCGTGTCGCCGTGGACCCATGCTCCCGGAGCTGCCGCGGGGTGTCGCAAGGCCTACTCGACTCCGCCGCCGGCCTGCCCCGATTCCATCTGCTTCAACACCTGGCCGAGTCGTTCGATTTCCTCTCCGTAGCGCGCCCAGTCCCCGGCGCGTTGCGCCTCCACGGCACGGTCGAAATGGGCCCGCGCCATGGTCGCAAGCTCCTCGATGCTGCCTTTCGGGGCCGGGGGCGACGCTGTCGGTTCCGTATCCGGCCGTGTGCCGGCGGCCTCGAGTTCGGCGACCGGTTCCTCGAGGGCGGCGGTGCCGGTCGCACGGGGCGCCTCGACCGGGAAGAGTCGCTCCAGGGCGTCCTCGAGGCTGTTTTCCATGACGATCTGGTTCTGGTAGGCCACTATGACCCGTTTGAGTTCCGGGATCTTGCCGTTGGCTGCCCGCAGGTACAGGGGGCGGACATAGAGCAGCGACTCTTCGATCGGGATGACGAGGAGAGTCCCCTGGATGACCTCGGAACCTTGCTGATTCCACAACGTGATCTGGGGGGAGATGACCTGGTCCTGGTTGATTCTCGCCACCACCTGCCTCGTACCGAACACCACTTTCTGCTTCGGAAATTGGAACACGGCCAGTTTTCCGTAGTCGTCGCCGTCGCTCCGGGCGACCATCCACGCGGCGAGGTTGTCCTTGCGGCGTGGCGTGAATGGCAACATCTGGATGAACTCAGCCCGCTCCGAGTTGGGAAGCTTCATGATGGTGTAGTATGGCTCCATGCGGGTGGAGCGGGCGGTGCCGGTATCGATGGACGGCACATCCCACTGGTCCTCCTTGTTGTAGAAGACCGCGGGGTTGGTCATGTGGTAGATGGCGTACATGTCGGCCTGGATGGTGAAGATGTCCTGTGGATACCGGAGGTGGCGCCGCAGGTCCTCGGGCATGGTGGAGAGCGGGATGAACAGGTCTGGGAAGATGTCGGCGTAGACGCGCACCAGGGGGTCTTCTGGGTCGGCGAGGTAGAACCTGGTGGCCCCCGTATAGGCGTCGATGGTCACCTTGACAGCATTCCTGATGTAGTTGATTCCTTTCGGCACGCTGCCCGTCCTGCCCGGGTTCGGGGAAGAATAGGGGTAGAGGCCGCTGACCGTGTAGGCATCGAGGATCCAGATCAGGCGCCCGTTCGAGATGACCAGGTAGGGGTCGCTGTCGTAGACCAGGAACGGCGCGATGGTGGCAGCGCGCTCCCGGATGCGCCGGTGGAACAGCACGCGGCTGTCGGCGCGAATGTCGTTGCTGAGCAGTGCCTTGAGCGACTGGAACCTGAGGCTGAAGAGGAGTTTTCGGAGCAGGCCATTCATGGGGACCCCGGCGTCTGCCTCGAAGGTCGAGAACACGTTGTCGTCCCCCTTGGGATAGTGGAACTCCTTGGCGTTCGTGTTGACGAACACGTGGTCGTTCGACAGTTCCCCGAAATAGATGCTTGGTTCGGTGACGTTGAGATCGACGCTCGATCGGGGCGGCAGGTCCTTGATGAAGAGCACCGGAAGCCCCTCCTTCGTGACCTGGTTGACTGGGCCGAGGGTCACGCCGTAGCCGTGCGTGAACACGAGCCGCTCGTTGATCCAGCTCCGGTTTGGCAGGCTGGCTGTGTTGAGTTCCCGCGCGGAGAGCATGGTCTGGCGATACTCCCCGTCGATCACGTAGCGGTCGTTGTCCACGGAGACGAAATCGTAGTAGGTGCGGATCTCCTGGATCTGTCCGAAGGTGTCCAGCAGGGGTTGGTGGTCCCATAGCCTGACGTTCTTGAGCGTGTCCTCGTTGGCGTCGATATCGGCCCGCGTCAACACGGCGTCGCCGGTGAGCTGGGATTCTTCCACGCCGTCGAGGTCGAAGGCCTTCCGGGTGGCCTCGATGTTGCGCACGATGTAGGGTGTCTCCTTGACCTGCTCGTTCGGGGCGACGACGAACTTCTGCACCAGCGAGGCGGCGCCCCCGCCGGCCAGGGATACGAGGAAGTACCCGGCCACCGCGACAGTGATGGGCCACAGCTTCGAGGTGAACAGGGCGAAAACGCTCAACACGACGCCGAAAGCGGACACGGCGACCAGGAGCTTGAGCACCAGAAGGCGGGTGTTGGCGTCCACGTAGGATGCCCCGAAGACGATCCCAGACCGAGTCACGAGCAGCCCGGGCATGTCCAGCACCGCGCCCAGGCCGACCAGGAGGAAGACGGTGCCGACGAGCAACGACAGGTGTGTCCGGCTTCGCCCGCTGAGCCAGAAACCCCGCTGCTGCGTGAACCGGACCTGCCCGCCGGCCGTGTAGAGCGCGGCACATCCGAGCAGCGACAGTACGGTCATGGTCATGAGGAAGGAGCGGAGTGCCACCCAGAACCGGAACCGGAAGACATAGAACCCCACGTCCCAACCCAGGACAGGATCCACGTCGCCGAAGGGCTGCGCGTGGGTGAACCGCAGCCACGTCAGCCAGTGCCCCGAGCTGGAAATGCCGGCCAGGAGGGCAATCATGATGGCCACAATGACCACGGCCCGCTTCACCGTGGCCACCGCGATCGATGGCGGGGCGATATCCCGGGCGTCGATAACGATCCCGTAGGGCTCGCCCCTCGACGCCCCTCCTGCCGCGCGGACGCCCGGAAGGACGACTGGTCCGGTGAAGGACTTCACCGCCAGGTAGTAGTTCCCCCAGACGATCAAGAACGAGACGGCGAACCCGGCCACGCCGAGCATCGATCGAGACCATAGCTCGGTCAGGAAAACGGAGCGGTATCCCTCCACGTCGAACCAGAGCCAGTCCGCATAGTAGGCCACGAGCGGCTGGATGAGCAGCAAGACGAAGAATACGAGCGGAATGGCAAAGACAAACCAGGGTGATCGTCGTGTCACGATAGGTCCTCGAGGCTTGAGTGGCGCCGGAACGCGAGGCTCGGGCGAACAGCGTCTCAGGGCAAGCCTAAGCACAACGGCGCCATTGCACAAGCCCAAAACGACCGGCGCTTGCTACGCGGGCCCGTGTCCGGTCGCCCATTCCCGGGCAACAACCCCCCGGCGCGCGGACTATTCCCCCAACTGCTGCACGATCAGTCGCCGCTGCCGTGCCGGGACGTCGAAGTCGATGAAGACCACCTGTTGCCAGGTGCCCAGGGTGAGTGTCCTGTCCGCAAAAGGGATCGTCAGGGATGGCCCGAGGAGCGACGCACGCAGGTGGGCGTGGCCGTTGCCGTCGTGCCAGGTCATGTCGTGGTGGTAGCCGGTGTCCGATGGGATCAGCCGTTCCCAGAATTCATCCAGGTCCCGGACCAGGCCGGGTTCGTACTCCACGGTGGTCAACGCCCCGGTGGAGCCGGGGACGAACACTGTCACGATACCGTTCGTGAGTCCCCCGGACCGCACCGCCTCCTGTACCTCGCTCGTGATCTCCACGATGTGCATGCCTGCTCGAGTCGATACCGGCAGCGTGCTCATTTTCACGGTCATGTCAGATGCCTCCCCTGTCCGGCGTCCATCGCGCGTCAGCCCACGGGCACCGCCCGCACACCGGCGCGCACGTGCGAGTGATCAGAATATGCCGGAGTCGCGCGGTTGTCCCCGAAAAACGGTGTGCGGGCAAACCCCCCGGGGCATCACCTCGCCGCACAAATTCACAGTACCCGTTTCCGCCCGGTTTGTGATATGCTGCGTGCGACCTGTCCCGCCCCGCTGGTTCCGTGTACCGACATGACAGGTCGAACGATGCGAATCTACTGGAGTCTGCTATGTCCAAGGAGCCGACGAAGCCGTTGCGTATCCCTGAATCCCTCATCGTGGCCATCAACAAAGGGAAGCGGGTCCGAGCGCTGTATGATGACCTGCCGCCGGAAGCCCAGGCGGAACTCGCCCGCCTGGCAGGCCTGTCGTTGGGAAAACGTAACGGCCGGGCCGCGGGGAAGGCCCGGGCGGGAGCGGCCAAGGTGCTGGAGAAGGCGACGAGACAAGGACCGGGTCCCGTGCTCGACGCGTGGTTCAAGGCCATCGTGTTGCCCGGGTGGGCCGCCTGGCAGTTCCCTGAAGAACCATGGAAAACCGCCCTGTTCTACCGGCTGCTCCGCGTGCTCCACGAGGACCTGTTTCTGCCTGCCGACATCCTCCAGCTTGCCGACGACGTGGTGGCCGGCGCTCGTGAACGCCTCGGCGAGGCGGCGGAAGGCACCTGGCACCGGTGGCTCACGCTGGTGACCGGCGTCGACGCCCTGAGACACGTGGGCCTCGAGGCCAGCGCGGCGATCGATGTCTTGCGTCAGCCACTGCGCGTCGACGACGTGCAGTTCGACGATGAGCAGACGACCATCGTGGCCTGGAGCCGCCTGGTGGCCCACTCCGAGAGGCTCGTCGCCGCCAGGCAGCAGACCATTCGAGACGCCAGAGACCGACTCGCCGGGAGAGGGGCCGATCTGGTCCCCCTGCTGAGGGCTGCGGAGGAGGCCGACGTCCGCCTGCCGGATCTCCCGGAAGAAGGGACCGACGCCGAAAAGATGCTGGCCATCGCCGCGAAGGATCCAGGCTGGTTCGAGGAACTCGAGAAGGGCATTCGGCCGGCCCTCGAGGCCCTTTCCACCGACCGCGAGCGCCTTCGGGCTCAGGCCTTGGTGACGCTCCCTCAACGACTGGAGCCACGCCCCCCGGCGCGCGACATGGAGTTCTTCAAGGCCCAGGCCGAGCCGCTACGCCAACAGCTCGAAGCCGGCGGGGCCATTGATTTTTCCGATTCGCCCGTGCTGGTGATCCTCGGCCACCTGTTCCTCGACGAGATGCCCATGGAGGATGCGGACTACGGCCAGATCGAAGAGACGATGACCGGGCGATTCTGCCGTCTCATCCGCGAGAGGGGCTTCCTCTTGCGTCCGGCCGAACCGCGGCAACCGGGGCGAGAAGATGCTTCTGCCCAGGAACCACACGACGTTGATCCCGAGAATGGCGCTGTCCAGGGGCACGAGTCCCTCGCACCCTCCTTTGATGCGCGGGATGGGCGGGCGAAAGATGAGGGACTGAAGGAAGAAGTCCCAGGAAAAGCGGGTGCCACTCGAGACGGGGCGGTGCTCGTGGAGGCGAGGCCGGCGTCATCCCAGGTGGCAATTCACGAGGACGGTGACAGGGAGCACCCCAGCAGCGAGGAGGACGACCACCGGGAGCCCAATCCAGAAGGGCGTGAGGCCGACAGCCAGGAAGGTGCCGACATGCCCCGGAACAACGCCTCGGAAGAGCCCCCGTCCGGCCAGGCGGAGACCGGGGAGGCGGTTGAGCCAGCGGCTCCCCATAGCGGCAATGCGGCGCAAGACGCTTTTTCGAGTGAGGAGACGGGCACGAACGAGCGTGCGCCCGGTGATCGACCAGTCGCAGGGTCGCGCCACGAGCCCGTTCAGGGACACAGCCCCAGCCTGGCGCCCGATCCCGGGCCGGCTCCGGGTGAATCCGGCTCCGAGGTTGGTGCTCGGGTCGTGCCGACGTCTCGAGAGGATGGCACAGCGTCTTCGGACCAGCCGGAGGTGGATCCCGTGGTCAGGGATCACTTGGAGGCGTTGGCGAGGAAGGGAGAGGTTGGAGAGATGGCCCGCATGCTCGAGATGCGAAGGGACGAACCCTCTGCTCCCTGGACTGCGTGCTTGCTGGCCGGACTTCTTGTCAACGCCGACCTGGATTCCAACCTGGACCTGGCCTACTGGCTGGCGGTGGCGGCCGGGCCGGCTTCTCCGCTTTCCCCGTGGGTGGCGGAAGTGCTGCGCCTCGGCGTGCAATACCAGCCCGGGTTCCACCGTTCGACCGAGCGGTTGCGGGAACTGTTCGCGGCGCCGCCACATGAGCTGGACGAGATGTCCCGGCCGGAGGCCTTGTTGCTTGCCGCGGCCCTCGTCCGTCCGATCTTGATGGCTCCCATGCAAACCCACGCGATCTATCAGCTCGTGCCGTTGAGGGCACCGCTGTCGTTCTTGCCCGACTTCCACGAGTTCTCTGAGCGGCTGGTCGCATTCGCGAAGCAGGGGGTCCCCCTGGCCAGCGACTTGATGCGCCACCTGACCACCCATGCGGAGTGGGAGGAGGAGAGGCAAGCTCTGGAGGACGAAACGGAAGACTGGCTTCAGACGGCGTCGAAACGCAAGATCAAGTACCAGGACGCCACACGCGTCTGGGTCTACTGGACAGAGAACAAAGGAGATCTGCGGGGCCTGGTCGAGAAGGCGCGCCATGCGGAAAAGGCGGCGGAGCGGTCGGCGTTGCGAAAAGAACTGGCGGATTGGACGGTCGAGAAAACGTTCCGGGAGAAGTTGGACAGGACCACCGAGCACTTCAGGCAGAACAGGAAGAGCAAAGCGATTCGGCACGGGGCGTTCGATGCCATCTATCGGCTTGCCCAGGATGCGGCCGACCTGGCCGCACGGTGGCTCGATCTCCACGAAACGCGTCCGGAACAGGGGGGGAGTGGTCTGGCGCACGGCCGCCGGGTGCTGGAAGGCCTGGAGAAACCCGCCCGGCGTATCGTCGATCAGTTGAGCCAGTTGGCCGAGACCGGCTCCCTGCTCGAGTTCGCCGGGGTAACTCGTCTGGCCCGGGCACTCGAGGAGATCGTGCACCGATTCGACGAGGCGGTGACCCCTCGCCGGAGTACCGATCCGCTCCAGAACAGCGGGTGGGCATGCGCCGAAAAATGCGGGATCGGTTCGACTGGACCGTGGACCTGGACAAGCGCTACCGGGTGCTCGCATACGCCTTTGCGTATCACGAATATGCCCGCAAGGGGGGTCGCCGGCTGCGAGGCCGCCGCCCGACTGATATCTTGGTGGAAGCCCAGCGATACTGGCCTGCGGGGTTCCAGGACATGCGCCTGGAAGCACTCGAGGCCCTGTTGGAGGAGTTGGTGGGACTCGGTATCCTCCGGGGTACGTCGAGCACGGGCTACCGGTTGAGAAGCCCCAACGTGCTGAGGCTGGTGGGCGGCGAGGAAGAAGTCCTGGAGCAGCTCGGTCGCTTCGAGAACGAGCCACCCGACGTCCAGGCAGACGCCCGGGTCATTCACCTGCCCGTGGAACCGCGCGAGAAAGGGATCACGAGCCCGCTGACCTGGTGGCAGGAGAACCAGCTCAGTTTCCCCCGCTCCAGCCTGGCCGTCGTGGTCGGGTCCCGGGCACTGGCGCTCGACCGGGTGGCGACGACGCTGGAATCTCTGTGGTCCCGGCGCGCGCAGCACGCGCAAATCACGCGCATCGACGCGAACGGGGACAACGTCCATTCCGAGGTCTACCGGCGGATCCGAGAGGCGTACACGCGTGGAAAGCGCGCCAAGGACCTGCACATTGTCCTGGAGACACGCCCCACCGGTCGCGACCCCAGCGCGCTGGTGCAGCTTCTCGACGATCTGGTCAAGTGGCAAACAAATCTTACCACCGAGAAGCGTGGTGTGCTGATTGGCTGCATCATCGACGCCCCGACCTGGTACCGGCTGTCTGAGTCCGGGAAGGCCGGCCGTCTCAAGAAACGGCAGGCACCCAAGGACAGCAAGTTCCTCGAGGCGCAATTCCTTCGTCGCTGGAACCGGGCTGCACTGCTCGATTGGTTCGACGTCGTGGAGCGTCCGCCGGAGACTGGGACTGTGGACCGATGGTTGGAAGCCACGGGGGGATGGCCCTCCCTTCTCAACCCCGTGCAGGAGGCGTTTGCCTCGGGCGCGGACGTCTCAACGCTGCTTGCCGGTCCCAGCAATCCAGAGGCCTTCCTCGAGGACGCCGGCGTCCTGTCCGGCCCGATCCTCCCGTTTTACCGGGCCATGACCGAATACGGCGACCCGGTCGACGAGGAGATGGTTCAACTCCTGGCGGAGGAGACGAATGGGCTGGAGCCGGAACAAGTGGGGGTCATCCTCGATTATCTCTCCGACCTCGATCTCGTGGTTCGGGACCGCGATGGGATTCACCTCGATCCCGTCGTTGCGTCCCTGGTGAACAGGCTGGGCACGGGAGCAGCGGCGCGATGAGTGAGATGTTTTGGGGCCTTCCAGGACCCAGACGGTTTCTCGATCGCGTCATCGTGTCCCTGGAAGCCGGGAAGCATGTGGTCCTGGTCGTGCCCGACCGCGTCCTGGACAATGGGTTGCTGAAGCACCTGCAAACCCGCATCCGGGCAAAAAGAAGCCTTGACGGGGAGCTGCACCCCTTGGACATCGGCCCGCCGGTACATGAAGAGCCCCTCTCCGCCCTGGCCATCGGTCTCGACATGGCGAGATTGGGCAAGCGCCGGCCGCGTATCGACAGAGTGCTCGGCTTCGAGGACGCACCGGCACGTTTCCTCTGGCTCCGCGGCATCGAGGTCGGAGACTGGGCCCGGGCCGAGAAGGCACGAGACCTGCTCATCAAGGCCGGGGAACATGCCCAGGATGCCCGTTCCCCGTTCCACCTGGTGGCAGCGGTCTCTCCCGAGTTCCCGGTGCCCGAGGAAAACGTCCGACTCGCCCGGCACGTCTGGTGGGGTGTGTCCAGGACCGCGGACATCTATTGCCTGCTCGAGGAGGAATTCGATAAGAAGGTCCGCACGCAAGCCGAACGTGCCTGGCTGACAGCCCTGTGCCTGGGGTTGGCGCGGGGCTGCCCGGACCTGGCCGAGATACTGCTCCAGGAGTCCCCAAGGACGGTGAAGAGCACACAGGCGGTGCTGCTTGAGTTCTTCGGAGAACCCCTCCCGCCCGACCTTCCCGCCGTGTCGCGGCTCAACGGCCATCCGGGAGACCGGCAAATCCCCCCGGAACCGCCGGACTCCGTCGAATTCAAGCGCTTGTGGCGGAAGGGCTGGGTCACGTGGGAGGAGGGGACCGGAACCCGACTCCATCCGGCCGTATGCGCCGCGCCTGCCCCCGGCGACGACATCCGTTCCCGGGTCCTGGAAGGCCAGATCGAGGTCCTCATGCCGCAGGTGGAGCAGGTCCGGCGCGCCATGGTCGCCTGGCTACGCGATCGGCACGGCGACAACTGGGTCGCAGCCTGCACGGACGGGATGGACGAAGAGGAGCGAGACAAAGTTCAGACCGAGATGGGTCCCTTGCTGCATCACGTGTTTCGGCGCGGCAAGGAACCCCGCACCCGGAAGGCGAAGCGCGTCGCGAGGCCAGGAGAACTCTGGCGGGAGATTCGGAATCGGCTCGCCCATGGCGACGTCGTCTCTCTCCGCCAGCTCGAGGAAGCCTACCGTGCCTGGCGCGCCCTTTCGTGAAGGTCCTCGTCCCCGCATGCCTCTCCGACGGGAGGTTCGCGGCCAGGTTGAGGCCGTCCAGCGGGATGCCTCGAGCCACCCCACTCCGCGCATGTTCCACGCGCGTCTCCCTGGCATTGGTGCTATAGTAGCTCCGCTGAACGCACCACCGCCGGCTCAACCTGACCTGGAAACCCGGCTCAGGACGGGGACTCGGGAGGAGGGGATGGGCCGGCCCACGGAGCGCCGAGGGGACAGACCTACCATCGTTGCAGACCAGGGAGGCGACGTGGCTTTCGACGGCGTGGATTTCATGGCATTCGACAGTCTGCTCAGCGAGGAGGAGCGGTTGACCCGCGACACGGTCCGGCAGTTCGTGGAGGACGAGGTCCTACCCATCATCGCCGACCACTTCCAAAAGGGGAAGTTCCCCGCGCACCTCCTCCCCCAGATGGCCGAGTTGGGCCTGTTCGGGGCCAACCTGAAGGGGTACGGTGCCGCAGGGGTAAACAACGTCGCATACGGCCTGATGATGCAGGAGTTGGAGCGGGGCGACAGCGGTATCCGGAGTTTCGCCTCCGTGCAGGGCGGGCTGGTCATGTACCCGATCCACACCTTCGGCAGCGAGGCTCAGAAGCGCAGGTACCTGCCCGAGCTTGTCTCGGCGCGCCTGGTCGGGTGCTACGGCCTGACCGAGGCCGACGCCGGCTCGGACCCCGGCAGCATGCGCACGCACGCGGTGGCGGACGGAACGAGCTACATCCTCAACGGCTCCAAGATGTGGATAACCAACGGATCCATCGCCGACGTGGCCATCGTGTGGGCGAAGCTGGACGGCATCGTGCACGGCTTCATCGTCGAGCGCGACACCAGGGGGTTCGAGACCCGGGAGATCGACAACAAGTTCTCTCTCCGCGCATCGGTCACGTCCGAGCTGTTCTTCGACGACTGCCGGATCCCCAAGGAGAATCTCCTCCCCCACACTGCCGGCCTCAAGTCGGCGCTGATGTGTCTGACCCAGGCCCGGTACGGCATCGCGTGGGGCGCCATCGGTGCCGCCATGGGGTGCTACGAGGAGGCTCGATCCTACGCCGGAGAGCGGATCCAGTTCGGGCAACCCATCGCCGGGTTCCAGCTCACCCAGCAGAAGCTCGCGCTCATGCTGACCGAGATCACCAAGGCCCAGTTCATGACCCTCCAACTCGGCCGGCTCAAGGACGCGGGAAAGGCCCGCCACTTTCACGTGTCCATGGCCAAGCGCAACAACGTCTACTGGGCGCTGGAGATCGCGCGGATGGCCCGGGAACTCCTGGGGGCGAGCGGGATCGTGGACGAGTACCACGCCATGCGACACGCCCTCAACCTGGAGTCGGTGAAGACCTACGAGGGAACGCACGAGGTGCACACGCTGATCCTCGGCGAGCATATCACAGGCATTGCCGCGTACGGAGGGCGCCAGTAAGCGAGCGCCCCCGAAACACGCAGTCGCAACGGGTATGCACAGGCACGGACAGCCCGGACGAGGTTCAAGTGGCATGCTCGATGCGTTCCAGGGGTACGAGGACCCCACGATCCGTTGGCGTCGCATCCGTCTCGTGGCGACCTGGCGCGAGCAGAACCCCGGGGAGCACGAGGCCGTTCCTGATGGTGATCCTGTTTCTGCACCGGGATCTCGACCCGGGTCCTCCGCCGAAACTGGCGGGGAGCGCTTTTCCCCTGGAGCGTGCCTATCTACCTGCGTGCCTGGAGCGGATCGGGGGTCGGCCGACCCCTTTGGTAGTGCTGGAGCCGTTGGTTCTGAAGGACACCGCGGAGCTGAAGGAGCGTGCGCCCCGGTGGCGTGAGGCGTTCGCTGCCTTGCATCTTGCCGAAAAAGATCCTACATTCTGGGTGGATCTGTTGGAATGCGGCGTGTTGCGACCGTTCCCAGGCGCGGGTCTGAAGGAGGCACGACATGGTGCGACCGACCCTGTTGGAGGAGACGGTTGCTGGCCAGGAACACATGGCCATCGGGCGGCGGGAAGGGCTCCGGAAGGGGGAACTCATCGGAGAAATCCGCGTCTACCAGCGTGTTTTCAAGTTGGCGGAGACCCCCCGGGAAACGTTATGGAAGATGTCTCTTGCGAAACTCCGCGCCCCCCGATTCGAACTCCATGAACAATTGTAACCTTCCATGTAGGTATCGTATCTGGCGCCTGGGGCGTCGCACCCTCACCGTGGCGTTCGCTGTCTTTGTCGTCCGGTGGTCATTCTCCGGTTGCGAACCGGCTACCGTGGCCCCGGAGCCGGCCGCGGAGGAGGTCGCCGGAGCAGTCTCCGGGGCCATGGCGGATGTGGTGGCTCGAGGCCTGTGCGACGGTGCCGGCATGTTCTGGCTGGACGGCGGTGCATGGCGGCAGGCGATGACGGGGCGGAGCACCGGGACCGCTGGCGTCATCAAGGGGGTCCTCGCCGGGATCGATGAACTCGAGGCGCTTTCCGAGGTCACGGAAACCGATCGGACTGTCGAGATCGATCGGTACCTCGAGGTGGTCCGTTCGGCTGCCGACTGGCTTGTCTACCACGCGGCCGAGGATCCGGAGAGCGGCGGAGTTTTCTGGCCCGCGTGCGTTTCCGTGCCGGCGCCGTTCGACATCGAGGCGTCCTTCTGCCCCGAGGACGTCCCGGTGGTGGCAGGGGAGGTGTTCTCCTGCGCCGTGGGGCTCGAGCAGCCCTTTTCTGGCCTCGAGTTCGGCGTGGCCGGCATCGGCGACGTCTTCCTGGACCTGTCAGAAGAGCCGCTGTTCACCCCGGAGGAACAGGAGCGCTACCTGGCGTTCGCCATCGGTGCTGGCGACTGGCTCCTGTCCCGGGCCGTCGAGACGGACTTCGGGTCCTGTTGGCCGGAGATGGCGTCTGACGATGGAGCCGAGGCGGCGTGCTACACGTCACTCGCCAGGGGGATCGCGGGGGTCGGTTGGTTCCTGGTACGGTTGTCCCACAGGGTGCCGGACGGGACGCCCTACCTGAACGGAGCCCTGGCCGCGGCCGGCACGCTCGAGGCGCTCATGGTCCCTGCCGGAGACAGCATCTACGACAGCGCCTACCTGCCGCTGAGCGACCGGGACCCCATGCCCTACACGGGGTTCTACCAGGGCAACGCGGGGATCGCCTACTTCCTGATGACGCTGTACCAGGAGACCGGGCGAGCGCTCCACGCTACCCTGGCTCGATCGATTCTGGCGTGGTTGCAAGGCGGCGACGTGATGGTCGAGGAACTCGACGGCCTGGCCTGGGTTGCCGCCCCCACGTTGCTCGGCTTGGGGCCCTACACCGGCTGGGACATGGGCGTGGCAGGAACGGGCTGGACCTTCCTGCAGGCGGCTCGAGTCTTCGGGGGCGGGGAAGACGACTTGGAGCAGACATACCTCGAGACCGCCAACCGGGCCGCAACCTGGTTGAGCCATCCCGAGATCGCCCACTACTACCAGGGCCTGGTGTGGTGGCCGGAGCGCGATCGACCTTGGGTCGAGACGCCTGTTCCGCCTTCTCCGGCACTGAAGGTCTTCGATACCACCTGGGCGCCGGCCGTCCAACCCTGGTGGCTCGAAGCCTCACCTCGAGCCTATCTCTACTACACCGGGTTGCTCCGGGGGGGGGCCGGCATCGGCTGGTTCCTGCTCGAGCTGAGTGACACGCTGTCCGGGCTGGACGGGTGGACCTGCTACCGGGACCTGCATGGCGAGGTGGCGAGCCAGGCGGTGCGATGGCTCTACTACAAGGGAGAGCCGTCCACTGGCGATGGCATGACCTGGTCGTGGTACGCCTCGATCGTGCGCACGACCGGGACGCTCGAGTATCCCGGCGAGGTCGTACCGGGGTATGAATTCGGCGTCGCGGGGGCGTTATCGTTTCTCGGGGCAGGGGCCGCTTCCGAGACAGGGGCGGACAGCGCTTCGCTATCGTCGCCCCTCGGGTTTCGCCCGTTGCACTACCGGGCACCCTGAACCGGGCTCCCCCTACCTCGCCGGGCCACGCCGTCGAGCACGTAACCCCGCCAACCAGGATCGGTTGACTTCTTGACTGACTGGCGCCATCCTTGATCCTATGGCAACAGTGATTCGTTGTGCCGGATCGCGGTGGTCCCCCTCCACACCTCGAGGAAACAGCACCAGGCGTCCAATGGAAACACCGTCGCTCCATCTGCTTGTCGTGGACCCTGACGAGACCTTGTTGTTCGCCATTCGGCAGGTTCTCGAGGACGAAGGGCACCGTGTCACCACGTTCGACGACGGTCATCGAGCGCTCGAGTGGTTGTACGAACAGGGTCTTCCGGACATGGTGCTGCTCGGCATGCGGCTGCCCACGATGAGCGGGTGGACATTCTGGAGCCGGATGCGTTTCCTGCGAGGTGCCGATCGCCTTCCGGTGGTCGTGATGTCGGACGACTCGAGCATTCGGGGGCGGATATTCGAGGTGGGCGCGTCGGGTTTCCTTGCCAGACCCTTCTCTATCGAGCAGCTCTTCGACGCCATCGAGCACGCGGTGCGGTATCCGCGGGCCGGCGGGGCACCTTCCCCGGCAGGACGCCCCGACCTCTAGGATCCGGTGGCACATGGCAGGTGCCACACAATATGGGCCTTCGCGACACCCTGTGCGGTGCACAACATATCGTGTCAGGTGGGTCCGATTTGCCCAATGCGCCACGGGCGCCTAGAGGAAGCAGCTCATCCTTCCCCTGGCTTTCCGGGAAATACACACTGCATCGGCAGTTGTTATGTTGCTGCCTGGATCTACCGGTTCCACCACATCCGCCCGATTCTGTTGGCAGTCGTTCAATTCGATCTGTCCTCGAGAAAACTGCATGGCGAGGCGTGCATCGTTCTGGGTGACTTGGCCGTCCTCGTCCACGTCGCCGTCATGGGGGCATTCGCCTGTATCGCTGAAGTACGGTGTGCCATCAGTCTGAAACCACCATGTGCCGCTCAGCGTGGCAAACTGGGGATCGTCCACATCCTCCAGAAATATGTCCTCCACTCGCAGCACGGCGTAGTATCCATCACTGTTGCGCCACACGATGAACTCACCAATTCCGTCTGGTGCGCAATCGGCGTCGCAATAGGGACCGATATGTCCAGCAATGAACTCATAGATCGATGCATCGGCGATCTGGTCGATGCTTGTCACTCCCGTAGCAAATGCCACCTCCGTGCCGAGCTTGTCGTAGCCGTAGAACCAGCCCTTGTCATAGGTGCAGATGGACCAGCTCACATACACCTCGTTTACGCCGTCTCCTATCCACAAGTCCGTGTCGTACCAGCCATCAGCCACACCGGTGATGACTTCGGCATGGACCGGGCTGGATCCGACTGCAAGTGGAAAAGCAAGAGTCAGGACGCTGATTGAAAGTAGTCTGTTCATCTTCGCCCTCCTTGTGCCAGCGAACCCCGTTGAGAATCTTCCCGGCAACATGACTCCCAACCGGTCACCCGCGAGAAGACCCATGGGGTTCTCGTGCATGGGCCTTGCCATCCAGGTTGCTCCGAGCATATTGTAGCAAGGTCACCTCTTCCCGGCCTTTGCACTTGACCTTGCCGGACCAACCGTTCACGATAGCACAACGAAAGCAGCGATAGGTGGCTTCCCGCCGCCGCGTGCATGGCTTTCCCCAATAGGGTCGCAGACATGGCTGATACTCCGGCGGACACCACTGCGGATATTCTCGTTGTCGACGACAGCCCCGGCATCGTGGACGCGATCGCTCAACTGCTCGACGAGGAGGGTTACCAGGTACGCACGGCGTCGAACGGGCGCGAGGCCCTGTGCCGCGTGGTCGAGCGGCTACCCGACGTCATCCTGTTGGACCTGATGATGCCCATCATGGACGGGTGGGAGTTCGTCACGCGCCTCAAGAAGTTGCCCAACGG
This sequence comes from Myxococcota bacterium, assembly GCA_024278455.1. GTDB lineage: Bacteria > Myxococcota_A > UBA796 > JAJRTE01 > JAJRTE01 > JAJRTE01. Next base: position 15,637 of record JAJRTE010000299.1, read on the forward strand.
CGACGCGCCTCGTATCGTCCTCCTGTCAGCCGTGCCCGGCCTTGAACTCGAGGCGGGCGGCACGAAGGCCGATGACTGGCTCGGCAAGCCGTTCACTGTGGAAGACCTGCTCTTCAAGGTGTCACGCGTGCTGCGGAACACGACCCTGGCCGTAGCGGCGTCGTGACGTCGCCCAGCCCGTTCTCCCTGGAAGAGATGTACATCGGCCGATACCTTCGACGACGGTCCGCCCGCACGTCCCGAAGCGTGTTGGCCCCGACACCATATCCTGTGTGAAACGCGAACCCTGCTGCCCGGAGGTCTCCATGCGGATGCGACGTAGAAGTGCCGGCTCGATTCTGACCCTGCTGCTGGTGTTGAGCTTCTCCGCCTGTAGCAACCCGTCCTACGACGACGATGCCACAACCGGTCAACCCGCTACCCCATCGCCACATCCGCCGACGCCCACTCCGGCAGCTCCTGCGTCTCCGACACCTGTACCGGCGCCAACCCCCGCCACGCCGACCTCCCTTCCGGCCACCCCCACTCCGGCCACTTTCCCGACTCCCACGCCCGGGCCGGCGCCGACGTCCACTCCGGCCACTTTCCCGACGTCCACTCCGGCCACTCTCCCGACTCCCACGCCCGATCCTGCCCAGCGCGATCAGGACGGGGACGGGTTCAGCCCGGCGGCAGGGGACTGCGACGACGGCGACGCGGCGATCCACCCCGGGGCGGACGAACGGTGCGACGGTGTAGACAACGATTGCGATGGGACCGTGGACGAGCATGACGCGATCGACGCGAGCACCTGGTACGCGGACGTTGACGGGGACGGCTACGGGTCGGCCCTCGAGGCGGCAGTTGCGTGCAGCGCGCCCGAGGGCTACGTGGACGATGCCACCGACTGCGACGACGGGGATCCGGCGATCAACCCCGGGACGGTCTGGTATGCCGACCAGGACGGAGACGGCGACGGGGACCCCGAGACGACCGTGACACAGTGTGGCGCCCCGGCCGGATACGTTCTTTCTCCTGGGGACTGCGACGACGGCGACCCACAGCTCAACAGTGGCACGGTGTGGTACGTCGACGACGACACGGACGGGTATGGAACGGACGAGGAGGTCCAGGTGTCGTGCGATGCGCCGGCCGGTGGTGGGGCACTTGTCGCGGGCGACTGCGATGACGCCGACGCGACCGTGCACCCTGGCGCGACGGAAGTGTGTGACGGCATCGACCAGGACTGCGACGGCGTGGCGGACGCGGGGGCATGCGATGCGCTCTACTTCGACGGGGGCGACCGGGTGACCGTACCCTCGTCGAGCGGACTCGACGCATCCACGGCTCTGACCATGGAAGCCTGGTTCAAGTTCACCGAAGACCCCTACGCCTGGACCCACAGCAGGGCCTATCTCATCGATCGGGTCTACTCCTACCGGTTGTGGTACTCCCCGACCGGTGACGGCTACTCCATTCCCGACCAGTTCTTCTGCGACCTGTGGGATTGGATGGGCGTGTACACGCAGCATGAATACTGGGAGACCGATACCTGGTACCACATCGCTTGCGTCTGGGACGGTACGATCGCCACGGTCTACGTCAACGGAATCGAAGAGGACAGCGTGACCGTGCAGAGGACGCTGAACCAGGTTGCGAACGATGTCACCCTGGGGTATGGGTACGAAGCCGACACCGGCTTCATCGGCCTGGTCGACGAGGTGAGGTTGTGGAACGTTCCCCGGACCGAGGAAGAGATCCGGGCCGGGGTATGCGTGCCGGAGGAGGATCCTGCCGGCCTCCTCGCCCGTTGGACCTCGACGCCCACGGGGCCGCAGACCATCGAGGACGCCTCGGGTCACGGCCATGCCGGGACGTTGGGAACGAGTTCCGCGGTGGAGGACAGCGACCCGTCCTGGTCGCCGGAGGCACCCGAGTGCGACGACATGGAATGGTGCGACGGGATTGACAACGACGGGGATGGACTCATCGACGACGAAGACGCCCCGCTCGTCGACGCCGGCACCTGGTACCTCGACGCCGACGGCGACGGCTGGGGCGACTCGAGCACTGCCTTGGCATCCTGCGCGCCGGTGGAACAGCGCGTAAACCGGGGGGGCGACTGCGACGATTCGGACCCGGCCATTCACCCCGGCATGCCGGAAATCGAGGATGGCATCGACAACGACTGCGACGGCAGGGTCGACGAGACCGGCACGTTGCACTTCGATGGTGCCGGGGACTATGTGTACATCGGCGACGACGCGAGCGTGGACATCACCGGTCCCATCACCATGGAAGCCTGGGTATACGCCGAAGACCCGGACAACGACGAGCCGATTCTGGCCAAGGAGTACAGTAGCGGGCGCCAGCAGTACTGGTTCGGCGTCTTTTATGGCCACTTCGGGCTACTCATCGGCAACGGCAGCGGGTGGGGGTTGAACGCCAGGGGGAGCGGGAACGTTCCGGCGAACACCTGGACCCACCTGGCCAGCGTCTGGACCGGTACGACCTGGTACAACTACCAGGACGGCGTGCTCGTGGGCTCCGGCAGCTACACCACGAGCCCGCCGTCGACCAGCGAACCTCTTACCATCGGGATCAACTCGAGCTACGACTACACCGCGTACCGGGGCTATCTTTCCGATGTCCGCCTGTGGAACGTGGCCAGGTCGGGTGCCCAGATCGCGGGGCAGCGCTGCGCGTTGACCGACACCTCCGGCCTGGTCGGCCGCTGGTTCCTCGACGACGGAGCGGGGCAGGTGGCGGTCGACGCGTCCGGGAGTGGAAACGACGGGCGGCTGGGGAGCACTGCCGATGCCGACGATCGCGATCCCACCTGGAACGACGAACCGCCGTTTTGCCGGCAGTAGGCTCTCCCAAACGCCTCGCCGTTCGGATACGGCCGGCGGTGGAACGCGGTCGTGCCGGCGGGTGCTTCGCTCGAGTCCCCTGGTGCCCGTGCAACCGGCGCGTGCACACGGCCGTGTGTCTTCCGTGTCATGGCGTGCCGGCCCGGTCTCGGCCACCAGTCCGGTATCCGGTAAACTGGTCCGGTAATCATTACCGGTCAACAGGAAAGCCTGCGCCGTCGTTTCCGCGCCCTCTCCGGGTCGGACTGTTCTGAGCGACACCGGAATACCGGCATTCCGGGCTGGCGCCGGGCGCGCGTGCCCCTCGTATCCCACCCCGTGCTGTCCTGGACCGCAACTTGCTTTTCCGTCGTACATTCATCAGGTTGCGACTCAGGAGATGCTGACCGTGGGAGCGCAGCGCTCGCGAAGGCGTGCCCCCATGCGGCCGCGGAGCGCGCCGTTCCCGGGTGTGAGCAGGACATGGGTGATCAGTGTCGGCCGCGGACCACGGCCTGGAACGTCGCCCCGGGCGTGGAGGGTACGTCGTGAGGCCATGGCCCGGGTTCGCGGACCGATGGTGTGTCGTTCGTCGATCACTCCAGGAGGTGTGTGATGAAAAAGCGGTTGCTTCTGGTGGTTCCCGGGAACCACGCGGTCAACTACGTGGACCTTCCACACGTGGCACATCTCACCAGGAAGAAAGCCGTGTTCTTCAACGGGAGCCTGGGAGTCCTGGCCGCCTTGACGCCTCCTGAGTTCGAGATCGAGATCGTCCACGAGAACGTATCGCCCATCGATTTCCGCCGGCACTACGACATCGTGGGTATCACCGGGTTCCCGACGCAGATAGCGAGAGCACGGGAGATCGCGGAGCGATTCAAGAAAAGTGGCGCGCTGGTCGTGTGCGGAGGCGCTTCGGTCACCGTGAGCGCCGAGAGGTGGCGGCCCTTTTCCGACGTGCTCTTCATCGGCGAGGCGGAGCGCACCTGGCCGCGTTTCCTGCAGGACTACCTGGCCGGGCGCCACCAGGACGAGTACCGCGACACGGAACGATTCGACCTCTCGATCGTGCCGCCGGTGGACTACAGGGGCATGCCGGCGAAAGACAGGAAGGCTTTCTTCGGGGCCATCGTGCAGCACAGTCGTGGTTGTCCATACGACTGCGAGTTTTGCGACGTCATCGTCTATATCGGCAGGAAAGTCCGCTTCAAGCCCGACGACGTTGTCATGCAGGACATCGAAAGCTACTACCGCATGGGCGTGAAGACGATCTTTTTCGCCGACGACAACCTTGGAATCAACCGGAAAAAGACGATGTCGTTGCTTCGCAAAGTGCGCGCGTGGAACCAGTCGAAGCGGCGGCCGGTCACCTTCGCCGGGTCGGTGTCGATCGAACGGGCGAGCGATGAGGAGTTCATCGAACTCGCTGTCGAGGCGGGGCTGACTCGAGTATCCATCGGGATAGAAAGTCCGAATCCGGAGAGTCTCGAGGAAGCGGGCAAGCGGCAGAACCTTCGCGGGGACCTGATCGAAGGGATCCGCACGTTCCAGCGGCATGGGATCTTGGTCCAGGCAGGGTGCATGGTCGGGTTCGACCATGACGACCTGTCGATCTTCCAGAGGCAGTATGATTTCTTCACCGAGGCGGGTGTCGGGGCGGTGAACGTCTTTCCACTGCAGGCCCCGGACGGGACGGCTCTCAAGGCGAGGCTCATCCGGGAGGGGCGCTACATCGACATGGAGACGGCGGCGAGCCGTCCCGGGTTCGACGGCAGAATGCCGAAGGCGCGAACCGTCCTCAACACGTTCACCGTGGTCCCGAAGCAATTCAGCGTGGCACAGCTCCAGCAGGGAACTCTCTGGCTGCTCTGGCAGTTCTACCGGATGCCCTCTTTCGTGGAACGGTTCATCTCCTTTTTCGACACCTTTGAACGATCGCCCAAGAAAGACCGTCTCAACATCCCGAAGACCCTTCCGGACCGCGAAGGGCTGGGGATCCTGGCTCGAGTCGTCGGGGACGCCGTTGTCAGGGGAACCGCCGAGGAACGGTCGGCGTTGCGCGAACTCTTCGCCGCTGCAAAAGCCTCCTCGCACCCGCAGCGGTTCCCCATCGCGGTGACCGGGTACCTGACGGCGAAGAACATGATTGCCACCTTGCGCGAGGACTATCCTGACATCGCAGGCATCTCCTATCCTCTGCCATCCGCCGGGTCCGTACACTGGCAAGTGCTCGAGGGCTCCGCCGGCACCGCGGCCGGTGTCGCCGGGGCTGCTGGCTGAGTGCGCCCGGCCCCCCCTTGTCCTCCCGGAGGCGGGAGGGTGTGTCGCCTCCCACCACTTTTCCGCCGGTCTTGCCGGCCCCGGGGGCCATCACAGGGGTGCGCCCGAAGGCTGCCGACTTTTCGATCTATCCCCCGCCTGGTCCGCCGCAATCGCCGGGGTCGACGTCGCGCGCGGAATCATCTATAACTAGGCGACTCAGGCAACCAGCAACCCCATAACCAATCAGGAACTCGACATCATGCAACAACTCAACGACTCCAGACGAACAAGGCGCCTCCTCGTCGCAGCTTGGACTGTCCTCGTGGTGTCCGTCGCACCGGCGAGCCGTGCCGAGGAGGGCATGTGGCTTCCCGACCAGGTGCCGGCCCTCGGCGAACGCCTGCAATCCATGGGGCTCGAGGTGCCTCCAGAGGCTTTCCGAGACTTCGAAAAGGGTCCCGTGGCCGCGACCCTCGAAATGATGGGGGGCACCACCTCGTTCATCTCCCCGACCGGGCTCATCCTCACCAACCACCACGTGGCCTACGACGCCATTCGCGAAAACAGCACCCCCGAGCACGACTATCTCGCAAACGGCTTCCTCGCTGCAACGCGCGAAGAGGAACTCTCGGTGCCAAGCTATCGCGCGACCAGGGTCATGTCCATGACCGATGTGACCACCGAAGTCCTCGCCGCGATACCCGAAGGCGCGGATGACAAGACGCGGCACGACGCGATCGAGAAAATTTCCAAGAAACTGGTCGCCGAATGCGAGAAAGACTCGGGCTTCCGCTGCACGACCGCTACCATGTCTGGCGGGCTGCAGTACTACCTCATCGCCGGCCTCGAATTCCGGGACATACGGATCGTGTACGCGCCGCCGAGCGCGGTGGGGAATTTCGGGGGTGACATCGACAACTTCGTGTGGCCACGCCACACCGGAGACTTCTCGATCATGCGTGTCTACGTCGGTCCTGACGGCAAACCCGCGGACTACTCCACGGACAACGTGCCCTACCAGCCCCCGGTCTACCTCGAGCAGGCCTCCACGACCCTCGAGGAGGGCGACTTGACCCTCACCATGGGATTCCCGGGACGAACACGGCGGTACCAGACATCCGCTCAGATCGCCTTCTTCCGAGAGGTCTACTACCCCGCGGTCATCGCCTACGTCTCCGACTGGTTGAACGTGATCGATACCGCGTCGGAGACCAACCGGGAGCGGGAAATCCGTCTCGCCTCCACCCGTGAGGGCCTGGCCAACGCTCTGAAGAACTTCCAGGGCAAGCTCATCGGGCTCGACGCCGTCAGGCTGATCGAAAAACGCAGGGAGGACGATGCCGCGCTGAGCGCCTGGATCCAGGCCGACCCCGCCCGCAAGGCGAAATACGGCACGGTGCTCGAGGAGATCGCCCAACTCACCCAACAAGCGCGCGAGGACTTCCCCCTCGAGCTGGCACTCAGACGGATGCAGCGAAGCTCGACCATGCTGAGCACCGCGATGGGGCTGGTCCGGCTCGCCGGAGAATTGCAGAAGCCGGACATGGAGCGCGACCCGGGATTCATGGAGCGCAATCTTCCCAGGTGGCGCAAGCGCCTCGAACTCATGCAGCCGGACCTGGATCCGGAGGTCGACCGCATCTTGCTGGACCATGCGATTCGGGCCGCCCTCGTTCTGCCCGAAGGCAAGCGTATCGACGCCGTGGACACCCATTTCGCGGCCGGTTCGGCGTCGGCCCGGGAAAAACGGATCCAGAAGACCCTGGACAAGTGGTACCGGCAAACCCGGCTCACCGACCTGGAGTACAGGCTAGCCCTGTTCGACGGAGGCACCGAGGCCATCGAGGCCAGCGACGATCCGTTCCTCCAGTTCGCACGGGAACTGCTCCCACTGGCCGAGTCTCGAAAAGAGATCGCCGCCCAGCGCGACGGCGCGGCCAGCCGCCTCATGCCCCTCCTGCTCGAGGCCAGGCAAGCGTTCGAACCTGGTCTGATGTACCCAGACGCCAATTCCACGCTCCGGATAAGCTACGGCGAGGTCCGGGGATACTGGCAGCGGGACGCCGTCTGGCTCAGCCCCTTCACCACCCTGGCCGGCGTCCTCGAGAAAGAGGCCGGACAGGAGCCGTTCGCAAGCCCCGAGTCCCTTCTCGAGGCCATTCCCGGCTACGAGGAACTACGGATAAATATGGTCACCACCAACGACACCACGGGCGGGAACTCCGGCAGTCCCTTGATCAACAGCCGCGGTGAACTCGTGGGCCTGCTCTTCGATGGCAACTACGAAGGTACGTGCGACGATTTCGTGTTCTGGGACGAAAAGGGACGCTCCATCTCCGTGGACCTGCGATACATCATCTGGTTCCTCGAGGAAGTGGCGCACGCAGACGCACTGCTCGAGGAGTTGAACTGGTCCTCGAGCCGATTCCGCGCGGAAGCGCCGTGATGGACAAGCGGGAGCGGCCGGCGAGCGCCGGGGGAAGGGGCGGTGGCGCATCCCCGGCCCGTGTCCTTTCCCTTGGCCGCTGTCTGTTTCGATACCGTTCGTGGACCGCTCTTCCGTTGGTAGCGTTCGCTGCCAGCCTGTTGGTGACGGGCGCAGATCGGTTCGATCCCGGCGGGCTGCTCGCGACCATCTGTCATGGCCTGTCCCCGCTGCTGGTCATCACGGGCGTGACGCTTCGTGTCGCGACGTTGGCCCGGGTCCCGGCGGGTGCCTGCGGCCGGGGCCGGCGTCTCTCCGCCCCCGTCCTCGTGACCTGGGGGACCTACGCATGGACTCGCAACCCGCTGTATCTCGGGAACTTCCTCCTCGTGTGCGGCCTGCTTTGCGAAGTCGGGTCCGCGCTTCTCGCCGCGGTCGTGATTCCGTTCTTCGCCGTACAGTATGGCGCGATCGTCGTGGCCGAGGAGGCTTTTCTGCGAGACCGGCACGGGGCGGCATTCGATGAATGGGCTGCTCGAGTGCCGAGGTGGCTGCCTCGAGTGGGTCGTCGCGCGCGGGATGGGGCACGACGGGGGGCGAAGCTGGGCCCGGAGCCAGGCGATCGCCTGCCGCGTCCTTCTGCCGTCTAGGGAGCTGTCGCTCGGGACGCCGACACCTGGTTCGCTGCGCTCGGGGGTCTGCTTGCGGTCCGGTGGTGGACGCAGGTGTCTGTCAGGACCGGTGTTCCCGCACAACCGGGTGCCGCCGAGCTTCCGGCGGACACGGCCGTGTGGAGCGGGGCCTCGCACCCCTGGATCCCCGGGGTCTTTGGCGCCCTCCTCGGCACCTACCTGGCCCTGCGCCTGGCGAGACGGCTCGGGCAACGCGGAGGACGGCGGCGATGATGGGTCTTCACCCGCTTTTCCGGGGTGGCAAGCGACGGGAGAAGCGCTCTGGCTGGGAGGGGGTGAGGCTGCGGCCGTCGCGAACCTGGTGGTCCACCAGCGATCCCGGTGACCCCGACTTTACCCTGGCGTTCTCTCTCGAGCCGGGCACTCGAGTCACCGTCCAGACCGTGCTCCCGTTGCGTTTCCTCCAGCGTGTGGTTGGCAAGCCCCTCGACGTCACCCTGGCCCGATCCCGGTCCGGCACCGGCTGGACCCTCACCGTCGTGCTGGGGCTCACGGCCGTGCACGATCTGGCCGGGCGGCGGTTCGACCGGTGGCTCAAGGAACTCGTGGTGGTTCGCGCGTGCGGTCCCCTGGGGTCGCATGCGGACCGAGAGGGGAGCAGGGTGGGGCGGTGCCGCACCGGCAGGGTGCTGGTGGTGCCTCGAGCATGAGTTCCCGGGGTGAGGGGCTGACGAGAACTCTTTTTTTCGCCAGCAACGGCAGGTTTATCGGACGCGATCCCGGATGAACCACTTCGCCTGACCCGGAGTAGATCGCCTCAGCCGCTCTCTCGAGGATCACGTGCACCGGTCTGTGACAAGACGGCGTTGGACCTCTGGTACCGTCGCAGATGGTATCCAGGCGCGGCTAGAACCAGTCTTCGACTTGGAGTCCAGGAAACCTGCTGAACTCGCAGATGTTGCGCGTGACCAGTATCCCGCCGTGGGCGAGCGCCGTGCCGGCCATCAGAATGTCGTAAGGACCGATAGGCTGCCTTGTGCCGCCCGCGACATGCAACTTTCCCGTGCAGGTTTTCGTTATCTTCCAGTGAGACACGGACAATCGAGCGGTTTCCGGCTGGCCTCCGAGCGTGACGGATCCGCTGACATTGTACTCCGACACCGGCCGTGGGGGCGCGTCGTTTTCATGGACGTGACACCGCTGGTACGGGCCTGGATCGACGGGGCGGTGCCCAACGACGGCATGGTGCTCGCCGTTCCGGCGGACCGGTACTACCAGGGCGTGTCCTACTATTCGTCACAAGCGACGAACCCGGACCTGCGCCCGCGCCTCGCCGTTACCCTGGAATGATGACCGGCGCGGCCCGATCGTGCTGCAACCACCGATGGTTCCTTCGCTCGAAACGGGGATGTGAGCCGTGCCAGGCCGGTGAATACGGAAAAGGCGCCGCCTACACGTCGAACAGCATGTCGAGGTAGGTGGGCATGGGCCACGCTTCCTGGTCCACGATCTGCTCGAGCCCGTCTGCCACTGATCTGAGCTGTCGCATGGCGGGAATCAGGGCATCGGTGCAGAGCCGGGCCCGGGCGCGGATGTCGTGTTCCTTGTCGATGCCGGCCAGGATTTCGTCGAGTCGTTCGGTCAGTTCGATGAGCTTTGCCACGCTCGACGCGAGAGTGTCCAGGAGGGCCACCTGGGGATCGTACCGCCCTTCGGCCAGGGTGCCGCTCCGGCGCGACACCTCGAGGAGGCCGGCGATGGAATGGGCGACCTGCCCCTGGTAGCGCATGCCGGCCGGGAGTACCATGGTTCGTACCATCTGGAGGAGGGTTCGTCCTTCGATCTCCAGGGCACTGGCGTACTGCTCCATGCGTACCTGGAACCTGGCAGCCATTTCTCCGGCTTTGAACACGTCGAGTTTGCGGAAGACGCCTCGCGTGTCGGGGCAGGTCCAGGCTTCCAGGGCGTCGGCGCTGGTACGAAGGTCGGGGAGGCCCCTGCGTTCCGCCTCTTCCGCCCACGCGCCGCTGTAGCCGTCTCCTTCGAACCGAATGGGCCGGCTATTCCGGATTTCGGCACGGAGCAATTCCCTCAGCGCTCCTTCCGGGTCGCCTCCGTTGGCGAGCCGCGCCTCGAGGCTGTCGGCCATGGTCTCCAGGGCCTCGGCGACCACCGTGTTCAGTACCGTGGCCGGCATGGAAATCGACATGGACGACCCCACGGCCCGGAATTCGAACTTGTTTCCCGTGAACGCGAACGGCGACGTGCGATTCCTGTCCGTGTTGTCTCGAGCGATGGTCGGCAGGGACGGCAGGCCGGTGCTGAGGACGCCGGGCTCCGCTTCGTCCGTCACGGTGCCGCCGGCGACGGCATCGAGGAGCCGTGTGAGCTGTTCCCCGATGAAGACGGACATGACAGCGGGGGGCGCCTCGTTCGCGCCGAGCCGATGGTCGTTTCCAGCGGTGGCCACGGACGCCCGAATGATGGGCGCCCGTTCGAAGACCGCCTTGAGCACGGCCACGAGGAAGACGAGAAACTCGCGGTTGGCCTGGGGCGTTGCGCCGGGATCGAACAGGTTACGACCGCAGGACGTCCTCAAGGACCAGTTGACATGCTTGCCGGACCCGTTGATCCCCTCGAAGGGCTTCTCGTGGAGCAACAGCGCAAGGCCCTTTCTGGCCGCGATCTTTCTCAGGGTCTCCATGAGGAGCAGGTTGTGGTCCGCGGCAATGTTCGCCGGCTCGTGGTAGGGCGCGACCTCGAATTGTTGAGGCGCCACCTCGTTGTGCCTGGTCCGAACGGGCACGCCGAGGGCGATGAGTTCCCTCTCCACCTCGGTCATGAAATCCAGCACACGCTCGCTGATCGAACCGAAGTAGTGATCGGCGAGTTGTTGTCCCTTGGGCGGTCGGGCCCCCAGAAGGGTCCGTCCCGCCATCTTGAGATCCGGCCTCGAGTCGAAGTGGCGCCGATCGATCAGGAAGTACTCCTGCTCCGCTCCCACCATGGCGGTGACCGACCGGACTTCGTCGTTGCCGAGCAGTCTCAGCATCCTGACCGCGGCCCGGCTGAGCGCGTCCAGGGAACGCAGCAGGGGGGTCTTTTCGTCGAGGGCTTCGCCGTTGTACGAAAGAAACACGGACGGCACGCACAGTGTTGCCGTTCCGGATGGGTTGGCCATCACGAACGCGGGGGTGCCCGGGTCCCAGGCGGTGTAGCCGCGGGCCTCGAACGTGCTTCTCATTCCCCCCGACGGAAAGCTGGAGGCATCCGGCTCCCCCTGGATCAACTGGCTGCCCGAAAAGCGCTCGAGCGGGACGCCGTTCTCCAGGGTCAGGAAGGCGTCGTGCTTCTCGGCCGTGCTCCCGGTCAGCGGCTGGAACCAGTGGCAGTAGTGCGTGGCGCCGCGGGACATGGCCCAGACCTTCATGGCATGGGCGACTGCGTTGGCTATCTTGGGCTGGAGCCTCTCCCCGGACGCGATGGTTTTCTCGAGGGACCCATACACGTCGCCGGGCAGGCTGTCCCGCATGGTGCGGAGGTGAAACGTCGCTGATCCAAAAGCGAATTCGGCTCGCCCACCGTTCGAATCCACATCATGTCTCATGCTGTCTCTCTCCCTGTCTAGGGCTCGAGTTCGAGCCCGCGAGGACCGATAGGAATGGTTGGCAGCGGTGTGTGGCGCTCCGGCCGGCCCATGCGAGTCCCCAACTGCCAGGCCCGAACCGTACCACAGGTGTGCCAGTATCGGCAAGTCCCGGCAACGCCCCTTGTTGACATCGTGGGGCGGCCCGACTAACCTGGCCACCGTCGCATGGCGAGCGGGAGGGCGAACGGGGCTCCCTGGTCCTCCGTTGTCATGGCGGCTTCCCGTGGACGGGGAGGGCGCCGGGAGGGCGCCGGGGCGCGAAAGCAGGGTGGAGATTGGGCATGACGGAAGACAAAGCGTGGTTCCACGTTAGTGTTATTGTCGGGGCCGGAGGAGCTGAGTGGGTCGAGGGGGCTCGGCGTGGATCGTGCCCACGAGTGAGAGGGCGGACATGGAGCGAACGACAGAACCTGAATTGGCGGTGATGACCTACAACGTGGCGCATGGTCGGGGCCGGCGATTCCACCAGGCGCTGGTGGGACGCACCAGCATGGAGCGCACGCTCGAGGGCATCGCGGCGCACATCGTGGACCAGCAGCCGCACATCGTCGCGTTGCAGGAAATCGACCAGGGTTCGGTGTGGAACCACCGGATCGATCAGCTTGCGTACCTCAAGAACTTGACCGGCTACGACCATGCCCTTCACGGCATACACGCGGACAAGGCCATCCTGCACAAGGCCGTTCTCAGGTACGGCGTCGGTATCCTGAGCCGCCTCGAGCCCATGGCGTTCCACAGTCAACCATTCCGGTTGGGACGGCTGGACACCAAGGGGTTCACGAGCAAGCGGGTCCGGTTCGCTGGCCGTTGCATCCTGGTGATTGCCCTTCACCTCGACTTCCGGAGCCATCGGCGGCGTGTCGCCCAGGTGCGCCGTATCGTCACCCACGTCCGCGAGAACCGGCTGCCAGGGAATCACTTGATTGTGATGGGCGACTTCAATTGCACCACGAAGCGTGCATCGAGTCCGTTGCGGCTCCTGATGCGCGAACTCGATCTGCACACGGTGGACCCCTCGGAGTATCGCACGAGCAAGCATGCCAGCTTCGGCTCGTTCGGCGGATTCCGCCTGGACTACATTCTCGCGGACAGGGAGCTTGTCTTTTCCGACTATCGCACGGGTAACGCCCGGCTGTCGGACCACGAGTACGTCATTGCTCGACTCCGTCCCCGGTGGGATGCCCCTGGCGCTCGCGCGGTGGCGGGCGGATCGTAGGGGCGGCCCCGCGTATCCGCCCCCCCCCCCGGACGCGTCCCCTCGTCCGGGTCTGTGAACCCGCCCCTCGGCTGCGCGCCGTCGTCCGCGTCCCGTGCGGGCTTGCGGCAGTCCAGGTTTCGATGCTAGATTGATGCGCCCCGTCCAGTGCCGCTCGGCGAAGCGTTCCGGTCGCACGCGGCGCATGCCGATGCAGTGTTGCCACGTCCGACTACTCGCAGGTCGTGAGCAGCGAAGCGTTCCGGTCGCACGCGGCGCATGCGATGGGTGGCGCCACCGGTGCGGGGCGGAGGCGAAGCCGATCGCGCTCGATCTGCGCGGGTTTCCTCGCGGTTGTGATGGCCTGGACAGCAGGTGCAAGGATAATCGATGCCCAAGGAACGGATTCGGAAACTCGCCAAACACCTCAACCTGAGTGCCGAGGATGTCATCCGCGCCCTGGAGGCTCTCGGGTACGAGAAGTACCGCCATCCGAGCGACATGTTGCCGGAAGCCGTGGTCGCCGAGGTTCAGGCGGAGTTGAAGCGGCGCGGGCCGCGGCAGACCGTGCCAGCCACCGGCTCCGGCCGAGGGGAGCCGGCGCGGCGCGTATCTTTCGAAATTCCCCGGGCCTTCCCGGACGAACCGGCGCTCACCGCGGCGCTCGAGGAGTACCTGTCGGCCAACCCGTTGGCGGGAAAGCGGCAGCGGACGGGAACGATCGGGAAGCAGAAGGATGAGCGGCGAGACCCGCCCGTGTCTTCGGTCGCCCTCGATGTGCCCGAGTCCACGGAAGCGCTGTTGCGCGACTCGCTCGGCGCGGAAATTCGGCAGCGGCGGCAGCTCTCGGAAGCGTTGGAACAGGCCACGGCGGAACTCGTCCGCTCCCGGACCGAGGCCGGCAGGCGGGAAGCGGTGCTCCGGGAGCAGCTTCGCGCGGTGGAAGGACGGCTGGCCGAACAGGAGCAGGTGTTCCTGGTCGAGCGCAAGCGGCTCGAGCGCGCACTTTCCGACCTCGAGGCGTCCCTCGGCGAGCGGGTCGGGCTGCTCGAGCGTGAATTGCGCGACACGGCGGCGTCCGAGCGCGAGCAGAGGGAAGCCCTCGAGACCGCGACCCGGACCGAGGAGAGACTGCGACACGACCTCGAGACGCTTCGGGTGCGCCTGGCCGAGGAAGTTGTTGCCAGGCAGGTCGCCCAGGGCCGCATGGAGCGTCTCGAGCGCAAGCTGAAGGAAGCCCGCGCGCGTGAAAGCGCTCGAGCGCCGATACCACGACCTTCTCCGCCGCAGCCATCGGTTCCGGCGGCCCCGGAACGCGGCGCTGTTCCGCTCGACGAGGTGTTCGAGCAGCGGGGGCTGCAAGGGCCCCACGAAGTCCGAACCGCTCTCGGCGTCCTGCTGCGTGACGGCTTCTACCACGACACCATGGAGCTTCTCGCCACCTTCTCACCGGCAGCCCTGGCCCGGGCGTTGGAGCGACGGATCTCTCTCGTTTGCGACAACTGCGACCCCCCGGAGGAGCGTTACCCGATCCGGGTCGAGGACGACAAACGTTGCGAGGTGTGTCAGGGACATGGGCTCGCCGACGCCGCCAGCACATTCGTGGAGGCCTGCCGCGACCGGTCCATCCAGCGTGTCAACCTCGTCGGTGGGCCGCCTCGAGCGCGGCAGCGCGTGGTCGACCTGCTCGCGAACAAGGTGGATATCCGGTTGCTCGAGCAGCCTCTCACCATCCCGGACGACTGGCTGCGGGAGATGGCCGAGAGGGCCGATTTGACCATCTTGTGGGGGGACACGTTCCTGGATCACCGGGTGACCTCTCAGTTCAGGAGGCTCGAAGGCGTGAACGTCGTGCACGTGGCCCATCATGGGGCCGGAGGCATGCTGCGGGCAGCGTCTCGAGCCATCGCCGACCTCAAGCCGGCCGCCTCGCTCTTCTCACGAGATCGCTAGATCGGTGACACAGGCCTACATTACCCGCCCGACGTCGCCGTTCGGGAGATTCGACTGTTCAGTGTCGATCGGTTTCGGGGTAGAATGGCAGGTGGTAGGACACCTGGACGACCATCCCATGATCCCGAAACTGGAGGAGCAGAACCATGACACGGACAATGCGCTATCCTCTCTCGCTGGTGTGTCTCTCGGTCCTTTTCGCCGCCCCGCTCAGCGCCGCGGCTCGAGGTCCCGTTTCATCCCCGAACGCCTACGCTTCCGGTGACATGTTCGTCGGCACGGCGGCCGAACTTGTCGCAACGGCCATGCCGGAGCTTCTTGCCAGGGTCGATATCGACGTTGCGCCGGCGAGCAGCGCGGTCGTGTCGGCGCTGGAGGCGGCGTTCGACGGAAGCCCGGCCTTCGTCTGGGACGCGACGTTCGTCAAGGTGAATGGCGCCGGTAGCGGGTACAGCGTCACCCTGCCTGCTCGAGTCGACGTGATGCGGCAAGGCGTGCTGGTGCTCGGCCTGGTGGACCACGGTCGTCTGTCCCGGGCGTTCCAGGTCCAGGTGGTCGCGGGCCAGGACGCCGTGCAATTTCGCTTCTGGTCTCCTGACGGGACCCCGGTGGCGAGCGTCGACCTGGGCCTGGACGGGGACGGATCGCTCCAGCTTGCGCCCGCTGGGCTCCTGCAACTCGTGTCACTCTTCTACCCGGCCGCGGCCAAGGGGGCGTTCGATTCCATCATCCAGATGTTGCAGGGCGTGCTGGACATGCTTTACGAGGTGATGAACATCGTCAACATGGCCATCTGCGCGGTGAACGAGGCCATTGAGATGATGAACGAGATGAACGCTTGTCCGCTGTACGACATCAACCTGGGGACCGGGGACCTCGCGAACGCGATCATCTGCCTGGTGCAGGGGGTGATAGCCTTTGTCGGCGAGGTTCAGGGCTGTTTCTGACCCGTGCCACCGGACGCGCGAGCCGGTTGTGGCCGCGGCATGGCGGGCGGGATGGTCCCGTTTTGCCGGCGTGGCGAGGCTTCAGCCCGTGCGGCGTCTCCTCGAGCGGGCGAGTACGGCGAGTGTCCCCATCAGGACGATGAAGCCGCCGGAACGGCCGGAAGTGCCTGTTCCGCCCGTGCGGCAGTCGCAGCCGCCGGGTTCCGTGCCGGGTTCTGGAGTGGGTGACACAGTGTCACCGGGGATCGTCGTTGGTTCCGGCGTTGTGGCCGGAGGTGTCGGGGAGGGTTCGGCCAGGGGCGTCGGCGTGAACCCGGCCGGCAGTGTGGGCGTCGTCTCCGGCCATGGGGTTGCAGTGGGAAACCCCGTCGGGGCCGGTGTCATCCCGGGCGTCGGGGTCGGCGTCAGGCCCACCGGTGTTTCTGGCGTTGCCGTGACCTCGCATTCGAGGTCGTCCCCCGAGCAATCCTGGTCGATACCGTCCCCGCACGTTTCCTCTGCGCCGGGGTGGACGGACGCGGTCGCGTCATCGCAATCGGTACCGTCGTCACAGAACTCCGGCGAGAGAAAGCCGTCTCCGTCCTGGTCGAAGTCCTCGTCCACGAGGAGATCGCAGTCGTTGTCCTGGCCGTCACACAGTTCGGGAGCGTCCAGGTAGACCGTCGCGTCAGCGTCGTTGCAGTCCCCGTCAAGTTCCGACTGGCCATCCCCGTCTCGATCCACCACATCCGGCCCTTCGTCGATTTCGCCGTCGCAGTCCTGGTCGATACCATCGCCTGGCGGGTCTCCGGCACCGGGATGGATGGCAGGATCGGTGTCGTCGCAGTCGTCGCCGCCTTCGACGTCCACCCCGGCGAAACCGTCCCCGTCGACGTCCACCAGGTCTTCACCGTCGCAATCCTGGTCGATGCCGTCGTAGGGCACCTCGTCGGCGCCGGGATGGACCGATGAATCACCGTCGTCGCAATCGTCGCCGGCAGATACTTGCCCCGGCGTCAGTTCGCACGCCAGTTCAGCGGTCCCGGGATCTCCGTGGCCGTCCCCGTCCGAATCGGTGTAGACCTGGAATTGGTTCTCGTCGATGAGAAGGTCACAGTCGTCGTCGATCCCGTTGCACACGTCGGCCATCGCAGGATTGATGGCCGGGTTGGTGTCGTCGCAGTCCTCCTCGTTCTCGGTGTAGCCGTCTCCGTCGTTGTCGACGTCGAGGCATGAGAGGTCCGAGCCGTCGCAGTCCTGGTCGATGCCATCGTCGCAGTTCTCGGGTGCCTCGGGGAAGATCGAAGCGTCGGCATCGTTGCAGTCGCCCTGGTTCTCGGTGTAGCCGTCTCCGTCGTTGTCGACGTCGAGGCATGAGAGGTCCGAGCCGTCGCAGTCCTGGTCGATGCCGTCGTCGCAGTTTTCAGGCGCCCCAGGGAAGATCGAAGCGTCGGCATCGTCGCAGTCGCCCTGGTTCTCGGTGTAGCCGTCTCCGTCGTTGTCGACATCGAGGCATGAGAGGTCCGAGCCGTCGCAGTCCTGGTCGATGCCGTCGTCGCAGTTTTCGGGTGCCTCGGGGAAGATCGAAGCGTCGGCATCGTCGCAGTCGCCCTGGTTCTCGGTGTAGCCGTCTCCGTCGTTGTCGACATCGAGGCATGAGAGGTCCGAGC
>JAJRTE010000300.1 GCA_024278455.1 Myxococcota bacterium
AGGACCCGTGGGCCGCCCCAGCCCGGCGAGGACCTTGCCCAGCCCTCCAGGCAGATCGACCACGTAGCGCGGAAGCCCGTGACCAGGCACTCGAGTCGTCAGTCGTTCGACCAGACGCCGCCCCCGCTCCAGGCCGACACGGAAGTCCACCGTGCCCGGAACCCGGTCGCAGTGGTGCAGGTAGTAAGGCGTCACCCCCAGGTCAAGGAGTCTCCACGAGAGATCGGCAAGGGTGTCGGCGTCGTCGTTGACACCATGGAGCAGTACCGACTGGTTGAGGAGCGACACCCGTGCCTCGAGCAGCCGGTCGATGGCTCGAGCAGCCTCCGGACCAAGTTCTCGGGAGTGGTTGGTATGCAGAACCAGGTAGACCGGGCGATGGCGGCCGAGGAGAGACGCCAGGGCGGGCGTGATCCGTTGGGGCAGGGCGGTGACCGCTCGAGTGTGCACGCGCAACAGCCGAACGTGGGGGATGGCACGGAGCCTCTCCAGGATACGGCCCAATACCGGATCGTCCAGGGCCAACGGATCGCCCCCGCTCAGGATGACTTCCCGTATTCGACCGTCCCGTTCGATGAACCGAAGCGCCGCCTCCAGGGAGTCTCCGTGTCCGTCCCCGGCACCGCTGACCCCCGGCCGCCGGAAGCAGAATCTGCACCTCATCAAGCAGGCGGTCGACGCGAGCAGGACGACGCGGTTGTCGTGTTTTCTGACCAACCGTGGGACAGGGCGACATCTGATGTCCCCGATGGGATCCGGAAGCTGTCCGGGCGGATCCCGCATCTCGCCCGCTCGAGGCATGCACTGCAGCGCCACCGGGTCATCGGCCCGGCCGCGCTCCACCAGGCCCATCACGTGGCCGGGCACGCGGAAGGGAAACCGGCGCACGACCTCGGCCAGCTCGAGGAGTGGGGGAGGGGGCACGCCCCATTTTTCGTAACCGATGGCCGGGTCGTCGATGGCACCGGCAAGTGCCGTTTTCCATGATGCTGTCATGAGCAGCCTCGAGTATCGACTGGCCGTTCCGGGTGGACGGGGGCCCCGGGCCGGCAGCGTTGCCGGGCGTGCTTTCGGGACCTCCTCCGCGATTCTGGTCCTGGTCCGTCAGGTGTATGCCTTGCTGTTGGCGGTGCGGGCATGGGTTCACATCTCGAGGAGCCGTTCCCAGATGACGCGGTCCACGATGGCGGTGCGCGTCGAGACAGCCGTGATGTCCAGGACTTCTCGAGTCCCGTCGTGGCGCAGCATGGTCAGCGTGGTACCCACGATGTCCCACTGGCCCGCGGTGTCCATGTCCAGGTCCGAAGGGTGGGGAGGTGAATGAATGGCCTCGATGCGGTTCACCCGGCGCTGGACGAAGGCGAAACTCCCGTCCGGCCGGAAATGGAAGCAGCGTTCCGCGACCTCGTCGACCTCTTCGTGGGTGTCGAGGTACCGCCAGAACCCGTTGAACCGGGTCATCAACTCAAGGTTTTGGGACCGGGGCAGGAGTCGCAGGGAACGCCCGATGGCGTTCAGGGGCGGGAGCAGGACGCGCAACCGGGTCCAGGGCATGACAGCGAAGAGGTGTGCCACCGTGATGTCGTCGGTGACGCCCAGGGACCAGACGGCGTGGATGGCGCCTTCGGCAGCCCCGGGTGGCACGCCGTGGTAGACCTGGAGGACCGCGGTGCGGCCGGCGATGTCCACGTGGCGTGGCGCTGTCGAAGGGGAATAGATGCCGGCGTCCAGGAGCGCCTCGAGGGCCTCGTGCATCGTGGTATCCAGGTCGGTCACCAGGTCGGCCGCCGAGATCGTGACCAGGGTTCCGGCTTTCCCCGGGGGGTGGCCTTCGGGAACCAGGAGCCATCCGGCTCCGTTTTCGTCGCTGACCTCGAGCCCCCGCCAGTCCTCGGGGAGTTTCAGGGCGAAGCGTTCCCCGGGCGGCTCGAAGGGGATGGTCGCCTGCTCGAGCGGTTCTTGCCAGAACGCTGGCTCGAGGATGTCGAGGGCGGCCTGGGCGCCGCCGCGCGTGCTTGCAGCGGGTTTGGCAGTCGCGCTGTCCAGGACCAAGAGGAGGAGCTTCCGCACGAGACCCGGGTGGTAGAGCGCCTTCCCGGTCGCGTAGGCCGCGACGATCATCCCGCCGGGGACCGCGACGGAGATGGCCTGACCGGACCGCCTTTCTGCGCCTCGAGCGGTTTCGAACTCGAGAATGTGGACGGTCTCTTCCGTCTCCAGCGCACGGGGCTCCGAGACCTCCAGGGTTTCGCCCGGGGTCGTGGCCAGGTGGGGCTCCAGGAAGTCGAGCACGGGGTCCTGACCGCGCCGGCTGCCGCGCGGGCGCCCCAGGACCAGGACGCCCTCGGGCGGCGACCCGTGAGTGGCGGTCAGGCAGGTCCCGTCCGTGGAGCGCTCTACTACCCAGCCACGGGGCAATTCGAACGACAGCCCGGTATCCGCGTCGCGAACGCGGGTGAAGCGCAACCCGCGCTGTTCCAGGTCATTTCGCACGTCGATGGCGATGTCGTGCAAGCGCATCTGGCTTCTCCCGGCCGTCTCGA
>JAJRTE010000301.1 GCA_024278455.1 Myxococcota bacterium
GACGGGGGGGAGGAGAGGGGCGCCGCGCGCTGCAGCCCTACCGCGGCAGGGGCCGGCGTTCGAACGCGGCCAGTTCGCGTTCGGCAAGCGCTCGACAAACCCCTCCTTCCGCCCGGCTATCACCCACTTTCCGAGCCTCGGACCGGAACGCTTGGCGGCTTCGACACCCGCTGACCGGCAACCGAAAGGCCCTCGAGGCGGCTTCGACACCCGCTGACCGGCAACCGAAAGGCCCTCGAGGCGGCATGGCATCCAAGATCAGCGGCGATCGCAAGGCCCGCGAGGCGGCTTCGATTCGAGATCAGCGGCGATCGCAAGGCCCGCGAGGCGGCTTCGATTCGAGATCAGCGGCGATCGCAAGGCCCGCGAGGCGGCATGGCATCCAAGATCAGCGGCGATCGCAAGGCCCGCGAGGCGGGTGCGAATCAAGATCAACGGCGGGCTTCGGGCCCTCGAGGCGGGGTCGATTCGAGATCAATCCACCTCCACCGCCTCCAGCCGTTTCGCCCGCCCCAGGGGACGCCACCGCACGTTCACCCGGAGCGTCTTTCCGCGCTCGAGACGCTTTCGATATTGTTCGGGGAGGGCGCGGAACAGCGTCCGGCCTTCTTCCCCGAGGGCTTCCGCCTTGCCCTCGCTCAACGTGGCCACGAGGGTGCCGCTGTTTTTCTGGTAGGAGAGAAAAGCCGGTTCGGTCCCCCCGGATTCCTTCGCACGCGCGACCGTCCGGTCTCGTCGTTGCCCCGCGCCGGCGCGGAGCGCCTCGAGCGCGCCCACTTCCCGCAGTCGCCCGTAGCCCGCCGCGGTCTTGGCGCCGACACCAGATTGTTCCAGGGCGTCCAGCAGGCACCGTTTGACAGGACCCACCCAAGCTTCGATACCCTCGATGTCGGCATATTCCAGCACCACCAGGAACCGGGTGCCGGGACGGTAGCTCAAGAGGCGAGCCGGCACGGGGTCGTCGGTCTCGGCGGGTGGAGGCCGGTCGTCGTTCTTGGCCACGTAGTATGACCCATGATGGGGTGTCACCACGTCCAGGGCGAGCGGCGAAAACTCCCGTTCCCCGGCCGGGGGTTCGGGAATCCAAAGGGCATCCCAGAAGTCGAACAGCCCCGCGTGGCTCTCTTCCTCGTCACGATTCCCGGGATTCTTCTCGGTGCCCGAGGCAGCCTCCACGCAACCGAAAAGGCCACGGACCGTTCGGGCGTCCCAGAGGCGTGACGCCAAGGACCGGCATGCCCCCTTGATCGCGGTGCCCGGCAGGTAGGGCACGCCGTAGGTGTGGTGCAGCAGGAGACTCCCTTCGGTGACCGAGGACCCCGTGGCCGGGTGGAGCAGGATCCGGCTCGTCGCCTCGACCGTGAAAACGAGCCGGCGCGACCCCGGCGTACCGGACTGGGCTCGCGCACGGTGCCGCTCGAGCCGCTTGGCATACCAGGCCACGGCCGGAGAACGGGCGCCGGGCCCCACCCGCAGGGAAGCGATCGCCAGCTTGAACAAGGCCTCCCGGCCAATCTGCTCCCCCTTGCCCTCCGAGCCCTGCCCCGATTCCTTCAACCGGATCAGGCAGCGGTCCAGCCACAGTCCCGCGTGGTGTGGAAGGGGCGAGAACCCAGTTTCCAGTTTCTCGAACCAGTCCTGGATGGCTTGCTTGCGGAGCCTCCCTCCCTCGTCCCCGATGGCTGCCGTCCAGTCCTCGAGGTGGAGCGGTCCGGTCGTCATGCGCCGCCCTCCTCTTCCCTGCCCGGAGAGGCGTCCCCTTGGCCGGCCGATTGATCGGCGCCATTCTTCGCCTTCCGCGCCTGGGCGACCAGCCGAATCCAGGTGGCAGTCTCGATCGCCTGGCCCTGGAAGTAGAGCAGTTCGACAGGCTGCTCGACCAGCTCTCTCAAGGGGGGCACGTCCCGGCCCGTGTATTCGTGGAGAGCCTGCTTGAGAAGTTCCCACAGAGCGCGGTCCTTGCTATCCTTGCTTTCGAGAAACAGCCCGGTTTGAACCAGCCCGTGACGCCGCAGCATGCCCGGAAAGCTCTGGACCCTGGGATGACTCACGAGGTCCTTGTACTTTTTGGCCTGGAACCCCCGGTCTCCTTCGAGAAACCCCACCAGCCTGCTCTCCCGGCGGGCGGCGAGGAATGTCTCGAGGGCTTTTGCGCTGTCTTGTGTGGTTGTCATGGATCGCCCTCCCTACTGGACCAGCCGAATGTGGACCCGACCGCTTCCTCCCGTGGACTTGCCGCCGACCCGCAGAAGCGGATCACCTTGCAGTATCGACTCGAGGGTCGCCACCACGTCCTTGGGGCTGCACGGTTCCACCTGGGGCGCGCTGCCGGTGTCATCGCCGGCGTCCTGTTCGCTCGTTCCCCCCGTCTCGCCGGCCTTCTCCTGTTCGCGGTTCACGTAGACGGTGGTGCGCCCGATGACCACGCCGAACAACAGGGACTCGGCCGGCAGGTACTCCTCGTTCCAAGGGCCCGAATCCGCGGCCGTGCCCCGGGAGGGATCGATCTTGACCCGGCTCCGGACCTCGGTGGCATACCGGTGGAGGTAGCCGAACACGTCGTCGGGCACGACGAGGAACCGCTCCTGGAAAACGCCCTGCTGGTCCTCGTCGCCGGGCCATGCTCGAGTGGCGATCCAATCGGCCAGGGTCGCGGCCCCCCCGGTTTCCGTCCAGCCGCCGTCCTCCTTGCGCAGTGCCGCCTCTTCCAGGAACAAGAGGGTGCCGTCCTTGCCGCGGTGGACCAGTGCGCTCCCGGGTGGCACGTCGCACTTCGGATTGGAGGACGCCGATGCCAGGCTGCCGATCGGCGGGGCGAACCCAGCTTCCTTGCTATCCCGTTCCAGTCGCCGCAACGCCAGCGGGCAGGTCACCCAGGCGAAGGTCCCGACCAGGCTTCGCACCGGCAGGCAAAGCAGGCTCGCGTCCGAGATGACGAGACCGCCTCGAGCATCTCCGGCATGTTCCTTGGGTGGCCCGAAGGCCGAGTAGAGGTTCCGCTTGGGCGTGTTCACCTGTTCAGCGGCGTCGCGCAGGATCCCCTTGACCGACGATCCGGGGATGAAGGGGCAGCCCGTGTGCACCTCCCGCGCAATGGGCAGGTTGATGTCCCCGAACCCCTCGCCGACCCCCAGGTGGACCGGACTGTGGGCGTGGATGAAATAGAGCCGGACATCCTGTTTCAAGCCGGCCTTCTTCCCGGCTCCGGCGGGCGGAGACTTGCTCGTCCCCCCCGCCGGCGTGGGCTGCGCCGGCCCGTTGCTGGCGTTGGTCGAAGACTTGTTGCTACCCTTCCGTTTCTTGTTCGCCATCGACTCAATTCCTCCCTTCCGAAGATTCCCATCGCCACAGTCCCGGAAGCACGAGGCCAAAGCCGTCTCGAGCCGGGTGGGCGCGCATGGCGTCGATACTGATGGTGTCGTTCGGGGCTGGTTCCAGGTCCGCCATCCACAGCGCCCTGTAGATGGGAATCAGGTCCCGGCCCTGGAGCGTTTCCGTGCCCCGGCGTGCGGTGAAGTAGTAGATGGTGCCTGCTGGAACGAGCCGGCGGACTTCCCGGGGCGCCCCTGTCATGCTCCCGTTGGACCCTGCCTGGAGATTCCAGCCGCTGATGGGGATGAATCCCGAGGGCATGCACAGGGCGGTCAGTTCGAGTTGGACGTCCCCCAGGGTGTCGTCCGTGTCCAGGGCCGGGTGCCGCCCGCGGAGGGTGCCATCCCCAGCCTGCAGCCACCGGGGAATCCACCCCGGCGACCCGGGTTGCGAGACCGCCGCCGGCCCGCCGGCATCCGCGTTCCCTCCCGTGCCCGCGAGGACGGCATGCGTGAGCAACTGCAACCGGATTCCCGCGGCCTCGAGCCCGTTGGGCCCTTTCGCCGCGGCCTCGAGCCGGTCGCCCAGGGACGTATCCTCGACACGGACATCGTCCAGCGCCGGAAGCCCGCCCTCGAGCCGGGTCACCATCGAGGGCCGGGATTCGCCGCCCAGCACCATGAACCGGGGCAAGTCATCTTCCGGCGAGCCCAGGGATTCCAACGCGGCCGGGTCGGTGTGGACCTCGAGCGCCAGGTGCCAGCCGTGCGGGAAACGGACCCCGGTGGTCGCGTAGAGCAATCCCGGGTCGGCCGTCTGCGTGCGCGGCTCGATGGACACGTGGATACGACTCTCCAGGGGGAAAACCGGGTCCTCGAGCCCTGTCTTGCTTGCCATCTCCAGGGCGAAGGTCGCGAGCCGCTCGAGAGGCCAGACCGTGGCTTCGACAGGGTGCCGTTTGACGATTCGGGACGAGGCGCCGGCGGCCGGGCCCCGCTCGCTCAACCGCACCCAGCCGGGGAGGACGGGCAGTCCACCGGGCCAGGACACGCCTTCGCCCTCTCCCAGTCGCGCCACGCGCCCCTGCACGGGGCCCCCGTCGTCGTCCACGAGGACGTCCGCGGGCGGGAAGAAATGGTGTCGTTGGTCTCCCTCTTCTGTTTCCTCGATGACCCACGGACCGCGCACCGAGACACCCCGCAGGACCGCTTCCGCATCGGCCCGGCTCGGCCGGTGGAGGTGCGCCAGGAAACCGGCCCGGACGAATCCCGCCGTCGTGGATGGGATGGGGAGACGCCAGGTCTGCCGCGCCACGTAGGGAACCCCACCCCGGCCGTCGCCGAGGACCAGCGGGTCTCGAGGCGTGATACGCCACAGTTTCTTCATTGCCTCCTCCTTCGTCTCGAGGCGGTACGGGCCGCGTCCATGCGGTTGCGCGGAGGCGTCCGCTGGGCAGCCACCTCGTTGATCCGGGCCGCGATCAGGATCTCGTGGGCCGTTCGGCGGACATCCCCCCACGACGCGATGGCTTCTCGTCCGAATAGTCCGGCCAGGGCGGGGGACGGGTCTTCCCAGCCACTGCGCCGGAGCTTGATCGAGAGCATGGCCCGCGCCAGGTCGAGGCCCGGCGGGTTGGATTCTCCTTCGTCACCCTTCTCCTCTTCTCGATGGGCGCCGGTGAAGCGACGGTGCAGCCGCAGGAGATCGTGGGCCAGGGACAGGGAGAGTTCCCGCGTCTGCACCGGGTCCGGCGACTCGAGCGCCGCGGTTCGCCAGGTGCCGGCCTCTTCGTCGAGCCACGGCCGGACGGCGTGAACCGGGTCCTGCAAGGCCTCGGTCCACGAGGCAAGCCGGTAGACGGTCTTGGAAGTCGGACCCACGGTGTGCCGCGTGTGCCCCCCGGCCGGTTCCTCGCGGATCGCCAGGTACCCTTCACGCGACGTCGATTCGGACCAACGCGCGCTGTCCGCCCGGCGCTGCTTCTTGGCCTCCTGGAGCGCCGCCTCGGCCTGCTGGCGGACCGCCCGGAGGTCATCCTTGCGATGCGCGATCACCACCCCGATGGACAGGGTGGGGACTTCCGAGTCTTGCAGATCGAGGCCGGCCTGGATGGCACCGCTCACCGCGTCGTGAAACACTTTCGTGAGTCCGCTCGCCGCCTCGAGAACCCGGTCCACCGGCAGGTAGACCGCGAGTTCGTCGCCCCCGACGTAGTAGGCCACTCCCCGGTGCCGCTCCACTTCCTGCCAGGCATTGTCCGCGAACTCGTCCATGGCCCGGATCATGCGCCGCTTCTTGTCCAGGTCCTGCTCGCCGAGACGCTTGAGCAGGGCGCCGATCCCGTCGCCGTCCGCGTAGAGCATGGCATAGTAGGAAGAGGGGACCCCGAGGGCCCGGTGCAGCGACGGGATAGGGCCGTTCCGGGCGGACAGCCTGTCCAACACCTCCAGCGCCTGGTCAGCGTCGTCCCGCTCGGAGCCGTCCAACGCATCGCGAAGCGCCTTCCGGTCGTGGGGCCGCACGCCGCCAAACCGGGGCGCTCCGGCGAGTTCGATCTCCCGCTTCGCCGCTTCGACCCCGCCGTCGAACAGGATACTCGGATCGTAGCCGAACTGTGCAGACCGGTGCCCGTGCCGGGTCGAATCGCCCGGGTCCCGGACCGGCGAGGTGAACAGGAACAGGGCATCCCGTGAGCCCGCCCCCTCCAATGCTCCGATCGTTTCCAGGACCTCTCGTATCAGCGCGGGAGCGGCGCGGGCCGCCCCCTCGAGCCAGGCGTCGGCCGCCACCCGGGCCAGGGAGGGAAAAGGACAGCGCGGTCGTTGCGTGTGGCTGGAGCCCCCGGAACCTCTCCCCCCCCCGAATTGCACGAACCACGCGCGACGGCGCAGCAGGTCGATGGCGTCCAGGCGCTCGTTGGGACCGATCCCTCGAGCCATTCGCCGGATACGCGCATTGGCGAGACGTCGCCACGCCGTGCCAGGATCCGGTTCGTATAGAACGGAATCGCGACCCGGGTCCAGGGAGGACTTGGGCTTGCCGGGCCGGCTGAACGATGCCGCTGGAAAGACCCGCGCCATCTTGCGGGCAGCCAGGAGTCGCTGGGCACGGCCGAACGCCACCTCGATCCCCGTCTCGTCCGCCCCGTCGACCGGGCTCCAGGCGGCATAGAATTCGACGAAATCGCCGTGGCGCACCGCCTCCACCTGCCGCGCGTATCCGTCCCCGTCCGCGTCCAGCACCTCGAACCACTTCGATCGGGCCAGGGACTGGAGCTGTTCGGTCAACCATCCCCGGGCCGCTTCCTGGGCTTCCTGCACGACAGCCTGCACCGCATCGCCACCGTCGGCCTCGAGGAGGAACTGGACCTTGTTCGAGATCACCGGACCTTGCCAGTCCTCAAGTGGCGGGCCGTCTTGCCTGCCGGCCGGTCGTTCCGCCTCTCCCACGTCCGGGAAGAAGCGCGGGACCAGGCGTTTCCCGAGAGGCACGACGAGGGTGGTTCCCTCCTGTTTCGCCACGAAACGCGCTGCCTGGCGGGTCAGCTCGGACAGGAGTCTCGAGGCGTACCACAGGTCTCGACTGCGCCGCCCCCCGGCGATGAATCGGCCAACCGGCCCCAGGGCCATGGCCACCGCAAAGCGCTGTGTCATCGTTTGCCCCCCTTGCCCAGCAAAGAAACCGCCTGATAGCCCTGCTGCTCGAGGTACCGCACCCAGGCCAGCACGGCGTCTCCTCCCGCCCGCGCCAGGTGCCCGCGGATGGGCGGCTGCGCCGCCACCCCGCCAGGAGCCAGCAGCTTGGCGCCGACGGCCCTGTTGCCCTGCTTGATCACCGGGTCAGGTCGTTCCACGGTCAGCACGAGCGCAAAGGGGATGTAGGCGCCGTCCGAGCATGGGAGGACGCCCAGCCGGACCGGGGAGCGGAACCGTTCCAGGGTCCCGCCCTTCCCATCCGGGGGCACGATGGACCCGTCTGCTCCCTGGTCGAAGCGGTGCTGGTAGTGGAACGAGACGTTGAGCGGCATCCCGAACGCGGCTCGAGGAACGGCGCGAGTGTCTTGCGCCTTGGGATGCCCCTTGTCCCGGCTCCTGGCCAGGTCCTGGTTCCAATCGTTCCCGGTGTTCGCTTCCCAGGCCGTCTTCATGGCGTCCGGCTCCGGCCAGTAGCTTCGTCCGGGCTGATTCCCGTGTGCGGGGCGCTTCCTGCCGGTGCCCGGTCCCTGCCGGAATTCCCAGAGCAGGCCCAGGATAGCGCGCAAGGCCCCAACCGGGTCCGAGCGGCTCGGCGGGCCGAGGACCAGGGTGGCGCCCGAGAGCGACGGCCAGGGGCGGACGGACGATGCGGGCGATGCGGACGTTCTCGAGGACGCACCCATTCCCGGCAGTCCGGCCGACCAATCGAAGAACGCGCGCACCTCTCTCCGGTCCGCCCTGCTGGCGGGATAGCGGAACCGCTTCCCGCTCAAGGCCTCCCGCAGCCACGGGTCGATCCGCTCGAGCACGTCTGGACGGGTGCGCGTCCTATCCACGTCGAGGGTGTGGGCGCGAAGCGATCCGAATCCGCGGGTGGTGCGGGCGCCCAGGCCGCCGAACAGGATCCAGGCCCGGAGCGCGGCGAGCAGGCGGGGGATGGCGGTCTCCACCAGCCATCGCTCGGACCCCGGCTTCGCCGAAGCCTGGTGCGGGCCGTCCTCGCGCCGGGCGGACTCCTCTTCCCGGTCTTCCGGGTAGCTCACCACTTCGATCCGGAGGGTGAAGCGGAGCTTTTCCCGGACGTCGGGCGTGTTCAATTCGCCGCTGCGCCGTTCCGCGGCCCGCCGTTCGTCCTGATCCCTCTGGAGCGGAAACAGGGCGTACCCGACGTTATTCTGGCGGCCGAATCGCCAGTCCGGGAGGGTGGAAAGCCGGCCGTTCCTCTTCGCGTCGTAGTGCCCGGCGGGGCGATCCTTCCCGCGATTGTCCACCCGGACCACGCTCAGCCGCACCCGGCTCGCGCGGGCGCTGTGGGTTGCCGTGTCCCCACCGTCGTCCTCGTCACCGCCGGCTCCTCCCCACAACGACTTTTCGTTCTCGTACACCTCGCCTGCCGCGGTCTCGGGACCCACCGCGCGCCACCAGTCACGGAGCGCCCCTCGAATCGACGGCACGCGCACCGGCTCCACCGCGTCCGGAACCCGCGTCTCGGCCCCGCCGCCCACAATCGGCGTGATGGCCTCGAGGTCCACCGTCATCTGGAGCAGGGGGGTGATACCCGGAACTGTCGGGGGCTCGGGCGCGCTGGGTGCCTGGTCTGGCTGTGCGGGTGCGCCCGGGTCGCGCAGCTCCTGCGGAAGGATGTTCAATCGTCGCATGGGCTCCTCGCGTCGAGAGGGAGGAAACATCACCGCGGTCTCCTGTCGGTGGGAGACCGAACGGGGGCCATTCTCTCATTTGTCGGGCAAGCTGACAAGCCTCTTGTTGGTTTTTTTCGACCCTTCTCTGTGGCACGGCTGAATCGATCGGTTGGGAGGGGTTCGGGCTGCCGGTTGTCAAGATACGGAGATGGCAGGTGTGTGACCGCGGGCTGCAGGTCCTCGGTGTGCCGGCGCACGGGGAAATGGAGGCGTCAAGGGGTCGATTGGTCGTGGTTGCCGACGCGTGCGTGAGCGGCAATGGCCACACCGGTCGGCCTCCTGCTGGTGTCCCGTTCCATGGTGTCGATCTCCTGCTGGGGCGTCTTGGCGCCGGCTCCGGCCACGGCCTGAGGGACTCGAGGCGGGTCACGGCGCGGGCCTGGCGGCCTCCCGCCGTTCGAAGCGCCATTCGGCCATTCGGCCATTCGATCATTCGATCATTCGATCTCGAGTTCGTCGCCACAGTGGGGACATTCCAACCGGTGCCGGCTCGTGCGACCTCGCCACCCGCATGACAGGCAGTAGGCCACGACGGTTCGCGTGTCCGGCTCCGGCTTGCGTGACGACGTGGAGAGGAAGCCCCAAACCAGCAACAGCATGGCGATGGCGAAGGCGACGAGGAGCACCTGTCCCCAGGTGGCTCCGCCAAAAGCCTGCTGACCGATGAAGTCATCTACAGAGATGACGAATGCCCGGATGATCTGCAAGCGGCCTCCCGCGTATGGCCAACGGGCCGTCTGGGCTCCGCCGTTGGCGAGGCACGGGCCGATCCAGTGGGCCGTCGTGGCGCCTGCCGCACAACGGCTGCCGGGACCGGCCGGGGCAACCAACTGAAATCATAGCTGATTGCTCCAAGAACCACAAGGGCGGCCGCGGGTGGCAGGTATGAGGGGGGGCATGGAGCGGGCCGGGGGTCAACTGACGCACACCCTTCGGATTTCGTTCATGTCGGTGTGACCCTGAAGGACCTTCACGATGCCGTCCTGCCGCAG
Source organism: Myxococcota bacterium (assembly GCA_024278455.1). Classification (GTDB taxonomy): domain Bacteria; phylum Myxococcota_A; class UBA796; order JAJRTE01; family JAJRTE01; genus JAJRTE01. The sequence goes on from JAJRTE010000301.1 coordinate 9,700, forward strand.
GGTCGTCATGCCCTCCTCCGCCGCCTGGGCGAAGATCTCGTCGGTGGGCGCGATCTTCTTGATCATGCGCTTGATCGGTGGGGTGCCGAGCAGGAACTCGTGGATGCCCATCCGGCCTCGATAGCCGCTCCCGGCGCACACATCGCACCCGCGCCTCTCGAACAGTCTGAAATCGGCGTCCAGGGCGATTCCGAGCTTTTCGAACCCCTCGCGACCATAACTCAGGATCAAGTCCTCGAGTTCCTCTTCCGACGGAGAATGGGCACGGCGGCAACCGGTGCACAGGCGGCGAACGAGCCTCTGGGCCAGGACGCCGAGGAGTGCGTCGGAAAAGTTGAGCGGGTTGAGCCCCATGTCGAGCAACCGGGTGACGGTCTCGGGGGCGCTGTTGGTGTGCAGGGTCGAGAACACGAGATGGCCTGTCAGCGAGGCCTCAATCGCGATGGAGGCGGTCTCGAGGTCGCGCATTTCTCCGATCATGATCACGTCCGGATCGGCCCGGAGGAAGGCCCGCATGACTCGAGCGAAGTCCAGACCTATCTTGGGCTGCACCTCCACCTGTCGCAGTCCGGCCTGGGTGATTTCGATGGGGTCTTCCGCGGTCCAGATCTTGATACCCGGGTTGTTGATGTGGCCGAGCGCGGCGTGAAGCGTGGTGGTCTTGCCGGAACCGGTCGGTCCGACGACCAGCACCAGGCCGTAGGGTTGCACCAGCACCTGCTTGAGGAGTGTCAGGTTGCGCTCGTTCAACCCCATGTCCTCGAGTTTCATGGCCCCGGCCATGGCGAGGATGCGCAGGACGACATCCTCGAAGCCTCCGGCGGTGGGAATGGTTGCCATGCGGAGTTCGAACGTGGGGATTCCCTTTCGCCGGAACCGGATTTTGCCGTCCTGTGGCATGCGTCGTTCGGCGATATCGAGTCCTGCCATGATCTTCAGCCTGGACACGACGGCCCGGACCATGTTGTTGGGTATCTGGAGATACTCCTGGCACACGCCGTCGCGCCGGAACCGGACGTGTGTGCGCCTGGTCACGATGGATGGCTCGATGTGGATATCGGAGACGCCCTCCCTGAAGGCGGTCACCAGCAACTGGTCGACGAGTCGCACGATCTGGTTGGCGGATTCGTCGATCTCGTCGTAGGCCTCTTCGGATTCTTCGACCTCCTGAAATTCGATATCGGGGATGAGTTCGTCGATGGAAGGACCTTCCTCGGCCACCTCCTCGATCTGCTGCTCGCCGAAGAACATCTCGATGTAGCGCCGGATGTCCTCCCGAATCCCCACGCTGAGCACCACTTTCCCGGACTTGATGAGTGCCTGGATGTGGTCGGTCTTGCCGATGTCTCCCGGGTCGTCCACCAGCACTTCGATACCTTGCTTGCTCCACTTGATGGGTACCCAGTGGTCGTTGAGCAGGAACTGTTTCCTGAGATCTTGCAACAGTTCATAGGGGACGGGAACGTCGGGATCGAAGCCCCTGAACGGGCAGCCATGATAGGCCGACAAGGCCTTTCCGAGGACCTTCCTGTCCACATCGAAATGCTCGATCAACGCGAACTCGAGACTGCACCCCTGGGCGGTCGCCAGGTCGGCCGCTTCCCTGAGCTGACGCCTGGTCAGAACGCCGTCTCGAATCAGTGATTCGTAGCGTGAGGGATCGAACTTGCCCGTCCCGGCGTGTCCATCGTCACGCCCCGCTTCGGAGCCGCCCGCGACTCGAGCCCTCAGCGCGGCGGCGTGCTCGCGGAACGATGCGGCCTCCTCTTCAAGCCCATGGGCGTCGAGCTGCCCGGCGACGGCGAGCAGCAGGTCGGCCTTTCGGCGGGCGGTAATCCTCGAGCCGGAGAACACGGCGCCGACACGGGCCTTCACCCTTTCCGGTGGCTCCACGTGGACGAGACAACGTGCATAGTTGACCAGGGAGACTTCGTCGGGCTGCACGGCCGAGAAGACCTCTTCGTACTCGGCCGCGGCCTCTTCGAACATGCCCAGGTCGCACAGGGCGTCGGCGCGCTCGGTGAACTGGGCCATGGCCGAGCGCTCGTCTGCTTCCGGAGCCTCTCCAGGCTGGGGTTCGGGCTCTTCTCCCGCGGCGGTATCGCCCTGGTCCGCCATCTCGAGCGTGACCTCTTCCATCTTCCGGCGCACTGAAGCCACCATCTGGGAACTCAGACCGGGAAACTCCTCGAGGATGGCCTGGTACAACCCGAGCGCCGATTCCAGCCGGCCCTGCGCACGGCAGACGTCGGCTTCGTGCAACCTCGAGACGACGCTCGCCGGCCTCTTCTCTTGTTTCGTCCTCTCCTTCATCTGTCCTCATCCGGTAGGTGGTTGCCTGCTTCCCCCGAACCGCGGCGCCGCCGGTGCTCATCGCCCATGCAGACATCCATCAGCCACCGGGGTGTCCGCCAACGCTCTCGCACACCACGCTGTACTTGTTCTGCTCCGGCTGCAACGTCAACACGTCCGCCCTGTCCCACTGGGTGAAAACCAACTGGTACCCGGGGACGAGCGCGGGGGCGCGGTCGTGGGTGACCCGTCCTGCCCAGGTCCACGCTCCGCCGTTTCTCCCGATCAGTTCGTGCACCTTCCGCTGTTCCTCGATATCGTCAAGTCGAACCAATTGAAACGAGGGATAAGCGGCACCGTCGAACCGTCTCTCCAGCCCGTTGCACCACGCAACGGCTTCCTGATAGGTCCGGCCTCGAGCCGCAAAGACGTAGAGGTGGCCCCGGTACAGCAACATGTCGTCGCGAATGGTACCCCCGGAACGACCGGCGGCGCCCGGGGAGACCGGCGAAGGTTTCAACCTCGAGCGGACTTCGCAGACGAACGCGGCGTTCCAATCCCGGGGCCATGGCACGAGGCCTCGAGGATCGTTCCAGACACCGAAGACCATCTCCTGACCGCTCGGCGAGGAGGGTGCGCCACGGTAGGACAACACGCCGGCCCAGGTGTACTGGTCGAGCCCGCCCGGCTTCCCGTAGATGCGGCCGTGCACCCAATCGCGCTCCGCGACCGAGCCCACGCCAAGGATGTCGAACCCGCGAATGGTCGCTGGAGACCCGTCTCGTTCGGTACCCGGCCACTCGAACCGCTTGCAAAACGCCCTGGCACTCTCGAAATCGGTGGCTCGAGCCACGAACGCATACACGCTTCCGTCATGGGAGGCCACCTGCCGGACTGCCGGCAGGTCCGCGGCGCCCGACGCCGCGGCCAGCCAAAGACTTGCGCCAAGACCCAGGATCGAGGCCGACCTCATGTCCTTCCTCCCCGTTTTCGCACGTTGCCGACGGGCACCGGAGCACTACCCGGCCGCTCCCGCCGTCGCCCCGGAGCCCCTGTCCGATGGTCCAGGTAGTCGAGTATCCAGGAAATGCCGCCGGCGCCCACGGCGACCACCTCGAGACCGATGTCCGGCGCCCCGAACCGGCCCTGGAAATCCAGCACTTCACCACGGTCCGCCAGAAAGAGATTGACCGTCAAAAGCCGCGCCGACACCGCCGACTCGAGACGCTCCCGGGGCACCTCGAACGGAAGCGACATGGACTTGTTGTAGAAGTAGCCGCCAATGGCCGGGTTGGGCGAAAGGAACAGGAACCGGCCGCGCTGCCACAATGGCCGCCCAGGTCCGGAGAGCCCGATGGTATCCACGGCGCCCTGTTGCAACCGGGCTGCCATCTCGCTGGTCACTGCCGACCAGAGGAGCACCGGGTCGCCCTCCAGGTATTGAAGTAGCCACGTTGGGTGGTCCTGGTCAAGCACGACCGGTCCTCCGGGTCCGGACGCTACGACGGGATATCGTCGAGCCGGATGGGTGAACGATGTGTTGGCCGGCACCCACACGTCGCCGGGAAGCCTGAGCAGGGGGATCGCTGGACCTCCACCCTGCTCGACCAGGTACCGCCCGCGCAATGGACGATCGTCACCATCGAGCGCCAGGAAAAGCTCCGCGCGCTGTCCATCGCCGCGTCCGCGGGCGGCTCGAGCCCATGTCTCGAGGGTGCGGCGCACGTCCGGGTCATCGACGGGCTTTCCGGCCCGCAGCTTGCCTGCCCGAGCCGGCTGCCGCGTGGCCGGGTCGTCCGCCCCGGTGGTGTGGCTCGGTGGGGGAACGCGAACCGTGTGGGCGGTATCGGCCATCACGCGCCGGACATGAGCGGCGACATGGGCGATGTCCTGATCCCAGTCGCGAACCGGCACCCGTCGTTCGAGCGAACGGCCATCCACGCCATGAAACACGTGGACACTGAGAAAGGGCGAGCCATTGCGAGAGATGTAGCTCACCGTGGCGATGCGTTCCGGCCCGGCGCCTCCCCCTTCCCGCTCCCGTCGGGCCAGCAGCACGTCCCGCACGACGGCCGGCAGGAGGTGCAGGCCATACCCGCCGGCGAAGCAGACATCGACCGGCTTGACGAAAACGAGGTCCCGGGAGGTCCCCCGGGCAAGGGACGCTTCGAGTTCCTTGCCCAGTTCCCGTGCGCGGGCCTCCACCTCGCCGGTCCACGACTCGAGCCACGCCGCCCATGTTTCCAGCGCCTCCCCCCGCCACCGCAGCCCGTGGATGAACGGGGAGAGGTCGGCAAGGCCCGCGTGGAGCAATGTGGCGAGAAGGCGTTGCACCCGGTCCGCGATGTCCGGAAAGCCCTCCTCGCACAAGGCCTCGAGCGCGCCATGCACCTCCGCAAGCGCGTCGCCGCCCACACCTTCCGGTGGCCACGGCGATCCTCTCCCCGGCGTTTCGGCGCGACGGATGAACGACAGGACGCCTCGAGCGCCCCCTTCCGGACGTCGCAGCGTCAGCTCGTGGCCATCCTCGCGCAAGGCCCGCCAGGTGCCGTCATCCGGTCCGGCGGATACCAGCCAGGCCGGCCCACCACGCTTCATGTCCGTGTCCAGCTTGAGGATCTCGCCGTGACAGCCGAGGAAAGCCGGGGTCTCGAGCAACCGCCGGGCCTCCGGGTCATCGATGTCCACCCATTGGCCTCGAGGAAAATGGAGGAACGGGGAATGGCCGACAGCGAGCGTCGAAGCGCCGGCCAGCTCGAGGAACCGATGGACAAGCACCGGTCGCTGGAACGGGTCGTCCTCGGGCCGGCCGGGAGAAAGGAGCGAGGTCCCCTCTTCCGTCAACGGATGGTCGTACCCGGCCCGCCTGGCCTCATCGAGGAGTCCGCCCAACGCCTCAAGGTCGCGGATGCCCAGGGTGTCCAGGGCGGTGAGGAGGCTGCCGGCCGATCCGCCGTGGACCGCCAACAGCCCTTTGCCCACCGCCAGAACAGGCCGATCGAGCAGCCACGACAGCTCGGGGATTCCAAGACGCTCGAGTTCGGGAGGCGGGAGCCCATGCCGGGCGTGGGCGACCACGGCGTCGCTGCTCGCGCCGAGCAACGCGAGGAGATAGATCTTTTGTCTCCGTGCGTGACAGAATCTCCCTCGAAGAAGGTCCGCTTCATGGTTGCCGACCAGGCAGACGACTCGAGATCCGTGCGCTTCGGCGCCGGCCTCGAGGCGCATGAACAGGCGCAGCGTGGCGACGCTGTCGCAGGCGTGGGCGAGGAGCTTCTGCTGATGGGTGATCATGGCCTCCGGCCACGGGAGGTCCCCGGTGGCGACGGCCATGATCGAGACCGGGTTGCCGCCCAGTCGGCCCGGCGCAGGAACCCGCCGCGCGGCATCCGCGGCCAGTGCCCGGACGCGGTCCGGCAACGGCGGCCCCGTCTCGCCCTCGATCGCCCCCTGGCGCGCCATCTCCTTGCCACGGTCGATCAGGTCGCCCACCTGGAGCAGCAGGGTGCCTCTTGGCGGGGTGAGGCGTCCGGCGGGGTCGATCCATCCGGCGCGCCGTAGGAGCCTCTCGACCCGCCACCAGCACCCGTGGACATCTCCCAGCAGACTGACTCGCCACCTGTCGAATACCGCGATCGAGGTCATTGGCGCCGCTCTCGATTCCGGGTCCATACCAAGGGATGCCACGGTGCCATGCGGGCGGCCACCGGCCGATCCTGCGCATGCGACCCGGCGTCCTGTCCCTACCAAGGCTTCGCTCCAGGCCATTGTGCCACAGGCCCAGGCGACGAGAACGCTTTTTGTCGCCCCCGGGCCGGCGCACGTGGTACAAGAGGGCCGGTGCGCGGTGCCGGCGCCTGACATGCGTGTCCGGGTGCAGGCCATGCGCTCCCGTGCCATGCCGGGACCAGGGCGGGGTGAAGGCGGCCCTTTCCCCCGGGAATCCGCGGCCTTTTCGCTGGGTTCTCACCGTGTTCACCGCGGGGCCCGGGCGCGGTGGCCAGGCTGGCACCGTGCGTGCAATGGAATCGCAGAAGGTGTGAAGAAACGTCTGCGGTCGATCGTCTACGCGATCGGACGGGCGACGGCGCCCTTTCCAGTGGGAGGTATCATGAGACGACTGTTTCTTGTCACGGCGGTGTTTCTCACCGCGGCCGCATGCGCGGATGTGGCATCGGAAGACGTGCTGACATCGGGCATCTACGCGGACTTGAGCGTGGAGGGGAGCGACCATGGGACCAGCACCGTCACAGCCAAGCTCAAGGTGGGTGGGTCGGGTTCCAACACCTATGTCGAGCTTACGGGGACCGACGAATTGATCGCGTCGGTGGGCGACGAGACCCAGGTCATGGTCGAGCAGACCATCGGAGACTACCACGAGTATGTTGCCGGGTTCGCCACCGCGGATGGTGGTGATGTCTTCACGGTCAGCTTCAACCGCTCGGTCGACGAGGGCGCTCCGAACTCGAGTATGACACTCCCGGATCCGTTCGATATCGACCCGGTACAAGGTCCGTTTCAACGGTCTTCCGACATCACGCTCACCTGGTCGCCGGCGAGCAGCCCGGACAACATGCGGCTGACAGCGACCGGTTCCTGCGTGCTCACCTACGGCAGGGACATCAGCGGGGATCCCGGGATCGTCACCATCGAAGCGGACTCGCTCGTGCCGATCGACGAGGGGAGCGGGTAGAGCTGCGAGGTCACCTACCAGCTTGATCGCTGGCGCGCGGGCACGGTGGATCCCGGCTACGGCGAAGGCGGCCAGGCCATCGGCCACCAGGTTCGTTCGATATCTGTCCTGACCCAGCCGTAGGTTGCTCTCCGTTCTCGAGGCTTCCGGCGGTGCGGGAGGGTTCCTGGCCGGCCCCCGTGCCGGCGGGCGGACTCGTCCCACCGGGGATTCACGCCGTGGAAGCAGCCCCGTTCCCCCCCCTCCATCGAGCGGAATACCTGCCGGGGGTTGGCAGGTGGTGGTTTACCGGTAGACTCGATGCATAATGTACCGCTCGACGCGCCGCCGCTCGGCGGGCAGATCCTCATGGACGACCAACGCCAGCAAGGCAGGACCGATACGAGGGAGCAGGGGGAACATGTCCCGGAACGCCCCACGGATATGGACTCGAGATTTCATTCTCCACTGGATCGGCTACTTCTGCATGGCGGTCTCGTTCTATTTTCTTGTTCCCACGCTGCCCGTTTTCGCCGTCGAGAAGCTCGGCGCCAAGGACAGCGAGGTGGGCTATCTCATCGGCGTTTACACCCTGGCCTCGGTAGCCGTTCGTCCGCTTGCCGGCTACGTCCTCGATGCCGCCGGGAGGCGCGTGGTGTACGTGCTCGCGCTGGCCACGTTCGGGTTGTTGAACACGTCTTACGTTCTGGCCGACACCCTGGCGATATTCCTCGTGCTTCGAGTCCTGCACGGGTTCAGTTGGGGGACCGCCACCAGCGGCGGGGGCACCATCACGGCGGACATGGTTCCAGAAAGCCGCCGCGGTGAAGGGATCGGCTTTTTCGGCCTCACCATGCCGATGGCGATGGCCTTTGGCCCATTCCTGGGACTCGAGCTTATCGATGGCGATGATTTTGTTCGGCTGTTTGGCGCGGCCGGGGTTGTTGCGCTACTGGCGCTCGTCCTGGCAACGCTGACTCGAGTGCCTCGAGTCCCGAGGCGCAAGCGGGAGTTGCGTTGGCGGAGCCTGTACGACGGGCAAGTCGCGCACGTGGGGGTGGTCATGCTGCTGTCCACCAGTGTGTACGGGGCGATCCTGGCATTCATCGCGCTGCACTGCGAGCGCACGGGAGTGCACGGCACGGGCGCGGTGTTTCTCACCTATGCACTGGCGGTGAGCGGGGTGCGTCTTTTGGCAGGCCGGCTCATCGATCGGGCCGGCCCCCTGCCGTCCATGGTGGTGGGCTACCTGTTGCTCTTTCCCGGATTCCTGCTGCTTGCCAGTCCGGGCGGGCTGCCGGGGCTGCTTCTCGCTTCCGCCCTGGTGGGGGCAGGCAACGCGAACGTGTGGCTCACCCTGCAAACGATGGTTATCAACCTTGTCCCGCCCGAGCGCCGCGGTGTGGCCAACGCGACCTTCTACTCGGCGATCGACGTGGGCATCGGGTCCGGCGCCGTCGTCTTCGGCTGGATAGCCGACCTCACCTCGACCACGGAAATGTACCGTGCCTGCGCCCTGTTCCTTGTCGTGCCCGCGCTCTACTATTTTGGCTTTGCGTATCGAGACTACCGGCGCAAGATGGAAGTGCTGGATGGCAGGAGAGGTTCTTCGGTCTTGCCTTGACCTGTTCGCGCCCCGGACCAGCGCGGCCGCTGGAGGGCGTGGCGGTTTTCCGGTGGGCGCTGGAGCCGGCACGGAGCGGCACATCGCGACCAAACCCTTTCGTCTCGGCGCGGACCGTGATAGGTTGTAGGGGAACCAACGCATGCGGGCATTCAGACAGGTACGCCAGCCGCGCACCTGCCAGGCAGCGATGACACAGGAGGTGCGCCATGCCCATCATCACGATATCCAGGGGCTCTTACAGCCGGGGCCGGGAAGTCGCGGAGAAGGTCGCCGCCCAGATGGGCTACGAATGTGTCGCCAGGGACGTGCTCCTGGAGGCCTCCAAGGAATTCAACGTGGAGGAAATGAAGCTGGTCCAGGCGATCCAGGATGCGCCGTCGCTTCTCGGCAGACTGTCCTACGACAAGGAGCGATTCATTGCGTACATCCGCGCCGCCCTGCTGTCCCACCTGAAGAAGGACAACGTGGTCTACCATGGGCTGGCCGGCCAGTTCTTCGTCCGCGATGTGGGCCACGCTCTCAACGTGCGCGTCATTGCGGACATGGAGGACCGTATCCAGCTCGTCATGGAGCGAGATGGGGTGTCGAGGAAGGCCGCCATCCGTTTCATCAACCGGATAGACAAGGAAAGGAGCAGGTGGAGCCAGCAGCTTTACGGAATCGACCCCGCGGACCCGCGGTTGTATGACCTGGTTCTTCATGTCAACAAGATCTCGGTCGACGACGCCGTGGACATCATCTGCCACACGGTCCAGCTCGAATGTCTTCAGGCGACGGAAGAATCTCGACGCGCCATCGAGGACGCGGCCCTGTCCGCGGCGGTCAAGGCGACCCTGATCACGGACTACCCGGATATCGACGTGACATCCCAGGACGGGGAGGTGTTCGTGACGGTGAAGGCTTCGGGCTTCGAGGACCCCCGGTTCAGGGAGCGCGTGGCCAGTGTGGCGAAATCCGTCCCCGGCGTGGTGGATGTCAAGGTCAAGCTGCACTGGTATGCGCCGTTCGGGACCTGAGCGAAATCTCGCCTCGACCTGCCGGCCCAGCCGGCGGCGTGCGGGCGATGATGACCCATCGTGACTTCGCCGTCCGGGGAGAGCGGTCTGCCAGGTCACAGGTGCCAAATCCAGCTCACCACGGTAAGCGTCAGGTAGATCTTGACCGCGCGCACCGGCCAACGCCTGGAGCCGAACGGGACACGACGTCCTTCTCGCCTGCAACGCTGCTTGTATTCTTCCCACAAGAACGCGAGAGCCATCACGGCTGTCAACGCCAAGTTGGCTCTCACGCCGTGAAGCAACAAGGTGTGCCGCTCCGCGGAATAGAGGTATCTGCCCAGGATGTGTACCACGTTGTTGCCCACGAGGAACGTCATGGCGACGGCCACGACGATGGCGACTTCGCGTCGGTGGCGCCGGAGTGCCAGCACGGTTGGATAGTAGAAGAAGGTGACCTGGAAGTCCTTGAAATGGATAATGAAGCGATTCCAGTACTCGAACAGGCTCTCCGAGCGCCACGGGCGGTTCATGGCAGGCTTGATGTCCCACCCCAGCATCAGCATCAGGCCGCCGAGGAATCCCGCGCAGGCACTGGTATCCAGCAGGACCACGAGAAGACGGAGCATGGCCCGCCAGTGCCACACGAGCAGCGTGGCGGGCATCCCGGCACCCTCCAGTACCTCCCCGGGGAAGAGCATGGCGGCCGCCTTCCCGGCGAGCCGAGCAGCCAACAACGCGAGCAGTCCGGCGCGTATCAGGCGGCGCCCGTCCGCGACCAGGTCCTCGAGCGGGCGTTTGTCTTTGCGTTCTCCGAACGGGGGAATCACGCCGAGGTAGGGATGAATGATGAACGAGGCGATTGGGAGCTGGAACCGGACGTAGTCGGCGATATTGCCTCGAGGAAACCCCTTGACGGCCATGGCATGGAGATAGAGCAGGGTACGGAAGAAGGTCAGGGCGACGAAGACCAGCGACAGGCGTTGTCCGTAGGGCGAGCACGCGGACCACAGGCCGAGACAGACATGCAGGCCGGCGAGGGAGAGGAGCTTGATCCAGGCCCGGCGCCCGAGATGGTGCACGACCAGGTAGACCACGCTGACCAGGATGATCAGGCCCAACATCAGCTCCGGGTAGGCGACGAGTCCCCCGGCCAGGCCCCCGGCGAGAAGGATGGTCTCGCGAAACCGGCCGGGAGCCAGGGTGGTCGCCAGGAAGACGGCGTAGTAGAGCGCAAAGAGCGGAACCTGCCTGTGGCCGGGATAGAATGGACCGAATCCGAAGAAACCGAGCGACGTGAGGCCGCCGACGTACAGAAAGTGGAGGAGTCCCAGGAAGAGCAGCAGTTCGCTCGCTTCTCCCAGGAACCGGACACGGTCGATCATCGTCGTTCTCGCTCGAAGGGGCGTTCCGCCGGCCTGTGGCCACGGCGGGAAGTGTCGGCGGAATCGTACCACGCCGTTTCCCCTCCCACAAGGTTCCCTCCGGCCCCGATTCCTCGCCAAGGCGCGCAGGCAGGATCGCGGCGGGGGAGGATGCGATCCCCTCGTCGCGCCCCCCAACGCCAGCCGTCACGTGGGAGCGAAACCGGACCCCTCCGCGCCCCGTGCCGTGCGTCGTCGGGAGAGGAAAAACGTCCCACGGCGGTGCCGGAACGGTGTATCATGGCCCTGGATCCCCCACGTAATGTCGATGACATTCCGCAAGAGACCCTGATTGACCAGCTCGCGTCGGTGGTCGAGAACTGGGGGATGCAGCTTGGCCAGCGGGAGGCAGTCCGGCCATAGCCCAGGCGTCTACTTCATCAGGGACTTGAGCCACTTCTTGATACCTCGAGCCTTCTGGCCCTCGCCGTGTCGCTCGTCCCCTGACGCGGGCGGGGTGGCCGAGGCGACGTCGGCAGGACCCGCGTCCGTGGTCGAAGATACGTGGCCGGCGCGTTCTGCCGCGGTGGCCGGCGATCCGGCGGGCTTGCTCTTCTTGGCTTCCCCGGGTGCCCTGTCATCCGGTTTCGCCGAAGCCGAAGGGGCCGGCGGAGCGTCTCCCCGTGGCTCGCCTCGCGACAGAACCTCCTCGAGAGCTGCCACCAGCGCTCCGGCGGACTCGAAGCGCTTGTTCGGGTCATCCTGCAATGCCCGGAGCAGGGGAGCGTCGAGCAAGGGGGACAGGTGGGGGGCGGCGGTCGAGGGGGGGACCGGGTTGCCGAGCAGGCGGCGGCGCATCACTTCGTAGGGTTCGCCCGTTCCGAAGGGCAACTGTCCCACCAGCATCTGGTAGGCCACTACCCCCAGGGAATAGACGTCGGTCCGCTGGTCAACCTCCTCTTCCTGGCACTGTTCCGGGGACATGTAGTCGGGCGTGCCCAGCGTCACGCCATCCTGGGTCTTGAGCCACTCGCTATCCGAAGTCCTGCGTTCCGTCTCCACCAGGGTGGCGGCACCGAAATCCAGGAGCTTCACCAGCATGTGCTCGGGCCGATCCGGGCGCTCGAGGAAGATGTTCTCCGGCTTGAGGTCGCGGTGAATGATACCTCGAGCATGGGCTGCATCGAGCGCACTGGCGACGGCCTTGAGGACCTGTATGGTCCGCTCCAGCGTTACCGGCCCCTCCTGCTCCAGGTACTGCTGCAGGTTCATCCCGTCCAGGTATTCGAGCACGAAATAGTGCCGCCCGTCGGGAAGCTGATCGAAATCGATGATGTCGATAATGTTCCGGTGACCGATCATCTGCACGGCTCGAGCTTCCTGGACGAACCGTCCGACCGCCTCCGCTTGCGCGGGAACCCGGGGATTCAGCAGCTTGATAGCGACCGGCTTGCCGGTGAAGACATGGACCGCGTGGAAGACATCGGCCATCCCTCCCGCACCGATTTGAGACACGACCTGGTAGTCTCCGATACGGTCTCCGGGCTCCGGCGTTCGGTAGTGCACGACCACCCTGACGGTCGTCTCTTCCGGCGCACCCCCTTCACGCGATGGTATCCGGACCTCGTCACCCACCATGGTGACCATGTCGGCCTCATCGTCGATCTCGCCGCCGTCGGATGGTACCAGGCGGGTCCCGTCCTCCGGGCAGAATCGCTTCGTGTCGTCGTACGTCCGGCGACATTCGGGACAGATCATCCAGCATCTCGCTTCGTTTCGGGTGGACCAGGTCGCGGCGAGTGCTCCGCAGCGGTCGTGGCTGCCATCGGCGCCATGTCATCCTCGGGTCCGAACCGGTGACATGGCGTTGTCAGTGTAGCGCGGCTGGTCGGGAATTTCAAGGTTTCAAACCTGCCCCTACGCCCCGACGTAACACGGGCGACCGCCCCGACGTGGACGCACGGCGTAACACGGACGACGTCACCCGGTCGGCCGCCCCGACGTGGGCGCACGGCGTAACCCCGACGCGACGTCACCGCCGGCACCCGTGGGGGCGGGTTTCAAACCCGCCCCGACGCACCGACGTAACACGGGCGGCCGCCCCGACGTGGGCGCACGGCGTAACACGGACGGCGTAACACGGACGACGTCACCGCCGTGGACGCACGCCACACCGCACGGCGTAACACGGGCGGCCGCCCCGACGTGGGCGCACGGCGTGACAC
>JAJRTE010000302.1 GCA_024278455.1 Myxococcota bacterium
ACTGGCTGATCTCCGCCAACGGCAGGCTATCTTCAATCAAACGCCGATCGCTCATCCTTCACTCCTCGCATCGCGTTGTGCCGCCAGCGGGAGCTGAAGCCCGGCCAAACGGATGGAAACTCTTCGGTGGTCGCTGTGGACGGTGGCGGCAAGTTCGGCGTCCTTTGCGGTAAGCGTAAACACGCGATCCCCCTGTGCCGCGTAGAGCACACATTGCTCGCCAAGGTGCTGGGCCTGGGCCCACTCGCTGGCGCGGAGCCAGATCCGGCCCTCCCCATCGATGCGGCGCGCGAGCACAAAGCGCACGTCTTGTCCGTCTTCGCTTTGGGCGATGGCGTCGAAACCGAGCTCGGCACCGCGAAGGTCTTCCACCACGCGGCCCGCGGCCTTCTCGATCTGCGCGACTCTCGCCATCAGCGCGTCGGGCGTACAGGCCTGCCCAACGTTGGCGGATGCATCCGGTAGAATCGCAACCACCCCAAGAAATTCTGGCGCGCGGGGCACGAGCTGTTGCTCGAGCCGGACCTCGGCCAAGCGCTCTCGCTGACGACGCTTCGCCTCTTCGAGCAGCCGCTGCTCGCGGCCGATGGGCAGCGCCATATCCTGGCCGGCTTGGGATTTTGATTCCATCTCCAGCAGCCTATCGGCGTGCCGGCTGATCACCACGCGGAACGAGCGCTCCAGGTAGCGTCCCTTGAGCGCCAGCTCCTTGAGACGACCCTCGCCGACCTCGTCGATAAAGGTGGGAACGAGATGTTCCAAGCAGAACATCGTGGCGGCGTGCTTCTGGGCGTCGAAGTCGATGGGAGCGTTGGCGGCCGGCGAGGGCGTGCCCTGCGTCTCGGGCCGGAGGTCGTGTAGCCGCATGGGGTGCGAGGCGACAAAGTGTGGTGCCCCATCGACTGTGGACTCCCGCACGGCGAAGAGGCGTTGTGACAGAACACGACCGGTGCCGTCACCCACGGCCGCCCGGAAGAACCAGAGGCGCTCCGGTTGGGTCGCGGCCACGTCGTAGAACACGGCCCCACGGGCCAGCGCATCGATGAACTCGGACTCAGCGGCCTGGAGCACCGACTCGAAGAGAGGATGTCCCGGTCCGAGCAGCTCGGTCCGGCCGTCCTCGCCCACTTCGGACTTGTCGAAGGTGAGGGACAAGTAGCTGCGTCCCACGGTCCCGTAGCGCCGTCGAAATGCGATCTCCTGGTCGTGACGCAGCGCCACGGGAACCCGCTCCACGCGGATCTTCCCGTCGGCTCGACGCTCCCAGCGACCACGCTTTCTTTCCAGCGTCTGGGTAAAGAAGTGCTCCAGATGAACAGGTAGAAGCGCCTGACCGACCGAACGGGCGGCGTCGCTGCGTAGTTCGGGCAGGTTGACGAAGCGACGCGCCAGCCCTTCCTCGCGAGCTGCCACCAGCGACGCCTGGTGCTCTGGGCTCACCGCCTGCTCGATGCTGGCCACGGCGTCCTCGATGCGCCGGCGGTTCGTAATGCAGTCGATGATCAGCTCGGCGAGGCTGATCTCGTGGTCTTCGAGCAGGTCACCGACGAGGTCGAAGACGCGGTCCGAGCCCAGGCCCTGGCGCATCTCTTCCATTTTGCGCAGCAGCGCGGCGAGCACGGCGCCTTCGCGGGTGTCGGAGGCGACGAGGTTGAAGATGAACACCTCGTTGAGCTGGCCGATCCGGTGGATCCGCCCCATGCGCTGCTCGAGGCGGTTGGGGTTCCACGGGATGTCATAGTTGACCATCTGGTTGCAAAACTGGAGGTTGATGGACTCGCCACCGGCCTCGGTCGCCACCATGATTTGGGCGTCGCCTCGGAAGAGCTGTTGCTGCTCTAGGCGCTTCTGCATCGAGAGTGAGCCCTCGATGGTGGCCACGGTGAAGCCCTGCTCGCGAAGACGCCGCACCAGGAAGATGAGGGTGTCTTTGGCCTCGGTGAAGATCAGCAGCTTCTCGCCGCGGGCGGCCAGCCCCTCGTCGCGGAGGATGGCGTCGAGAAGCTGGTTGAACTTGTTCTCGATGCCGCTTCCCAGTGCCGTGCGCGCGCGGCGGACGAGGCGCTCTAGCGCGAGCACTTCTGCCTCGAGCTCCTCGATGGATTCGGCGTTGGTGAGGCGCTCGACCAACGATTCCTCGACGTCCCAGCGGGAAGTCTCAGAGAGGTCATCGATGTGATCGACGTCAACGCCGCCCAGAAGATCATCAAGGTCCCCGTCGCCACCGGCCTGGGACTGGAGCGTCCGGCGGGCCTTGGCAGCGACGAGCACCCGGACCTGATCCAGGAGGTCCTGGAGGCGGTCGCGGCGCCGCTCCAATGAGGCCGTGATGGCGGCGAGGCTCGAGGTCAGGCGGCGCTGGAGGATGGTCATCGCGAACCCGACGTTTCGCTTCTCCTTCTGCATCGCCTTGTTGAAATGCTCGGAGACGTACTCCGTGACCTCGTCGTAGAGGTCGCGTTCCGCTCGGCTGAGGTCGAAGGTCACTGTCTTGACCGTGCGTGGGGGAAACAGCGGCGAGCCGTCGAAGCGGCACATCTCCTCTTTGAGCCGGCGGAGAATGATGGGGTTGTCCTGGCTGGACATCGCCTCTTCTAGGATGGTGCGGTCCGCAAAGAGGTCCTTGTCGAGCAGTTCGAGGAGCAGGCGGAAGTTCTCCGGGTCACCTTTGTGGGGGGTCGCGGTCAGCAGGAGCAGGTGCCTGGTGCGGACCGAAAGTTCTTCGCCCAGCCGATAGAGGCGCGTCTTCCGCGTCTTCTGTGATCGGACCCCGCTGCGGTAGGCCGCCATTTTGTGGGCTTCATCCACGATGACGAGGTCCCAGTCAGCCTCGCGCAGAGTCTCGAGCACGTTGTCACGCGCGGCCCAGTAGACCGAGGTGATGCAGCGGTCGTTCTCGGTCCACGGGTTCCGCCCGACGTTCGCCTTGAGGACTCCGTTGTCGATGATCGTGTATTCCTCCGAGAACTTCTCGGCGAGCTCCTCCTGCCACTGGCGTGAGACGAGGGGAGGGACGACCACGAGCACGCGATCAGCGAGCCCGCGAAAGCGGAGTTCCTTGAGGAGCAAACCCGCCATGATGGTCTTGCCGGCCCCGGGGTCGTCTGCGAGGAGGAAGCGCACCAGCGGTGACTTCAGCATGTAGCGGTAGACCGCATCGAGCTGGTGTGGAAGCGGCGTGATGGTCGATGCGTTGACCGCAAAGTGCGGGTCGTACTCGTAGGCCAGTCGGATGCGCAACGCCTCGATGGCCAGGTGGATGGCTTCGGGGTCGCCGGAGAAGTCCATTCCGCGGGCACTAGAAACGATCTTGAGCGTGCCCACCTGCCGCGCCGTCACGATAATGCCCGGGTAGAACTGCCGAGATCGTGTACCGACGGCATCGACTTGAAGCATGGTTCCGAAGTGCTCGACGGTGAGCACCCGAACCGGCTCGGGCCACAGGGGGCCCTCGACGACCATGTTCTTCTCGATGGTCACCGTCATTGCACAGCCCCGGCGACATCGTTGCGAGCGAGTAAGCCGGCTTCGGCCATGCTGAACGTGCGGGGCCCGGCCACGATGATGTGGTCGATAACAGGGATCCCGAGGGCGTTGAACACGCCGCAGAGGGTGTTGGTGACCTCAACGTCCTCGCTCGAGGGCTGTGCCGTCCCGCCCGGATGATTATGGGCGAAGACGACCTTCGCCGCGTGGTGCCGCAGGGCCGCTTCGACGACCAGGCGGGGGTAGACCGGGGCGCTGGTGATGGTGCCCTCGTGAAGGGGGATGGAGCGGAGCACGTGGTTCTCGTGGGTGAGCACGATGAGTAGGAAGACCTCGTTGTTGGCCGTGGCGAGCTCATCGACGGCAAACCGGGCGAGGTCCTGCTGCGTGTTCATCCGCGGCCGGTGGCCCCAGCGGTCGCGAAGGTAGCGACGCGTGAGGGCCGGCATCGCATGGAGCAAGGTCGCGGCGGACTCGCCGACGCCATCGACGGTGACCAGATCAGCCGCCTTCGCATCAAGGGTGTTGGAGAGAGAGCCGAAGCGCTCCAAGAGCGCGTGAGCGATCGGCTTCACGTCTTTCCGGGGGACGGCGTAGGTCAGCAGCAGTTCGAGGACTTCATGCTCCTCGAACGCACCGAGGCCGCTTCCATTGAAGCGGTCTCGGAGTCGCTGACGGTGGCCTTCCAGGTAGGACATGCGTGTTCTTCTTCTCGCCTCAATCGGTCTTGTCGTTGCTCGTCTCGCCCTCGGTTGCTCCGCCCGAGCGAACCCACTCATCGACCTCGGCGAGCTTGAATTTCCACAGCCGCCCGATCTTGTGCGCGTCCAGCAGGCACGGAGGCACCCCGGTCAAGACACACTGCGGCCATTTTGGGCGAGCCGAAGCTAACACAATCAGGCCTGCACGCTCAAGGGAGGACATGATCGGACTAGATCGTAGAGCGCTCGGCTGTCGGCATACACGCTTCCTTCCGGCGGCCCAGCAAAGCGGTTTCGGAATGAATCCGACCGAGAGCCGAAGACCGCGGGCCGACTAACGTTGAGGAAGAATCCGCCACGGCAGTGGTTCTTCCGTAGCTGGAGGACGAGCGCCTTCTTGTCTAGCACCTCGCCCTCGTAGCCGACCCACCGGCAGTGCTCTGGGCCGCGTGACAGGAGGCGGCGTGCAGGAGCCCGCTGGCGTAGGAAATGGACCGAAGCGATCGTTTATTGTCATCAGGCGAAGTGAAGCGATCGCTGCATCCCGTGGACTGAACCGAAGCGATCGTTTATTGTCATCAGGCGAAGTGAAGCGATCACTTCCCAGAGGCAAAGGAGGTCTCCACTTCTGGCGGGAGGCCATCCGCGTAAGGCGGGACATTTCGAGGATTGTGGCAATGCCAATCGTCCGGGCAACGCCTCGCGTGACCCGGCGGTCGTCCGGGAATAGTAGCGTGCGGGCCGGGACCTATCAGATCCGGTTGACAACATCACCGCTGGGGCGGGCCTCCTTCTCGGCTCCGTGCAGCCCGGAGGGCGCTACACCGGCAAGATGCCGGTGCCACCGTTTCGGCGGGCATCCACGCAACGCGGGACAATTCCAGGACTGTGGAACCGCAAGTGCCAACGCCTCGCTATCGCTCGGCGGGTCACGCCGTGCGTTACCCGAAAGTCGTCCGGGGCCTCCGGTCCCGGTCCCCGGCAGGGCTTTGCCCCGCACCCACCAGGGAGCTCGCTCAACTTCCCGTTGCAACGAAGGGCAACGGGATCCCTGCCCACATTCATGTACGACGCGTTGCGTCTTTGTTTTGGCGGGTGTCCCGGCTTA
>JAJRTE010000303.1 GCA_024278455.1 Myxococcota bacterium
ACCGCCGGGCGTCGTCACGTCGTCGTCACCGCCGGGCGTCGTCATGTCGTCGTCACCGCCGGGCGTCGTCACGTCGTCGTCACCGGCCGGGGTCGTCATGTCGTCGTCACCGCCGGGCGTCGTCACGTCGTCGTCACCGGTCGGGCACCCGGTCGCCACCAATCCGATGGGCACGACCAAGAGAACCACCCACAGCCATCTCGCCACAGAAGAACACATCAGCAGACCTCCGCCAAGGATTACCGGCAGGGCACCTGGGATATCCGCCTTACGTTGCCACACTTTGCCCCGGGATTCCAGCAGGGAATGCCCCGTTGCCGACCCGGGCGTCCTATCTCTGCCGGGCCGCATGCCAACCTGTCGAGTTGCTGGACACCGTGCCAAGTCCGATCACCGGCTACTTTCGGACGATCGCTACACGGCCGGGCCTGAGAGTCCCACTCGAGCGTGACCAGATGCCTATGCCCATCGTGGTGGTTTCGAGCCCTAGTTCCCTGTGAGGATGCACGATCTCGATCCGGGAGCCCTCGTGCAGTTCGGCCCAGAACCTTCGAACGCCTCGAGTTTGTGGCGTAGTCCCGGCGATATCGTGGAAGGCGAGGAACCGGTGGGGATAGCGCCGATTGATTTCGAAGTCCCGCTTGACGGCGTGGTAGGCGTGGTTGGCGTCGATCAAGACCAGGTCGAGGTGCCCCAGGCCGGCCCGCCAGGACTCGAATGCGCTCGAGCCGGACGGGGCCTCGAGGTACGCCGCTTCTCGAGGGAGGGTGATGGAGAGGCCGAACCGGCGGGCGTAGCCGTCGTCGCAGGCGGCCACCTTTTCGAACCGGAACAGCCGGTGCAGCGTGCGCACCAGGCGCCCTGTCCAGGTACCAATCTCGAGGTAGGACCGAATGTCGTATGCTTCGATGAATCCGCACAATGCGATCAGCTCCTCGCGGTTTTGGAGAATGATGTCGTCGAGCACCTCGCCGTGGATATCGAACAGGCGCTGTGCCCTTGCGTCCCAGCACGGTTCATTGGCCAGTTCACGACGGTAGTCACGCACGATGGGAGGTCCCCGGCAGTATTCGTTGCCGTGACGAGCAAAGCGCGGTGGCGGGCCGCTTCTTGCTGAGCACGCCCGTCACGTGTTGCCGCCATTCCCCGGGGTGCCGCACGCGAGGGAGGAACGGTCTGGCTTCCGGCCGCAACACGTCGTCACGCGCACGGCTAGAAACGGTACTGCACTTCGAGTCGAACCTCTCTCTCATGCTCGTACTCGGTGGAGCCGTCTGCTCCGGACGTTCCGCCGACGAGGGTTTCGTCGGTCTGGACCTCGGTGGCGTGGTCCTGGTACCGGAGGGAGAGCAGGGCGATGTTCTTCCAGAAGTAGTAATGAATGGCCGCGCGGAACTGGGTTTCATTGAGCGGCTTGACATCGAGGTCCTTGTAGCTGTCCGGGGGGTTCTCGAACGGCAGCGCGATGTACTGCCCATAGTCGCAGGCGAGGAGCAGCCGTTTTGGGACAGCCAGGATGCCGATTTGGGCGTTGTAGGCGGTCTGCCATGATCCATAATCCAGGACCCTGCGGGAGTAGTTCTCGACGGCGAAATGGAGCCACCGCCACCGCAAGATCATGAAGACATTGGTGGCGGGGAACCGTTCATTGGCCCGCTGGTCGTACTTGGCGCCGACGAGGAACGCCAGGGTCAGGGGGACGGGGGTGAACAGGTAGGGGGTGTCGAACCGGTTGTGGTACCCGATGGCATTGATCCCGAGCTGTCCGCCGAAGGCGTAGGTATAGTTCGTGTTGTCGTACTTGAAGTAGCGCCCGCCGATGTTCCCGGTCCACCTGCCTGCGCCACCCGCGGCGAACACCCTGTAGAGCAAAGTCCGGTTCGTGGTCAGGGGGCCGCTGACTTCCGCTGCTGCGCCGTTGCCTTGCTCGAAAGCGTTGTAGACGTAGTAGGCGGGGTCGAGCAGGAGTTGCTTGGCGTCTGAGATGATGAGGGCGGAGGACAGGCCGCCCCCGCCGGTGTTCACGTTGACGAAGTGGCCCTTTCCCAGGGGAATGGAGAACATGGCGAACGTGTTTCGCACCGTCTTTTCGGTGCGGAAGCTCAACAGGAAGAAGGAGTCCTGGATGTAAGGCAGTGGACCGAAGGCGCGGACCTGCAGCTTGGTGGGCCGAGTGTCCCAAAGGTTCTCGGTGATGTCGTAGATCTGTCCGAGACTCGCCACGACGGAGAAGCGGAGGTCCGGGTTGCCGCGGCAAATACTGATGGCGGGGTCGAACCGGCAGCCGTAGTCGGCACAGTCGATCATGCCGTCATTGTCGTTGTCGATCCCGTCGGAGCAGAGTTCATCGTTGCGCTCGCCGTCCTTGTCCCGCCCTCTTCCGATCAGGTCCTCGACGGTGAGGCCTTCTTCGAGCTTGGGGAGAACGGATTGATCCGATGCGGAGGTCGCGGCCACGGTGTCCCCTGCGGGAGGTGCTCCGCCACCGCCCCCGACGGCGAGCGGCCCCTTCCACGACCCTTTGCAGACGGTCACCAGCGGCCCGAAGCAATCGGCGTCGTCGCAATCGAACACGCCGTCCCCGTCGTTGTCGACCCAGTCGCTGCAGGTCGAATCGGTGGTCTCTTCTCCCTTGCCGGGTTCGCACGCGGGGTCTGCAAAGCAATCGGCGTCGGCACAGTCGATCATGCCATCCCCGTCGTTGTCGGTGCGGTCGGTACACTGTTCACTCTTGTCCCCGGTGGATTGGGCGACGAGGATGTCCGAAACGGTCCGGCCCGTATCCCGGGCGTGCTGCACCGGTTGCGGGTGCCCGCGGTACGCCGCGTGGTCGCCAAACGCACTCGTGCCGGCGGACGCCCTGCCGGGAGCTGCCATCGAGATTCCGAACAGCACGAGTATCCCACAAGTGATTCGAGCGGTTGTCATTGGTCCTCCAGGGGCTCGATGTCAGTCGCAGAGCCGTTTCGCGGGGCAGACGGTGCCGAAGGGGTGATAACTGCAATCCCAGTCGGCGCAATCGATGAATCCGTCCTGGTCGTTGTCCTCGCCGTCCGAGCAAAGGGTGTCCACGTCTTCGGTACACAGGGGCGCTGCCTCGAGGCAGAGGCTGCCTTCTGGATCGGTGGAACAGGCGTCCAGGGCGATGTCACATGCCTCCGATATACTCTCCTGGCAAGCGTGACGCGCCTCCAGCGTGCCTTGGCTGCAGGAATAGTCTTCACAATCGGTGTAGCCGTTTCCGTCGTTGTCGATGCCGTCCTTGCACTTGTCGAAGGTGTTCTCGAGCATGGCGGCGCAGTAGTCGGCGGCATCGAGGTCGTCGGAATAGGCGCAGCCCCAGTCGGCGCAATCCACGTAGCCGTTGTGGTCGTTGTCCTCTCCGTCCGTGCACTCCTCGAAGCTGCTCTCCTCGAGGCTTGAGCAGTAATCGGCGGCGCCCTGGTCGGAGGAGTAGCTGCACGAGGAGTCGGCGCAGTCGATGTAGCCGTCGCCGTCATCGTCGGTCTCGTTGGTGCACTCCTCGAAAGTGTTCTCGGTCATGGCCTCGCAGTAGGCGACCGCCATCCAGTCGTCCGACTGGGAGCAGGAGTAGTCGTCACAGTCGGTGTAGCCGTCGGCGTCGTTGTCGATGCCGTCGCTGCACCGGGTGAGCGTGTCCTCCACGTGTGCGTCGCAGTAGGCGAGGATATCCGGGTCGGTGGAGAGGGAGCACGAGAAATCGTTGCAATCGGTATACCCGTTGTTGTCGTTGTCGATCCCATCGGAACAGGTCTCGAGGGTGTCCTCGCTGCCGCTCTGTTGGCCTTCGCAATAGGCCTGGATTTCAGGAGTCGGGGATTCGCCATTCTTGTAGCAGCTCCAGTCGCCGCAATCGATGTACCCGTCGCCGTCGTTGTCGATGCCGTCGGTGCAGGTTTCATAGGTGTCCTCGACGAGGGATTCGCAATACGCGACAATCTCCTGGTCGGTGGAGCGCGAGCAGGAGTAGTCGTTGCAGTCGACGTAGCCGTCCCCGTCGTTGTCGATCCCATCGGAGCAGTTCTCGAGGGTGTCTTCGGGTTCGGCGCAGGTCTCGGTGGCAGCGCAATCGGGGTCATCGCAGTCGATGAGGCCGTCCCCGTCGTCGTCCAGTCCGTCGGCGCAGTCGTGTTCGGTGCAGGCGTCGTCGTAGGCGCAGTCCGGATCGGCGCAGTCGGTCCAGCCGTCCTCATCGTCGTCGATCCCGTCTGCGCAGTTGGACTCGAGGCAGGCCTGGTCGGCAGAGCAATCGTCGTCGGCGCAGTCGGTCAGACCGTCGCCGTCGTTGTCCTTGCCATCGTCGCACGGCTCCTCGTGGCAGCGCTCCTCGCCCTGGCAGTCGATATCGAGGCAGTCGGTGGTGCCGTCGCCATCGTTGTCCTCGCCGTCGAAGCACTCCGTCTCGTGGCAGATCTCCTGGGCCAGGCAGTCGAAGTCGGCGCAATCGGTCAGACCGTCGCCGTCGTTGTCCTCGCCGTCGTCGCAGGCGTCTTCGTGACAATAGGATTCGCGCAGACAGTCGTTGTCCTGGCAATCCACCTTGCCGTCCCCGTCGTTGTCGGCCCCGTCGTCGCAGACCGCCTCCTGGCAAGCGGCGAAGACGCCGCAGTCGTCGTCGGCACAATCGGCGACGCCGTCGGCGTCGTTGTCGATCCCGTCGGAGCAGCGGGCCTCGGTGTTCTCGGCGCACACCCTGACGAACATCCCGTTGCGGCACGAGAAGTCTTCGCAATCGGCGAACCCGTTGCCGTCGTTGTCTATGCCGTCCGAGCAGAGGTCGTCGTCCACTTCGAACGCGCAGCAATTCTCCTCGATAGCCTGGCAATCGGCGTCCCCGCAGTCGAACTGACCGTCGTTGTCGTTGTCGATCTGGTCGTGGCACAGTTCGATGGTGTTCTCGGCCTCGTGCGTGGGGTAAGGAGGGATGATCTCCCCGCACTGGTTGGAGGTCCAGATGCAGTCCGGGTCCTCGCAGTCGATCAGGTGGTCGCCGTCGTTGTCCACGTGGTCGCTGCAATAGTAGTCATAGGTCTCGTAGCCCAGGGGGAGTGCGTCCGGGGGGTCGAATCCACATTGCCAGAACAGAGGAGCAACGAAAAGAGCGAAGATAGCTTGGAGCAGGGGCGTTCTCCCTGGCAGGGCGGGCGTCATCGTTCTCTTGCGCGGCCACCCAGGAACGCCTCCGGCTCCTCGCCAGGGTCCCCGCCACCACCGCTTCGATCCTCGAGCCCGTCTGCTGTCCATTCTCCATCCCTCTCCGTGGTGCTCGTCGATTCGGCGACCCACCTGTCGCGGAGCCGCCAGACCAGCCGGTGCGACCGGCGGGCAGCGGGTCCGGTTTCGCGTGGTGCGGCGCCGTGCGATCAATGCCCGATTTTCAGGCAAGGGAGCTTCCTGGATCCGTATCTTTGCTTGAAATCCGTGTACACCATGCACACGGGGTCGGAACGTTCGATATCGCCAAGAGCGGATTCGGCCAGCGCGGCCTCGAGAAAGGCCGCCAGCGGTTTTTCGTGGCCACTGTCGATGAGTTCGCCGGGAGACCCGAACCTGACGTAGTTGAGGACGATGAGCGCGAGCTGGTCGTCGGTGTATTCGCCGGCAATCTCCGCGATACCCTCGGCCTCCCGCATGCGGGCGACGAATGCGTCAAGTCGGTCCGGGTCGATGTGCACGTCGGTGAAACAGACGTTCTGGCAGGACTCGTACACGTCGTCGTGCAGCCACTTCAACGACAGGCCGTCCGCGGTCGATACCAGCCGGTTGTACGGTCTCTTGCCCTTGCCCCACTGCTCGGACGCGGAGTGGGTCGAGGTCAGGATATAGGGAGGAACCCCCTTGGCCCAGATGCCGCGCCGGGCCTCGATGGCTTGCCGCTGCGCCTCGAGGTACTCCGGGGGGGCGGACGGCTTGCCCACGATCATCACGTGTGCGAGCCCCTTGCCCACCTGGTCGACCACGAGGTCCGGACAGTCCCAGAGAATGCGCCCGTACACGTCGCGATCGAGATCGGACGTGCAATGCCACACGCCTTGGCGCGCGTTCCAGGTGGCGGCCTTGGCAAGATAGTATAGTTCACGAGCCGTCCAGTCCCCCCACTGGTGCACGGGACCGAAACTCTCGAGCGTGTTGAAGCCGGCCAATCGCGCCCGGGTCCCCTTCATCGGCCCGGCAAGGACGCGAAAACTGTCCCCGTCGTTGAAGTAGACCGGGGTCGGCACGCCGTTGAGAAACACCTTGCTCGCCGGCTCGGCGCTCCCCGCCAACACGGGCAGTGTGGCGGAAGCGACGAGTATCGCCACGACCGCCCGGGTAGTTCGCTCAATCATGCTCTGCACGTTGCCCTCCTTCACTGCTGTCGAGAGCGGTCTCGCCCTCGAGGCGCACCCGCCGCACCCATTCTTGCGCGGGCCCGCCCTTGATGCAAGCGCTTCCTGCAAGACGGCCGATGTGAGATCAGGACAGGCTCGTGGCGCAGGCTTCCAGCCTGCCTCTTCACCCCTTCTGCACAGCAGCGGCCCGGCGGCCCGTTCCGGGACGACCCATGACCTGCCCGTCCCGGTACACAACGGCTCCCCGCCGGACGGTGACATCCGGCCACCCCGTGACCTCCCAGCCGTCGTACACCGAGTAGTCCGCCCTCGAGTGCATGCACGCACCGTCCACGACACGGGAGCACTCCGGGTCGAACACCACCAGGTCCGCATCGCTTCCAACCCGGATCGTGCCCTTGCGCGGGAACAGGCCTAGCAGCCGCGCGGCGTTGGTGGACAAGACCTGCACGAGCCGCTCGAGGGAGATCCGGCCGGAGCGCACCCCCTCGGAATAGAGCACGGGAAGCAGGGTCTCGAGGTCGGCCACACCGGGACGCACCGCCTCGATCGTGTGCGCGGGATCGATCTTGTCGGCGAGGAGCCAGGGGGCGTGGTCCGTGGCCACGGTATCGATGTCGCCCTGCGCGATCCCCTCCCAGAGGGCGTCCAGGTCCGACGCCGTGCGCAGGGGTGGCTGTCCGACGAAGCGCCCTGGGTCGGGGCCCGAGAAACGATCCTCGGTGAAGTGGAGGTACATCGGGCGGGTCTCCACGTGGACCGGCACGCCCCGGCGGCGGGCGTCGCGGCAGACCTCGAGCGCCCGGCGGCTCGAAAGGTGGACGACATGGACAGGCGCGCCGGCCACCTCGGCCAGGGCCACCACCCGCTGGGTCGCCACCACCTCGGACACGACGGGACGACTCACCGGGTAGTACTGGAGGCCGGTCTTGCCTTCGGCGACCAGTTGGGCAGTGGCGAACGCGATGAGCGGCCGATCCTCGCAATGCACCAGTGTCAGGAGCCCGGACGCGCCGGCGAGGTGAACCGCCTCGAGGATCCCGCGAACCTCTTGGTCGAACCATGGGAACACCGTGAAGAGCTTGATCGAGCGGCACCCGTAGCGGGCGAGGGTTGGAATGTCGGCCAGCACCTCCGGCGTGGGGCGAGAAAGCACCGGGTGGAGGAGGTAGTCGGCCACGGCCATCTCTCGAGCTTGGGCCTCCTCGCGCTCAAGAGTCTGCAGCGGGGTCTCGCCCGGGAGCGGGAAGCAGATGTTGCCCACCGTGGTCACCCCGCCTGCCAGCGCGGCCGCCGAGCCCGAGGTGAAATCATCGACCCATCCCGGCTCCCCCTCGTCGGCGAGCGGGTAGCTCAGGTGGACGTGGGCATCGATGCAGCCTGGCAAAACAAGCTTGCCGCGGGCGTCGATTTCGTCTCGAGCCGCGGGCACGATCCCGATACACGCCACCCGCTCCCCCTCGATGCCGATGTCGGCCGGCTCCCCCACCCCGGCGCCTGTCACCGGCCGGCCGTTCCGGATGGCAAGATCGACTTTTCCCATCGCATGCGCCTCCCGGGGCCGCTTTTGTGCCGTGTTACGCTTGCGGACCCTCGAACGGCATGATCATGGTGAACCTGGCTCCCCGGCCTGTCCCGCCTTCCACCTCGATGGTACCATGATGTTGGGCCATGATGGTCTTCGAGATGGCCAAACCCAGCCCCGTTCCCCGCTTCTGCCTGAAAGCGGGGTTGTCGATGCGCTTGAACCGGTCGAACAGGTAGGGCAACTGGTCCGCGGGGATCCCGTCTCCACGGTCCTCGACGGACACCCTGAGCCGGCCATCGGGTCCTTCCCTTGCACTCACGCCGACTTCCGCGCCCCTGGGCGAAGCCTTGACGGCATTGGAGAGGAGATTGGTGACCACCTGCACGAGCCTGTCCTTGTCCCCCATCACCGTCCGGTGACAATCCACCTCCTCGACGATGACCACCCCGGACTCCTCGGCCATGCCCTGCACGGCGGCAATCGCCGACCGGACCAACGCCCCCGGTTCCACCGGCTCGATCAGCAGCTCGTCCTTGCCCGACTGCATCTTCTCCAGGTCCAGCATGTCGTTGATCAGGCGAATCAACCGGTCGCTGTTGCTCCTCGCGATGTGCACCAGTTCGCGCGCGGACCCCTCGATCGGCCCGGCGACACCGCCCTCGAGCAGTCCCAGCGACCCGCGGATCGACGTGAGAGGCGTCCTCAGTTCGTGGCTGACGATGGAAATGAATTCGTTCTTGATCCGTTCGACGTTCTTGCGCTCGGTGATGTCCACGATGTATGCAGTCAACAGGGGCGGCCCAGCGGCCTCGACCCGAACCACCGACACCTCGGCGGGAAACACCGAGCCATCTCGCCGGCGGGCACAGGTCTCGAACCGCTCCCCGACCCTGACCCGGCCCCCACCATCCACCACGCCGCCGGCCCCGTTCGGACACCGCTCCGCCTCCCGGTCCGGCCCGACAAGATCCAGCAGCGTCATCCCCGGTAGTTCCCCGTCCGTGTACCCGAACGCCGATACCGTCGCCGGGTTCCATTCGATCACTTTCCACTGGCCATCCACCCCGACGATACAGTCCAACGAGGCACTGAAAATGGCCGCCTTGCGCGCCTGGGTGATTTGCAGCTCGAGTTCTTTCTGCGTCAACTGCCGCGTGCTGCTGCGCAGGGTCTCCTCGAGTTCGGCGACCCTGGCCTCGGCGCGCAGATCCCGGAGGTGCACCAGGACGCACCGTTCCCCACCAACCTCGAGCGGCACCATGGCCACCCGGGCGGGCAACGTCTCCCCCTCCTCGAGGTTCAAGGTCACCCTGGCAGCAGTCTCCTCCCCGCCCTTCCGTTTCCGGCCCGACAGCACGGCATCGAACCGTTCTCGCCAGGCACCACGCGCTTCCTCGACGACCAGGCGCTCCGCCGCGTCCACCGGCTCCCCAGACGTGTCGGCGAGGGTCAGCAGTCGCGACGCCGCCCGGTTATGCCCGGCCAGACGGCCTCGATGATCCAGGAGCAACATGGGCTCGAGGCTCTCGGCCCAAAGGACCTCGAGGTCCGCCATGGTCAGGCTCCGGCGCCGGGAAAACACCAGGACCAACAGTGCAAGAAGCAGCAGGACGGCGACGCCGGGCGAACGGAGAGCGATCCAGGCGATGATGCCAAGGATGACCGCCACCGCCCCGCTACGCACCACGACTCCGGGATTGCGCGGGTGGATCATTGTGAGGAATGCCTCGTGCCGGTGTATGTGGACCCGTCGCCGGTGACTCGAGTTCCTGATTATGTATAGCACGTCGGGGAGCGGGTGCAAGGATTCGCGACCCTGGGGTACGCCAAAACGCAGGGCCGGTGGCCGCCGAATCCCGGCCACCGATCCCCTGGCGGACGAGGCCGAAATCGCCACGGCAAGCATCTCTGTCGTGCCATTCGTGGCGAGTCGATCTATAATGAACTCGAACGGGGTAACCCATATCAAAAGGAGGTCGCGCGATGACAACGAAGACATTCTCGAGGCGGATCGCCCCGGTGATCGGACTGGTCCTTCTCGCCGGCATGCTGCCGGGCGCCGACACGTGCACCGGACCCACAGAAGACTGCACGGACGAAATCAACGCGCTCGCCAAGGAAATGTATGAGAAGATCGGGTCGTGCACGGCCGTTGTCCGGCTGGACTACCAGAGCTACGAGCTGCTCTCTTACCAACTCTTCTGCGGTCCGTACACGAGCCTGGACGAGAAGCAGGCCAGGGAAATCGCCGAGAGGGACACCGGCTACGGTCTGGACGGCCTGATGCTCAACCCGCCGGCACCGGAAGACGAGTGGGTGTTCTACGAACCTCCGGGGGACTTCGGCGGTGTCGGAGTAGTGAGCGCACGCAACGGTCTGTCGGTTTTCGGCGGCAGCATAATATGGATGGGCACCGGGGACATCACCTATCCAACCTACTGGCGCCCCTCCGAGGAACTGGGTTCCGAATGCGACCCCGCCGGGGGCATTCCGCGCGCCCACGGCTACGACCTCGTGTCGGGCGGCGAACTCTCCGAAGCACAGGTCGAACAAGCGCTCGAGGTGGTCCTGGACACGGCCATTCCCGGGGCGATGTGGCAGGGCGGCTACGTGTTCGACGCGGTCGTCATGTCCTATCCCCGGTCCGTGGGGGCGTTCAACCCGGACACTGCCGAATGGATCGTCATGGTCAACGGCGGGTGGCTCGAGTAGTCCGTTGTCTGGTCGTGCAGAGCGTCGCCAGGGAGAGCAGGCCGCTCACTTCTTCTTGAAGTGCGGGCTCCGCCTCTGGTCTTCCGTGCTGACCACCCGGACCTGGTCGAGCTTGGTCTCGGAGACCGGCAGCGACTCGATGAAGCCGGACGCACGCAACAACTGCTTGAAAGACTCATCCCCCTTGCTCCCCGACTCTCCCCCCCCCGAATCCGTGCCGCCAGCGGCGGGGGACGCTGCGGGCGGCTGCACGGGGAGCCCCTGCTTGGCACGACGCAACGCGGCATTGGCGTTTCGGATCTGGGTGGCCAGGGACGAGAGGACGTTTTCGTGCCACAGGAGCCGTGCTTCTCCCTCTAACCTGTGAAAATCGGCGGCATCCATGCGGTAGAGCCAGCCTGCCGAGCCTGCTACGCAGGAGGCGGAACGCACACCGGATTCGACCAGCGTGTTCATGCCGAACTGATCCTCCGGCCTGAGCGTGGCCAGAAGTTCGGCTCGAGCGCCACGCACGTGTCGCAGCACATCCACGCTCCCGTCCGCCACGATGTAGCCGGCAGCCCCCTGCTCGCCCTCAAGGAAGATGATCTCGTTCTCCTCCACCGGTTGCTGCTGGAACGCCGCGGCAATCGTGGATATGGCATCGTCGTCCGCCCCCTGGAGACCCGGTTGGCGCCTCAAGACGTTCTCCAGTGGGGGGCACGAGGTTTTCGGTCCGCCCGGCCGGATGGCGCGCCACCATCGCTTGAGGGTCGACGGCTGGGTGCGTGCCGGCGCGCTCACGGTGCCGGTGGTGATCTGCGCAATCTGCCTATCTGTCTGTCTGATACGGCGCACCAGAACCTGGAGAGCCTGGAGTAGCATCGCCTGGTATACGCCCGATCCTTCGCGACGCAGGGTGCGCAGCGCGCTGCTGGGCAGTCGCAGCACCTGAGAATCCTCGCGTGCAGTGACGGTGGCCGACCGGCGCCCGCCGACGATGAACGCGGACACCTCGCCCACGAGTTCGCCGGGCTGGACGCGCCCCACCTCGACGCCATCGTAGTTGGCCTGCAACTCTCCGGTCATGAGGACCGCGACCTCGTGCGCGGCGCTCCCTTGCTGCCACAACCGTTCCGTGGCGCGCAGGCGGGCCGGGGACCAGAACCTGGCCGTGGCCTCTATTTCGGACAGGGCGATCTCCTTGAAGAAGGGGATACTGCTCAGTTTGTCTGCTATGGCGTTCATTCACGGGCTCCGGTCGCGTTGGTCTCCAGCGGCGAATCTGGGGGGCACCATTCCGCCGCACCTGTATCCTATTTTAGAGAGTCAGGAGACGGTTGGCAACAACTGCCTGTTTTTCCTGCAAAGACGCCCCCGCGAATCCTCTTCGCTACCCCTGTTTTTTTTCCACCCTCGACAACCTCATCGAGATTGGAGACAATCCAGCATGGGTGAGAGGATAGCACGCACGGAGGATGAGAGCATGACATCGAAGATCGGCGACACGGGCCCAAGGCATCTCTGCGCGACCCTGGTCCTCGCGCTGGGGCACGCCGTAACGTTGTGGCTCGTAGTCGGCTCGACGCCTGCCTGGGCCGCGGGGATCTGGTCGGTCGCCCTGGACCGGACGGACGTCCCCCAGTACGGCCGCCTGGAGGTCACTGTCGAACTCGATACGAACTACGACAATCCCTACGATACGGACCAAGTGGACGTGACGGTGTCGGTCATCGATCCCCACGGTATCGAGGCCGTGGTCCCTGCCTTCTGGTTCGAGCCCTACACCGCGACCCTCGAGGGGGCCACCGAGCAGCTCGAGCCTGCCGGCCCGGGATCCTGGCGGGCACGGATCTCCCCATTGCGGCAGGGGGCATACCGACTCACCGTGCAAGTCGTCGACTCGAGCGGCACCACGATGTCTCGAGAGCAGTGGTTCCAGGCCGTGGCGCCGGACTCCAGTGGGTACGTGCGCGTGGACGACCGCAATCCACGCTACTTCGCCCATGACGATGGCTCGAGCTATGTGCCGTTGGGTGTCAACATCGACTGGGCGGTCGAGAGCGCCGGAGTTTTTGCCTATATCGACTACCTCGATGCGCTGGCCCAGGGTGGTGGGAACTGGACCCGGCTCTGGATGAGCCATTTCGGGATGGGCACGGCTCTCGAGTGGAACTGCGACCACTACACGGGCTACTACGATGGCCTGGGGCGATACAGCCAGCAGGTGGCGGCCAAGCTGGACATGATTTTCGCGCACGCCGAAACTCTCGGCGTCGCCATCCAGCTCGTGTTCCACCAGCATTCCCAGTTCGAGACCGCGGAGTGGTCGAGTTGGGAGGAGAATCCCTACAACGCGGCGAACGGGGGTCCGTGCGAGACCAGCCTGGACTACTTCGAGGACCCCACGGCGCTGGCGTTGCAACGCAATCTGCACCGGTACATCGTGGCACGATACGGCGCGTTCCGGTCCCTGCTCGCCTGGGAACTGTTCAACGAGGCGGACCTCATCAAGGGTGTGTATCCGCGGACCATGGTGCCGTGGGCTCGAGACGTGGCCCGGGCGCTCCGCGATCTGGACCCGGTGGGGCACCCGGTGACGACCAGCTACGCCTCTCCGGTCCATCTGCCCGGCGCGGACCTGTACACCTGGGACTTCAACAATCGCCACAATTATGTCTACGGTTCGTACCTGGTCGGGCTGGGCCTGGATCCCTGGTTCCGCGTGGATCGCCCCTTGCTGATGTCCGAATTCGGGATCGACTACAAGGCGGAGACCAACGACATGGATCCTCTCGGGGTCAACATGCACAACGGGATCTGGTCCGCACTGCTGCACGGCTACGCGGGAGGTGCGATGAACTGGTGGTGGGATTCCTACGTGGCCGTCTACGACCTGTGGTACCTCAACCAGGCTCCCGGCGCATTCGTCGCCGGAGTCGACATGGCCCGTTTCACCAGCGACCTCGAGCCGCGCGCCTGGGATGGCTCGAGGCGCCTCGAGGCGGCGGGCATTGGTACGGGCGACGGGGAGATGTGGGTATGGGTCAGGGATCCTGACAGCGCCTGGTACGGTGACATGGAAGACCTCCCCCCGGTCACCAACGGTCGCCTCGAGCTTCCTGTTCCATCCGGAGTGGGGAGGTTCGTGGCCGAGTACTGGGACACGTGGCACGGGTACGTCACGGGCCGCGCCGAGGTGGAAGCGTCCGGAGGGAGTCTCGATGTCCAACTTCCCGCATTCGAGCGGGATATGGCATGCAAGTTCGTGCCGGAATCCCCGTGACCCGGTGCTGCGAGCACCATCTTTCCGTTGGCGACTCGAGCGGGCTGTGCTATGGATAGCAAGGTTACCTCGCCTCGCGACAACTGGCGATGTCGCGCGGAGACGATCTGGATCGACACGGCGTCCGCCGCAGTGTTTCGGGAGGTTCGATGGCACGGATAGACCGCTACTGGGACGGTCACTGGATGGCATCCCTGGTGCTGGGCAAGCGGGAATACCTTGTCGGGCGGGACCCGGCATGCGACCTGGTTCTCGAGGATACCAAGGCGTCGAGGCGCCACTTCAGGCTGGCCTACGACGTGGAGTCGGCCCTGTACGTTCTCCAGGACCTGGAGACCCCGAACGGCACGATGGTCAACGGGGTGAAGGAGTTTCGTTGCAAGCTCAAGGACCAGGCGGCGATACAAGTCGGAGAGGAGTTCCTCCTGTTCCTTCCCCAGGAAAGCCGGGAGGAGCCGCCGCGAGAGGATAACATCCCTCGATGGGCGGCCCGTTCTCCCGACGATCCTCTCCGCCTCGAGAGTGAACCGACATCCCTTATCTCTCCCGCGCAGTTGAGCCGCATGCAGGCAAGAATCCGCGCGCGTTCCCGCCCGCATCTCCTGCTGCGCCTGTCCGAGGAGACGCTGGTCTTCTCCCTCGACCGGCAGGTCACGCCCATCGGATTCGGCCCGGTGCGCGCTTCGCTCGGGCCGTCGAAGAATGGCAAGGAGAAGGTGCTGGCCGAGATGATCCGGTTGCCCGACGGCCGGTACAAAATCAAGGCCAAGGGACTTTTCGGGCGCGTCGAAGTCGACGGGATATCGAAACGGGAGTACGTGCTCAGAGGGGAGGAAGAGTTGCTGGTCGGTGACATCGTGCTCGAGTTCCACTTGGGCCTGGTCGGCAAGGGGGGAGGAGAGGGACCTCGCTGACCCTCGACGCTCGAGGCTCGCCGCCGGGAAAAGTCTGCTCCAATCGGAAAGGGGTCAATCATGCGGAGATCAACCCGGAAGTGGTGGCGGGTCAGCGTGTCCTGTCTTGCGACAATCCTCCTGGTGATGTCATCCAGCGCGCCGGCCATCACCGACGCGGAGATCCCCCCCGACCTCAAACCTTGGGTGCCGTGGGTCCTCGAGGGCCATGAGGACCTCGCCTGCCCGATCGTGAATGACGCTCGAGTCTGTGCCTGGCCCGGAACGCTTCGGCTCGATGTCCGGAAAACCTACGGCACGTTCGAGTTGTGGGTGCGGACCGACCGGCGCATGGCCGTGCCCCTGCCTGGCGGACAGGGCGCGTGGCCTCGAGCCGTGACGGTGGACGAACGAACCCTGCCCGTCACCGAGGAGAATGGGCGACCTTTCGTTCGGCTCGAGCCCGGCACCCACCGTGTACGAGGAAGCTGGCAATGGACTGCAAGGCCGCAGCGGCTCCGGCTTCCGGTGGCGACCGGCATGGTCGACCTGGTGCTGGATGGTTCGCCGATCGCGTTCCCGGCGATCGACAAGGAGGGCTGGATCCGGCTTGGGACCCAGGCGGCCGGTCCTCCCACCGACGAGCGGTTGGTGCTCGATGTCTCGAGGCGGCTTGCCGATGGCGTGCCGTTCCAGGTGACGACCCGCGTGGCGATCCGTGCGTCCGGAAGAGGACGCGAAGTCGTGTTCGAGAGCGCGCTCGTGCCAGGGACCCGGCCTGTCTCGCTTGCCGCGGACATTCCCGCGCGTTTCGGTCCTGGCGGCGAACTGATCATGCAAGTCAGGCCTGGCAACTTCTCGTTGACATTCGACGCCATCCATGACGGTCCCGTGGCTCGACTCACCGCCCCGGCTCCCGGGGGAGACTGGCCTGACAGGGAATACTGGGTCGTCGCCACCGACGACCGGGTGCGCGCGGTGACGTTGCGGGGGCTCGCCGGCGTCGATCCGGCGCGGACGTCGCTTCCCAAGGAGTGGCGCTCGCTCCCCGCCTACCTCGTTCACCCGGGAGACATCCTCGAGTTCGACGAGATTCGCCGGGGAGAACCTGAGCCCCCCCCAACCGGCTCGAGCTGTCGCGAAGTCTCTGGCTCGACCTGGGCGGCACCGGCATGACGATCCAGGACACCTTCCGGGGCAGCATGAACCAGGATTGGCGACTCGACATTCAACCTCCCGCCCGGCTCGGCCATGTTGTCGACCACGGGGTGGACCAGGTCATCACGCGCGCGCAAGGTCAGGAGGGCGTGGAACTTCGCCAGTCCGACGTCGATCTGGTCGCCGAATCGCGTATCGACGACGTGGGCGGAGAACTCGCTGCTGTCGGGTGGAGCACCGATGTGACCGGGCTCGTCGCGAACCTTCACCTGCCGCCTGGCTGGTCCTTGTTCGCGATCTCCGGCACCGACGGGGGTGCGCGGACCACGGTCGACCTGTGGAGCCTGTTCGACCTCTTTTTCGTGCTGATGGTAGCAATAGCCGCGTGGCGGTTGCTGGGGTGGCAGTGGGGACTGGTGGCCCTGGTCGCCCTGTCCCTGAGCCGTCACGACGGGTCGGCACCCGAGTGGCTCTGGCCCATCCTGCTCGCGCTCGCGGCGCTGCTGCGGGTGGTCCCCGGCACCGGACTCGCCAGGAACGTGTTCAAGTGGCTGAGAATCTGCTTCCTGGCCATTCTTTTCGTGATGCTCCTCCACTATGGTGTCAAACAGGTTCGTATCGCGTTCGCACCGGTGCTCGAGCGTGCCTGGGTGTCGGCAGGTGCTCCGGTTGAATATGGCGGGGAGGTGCTGGGGGCGGGAGAGCGGGCCCCTGTACCGGAAAGGAAAGAGGCACCCCGCGCGAAGAGATACCTGCAACGGGCCACTCCATCGGCCAGGCAACCCGGGGGCAAGGTACGATCCCTCGAGTACGACCTGCTCGAGGCATCCATGGGCTCCCTCTCGAACGTGTCGGTCAAGCAGAGCCTCCAGCAGGATCCATCCGCTGTGGTACAGACCGGGCCGGGTATCCCGGGCTGGCGGTGGGACACGCACACGCTCCACTGGTCCGGCTCGGTCGCGGCAGACCACCACGTCCGGATGTATCTCATCGGCCCGCGGCTCAATGGCGCCATTATCCTCCTGAAGGTGGCGCTGTTGCTTCTCCTCGCCCTACGGTTCGCCGAGACCGCGTGGTGGAAGCGACGCCCCTCGTCCGGCACGGGGACAGCGCTCGTGCTGGCCGCCGGTCTCGGCGTCCTGGCAGCCGGCGCCGTGCACCCGTCCCGCGCGGCAGCGGGTGAGGCCGATCAGGTCTCGGCGAGCGGTGAGAGCGGGCTGCTGGTCCCTGGTCCGGCAGTTCTCCGTGACCTCGAGCAGAGGTTGACCCGCCCGCCAGAGTGTCAACCGCATTGTTTGTCCGTCTCCCTGGTGCATGTCGTCGTGGGCGAGGAGAGGCTCAAGGTGATCGCCGAGGTCCATGCCGATGCTGACGGCGCCTGGCCTCTTCCCGGACCCGCCGCGGTGTGGGTGCCCGGGCGGGTCACCCTCGAGGGTCGCGCGACGACGGCGCTTGCCCGGCTGCCCGATGGATTCCTCCACGTCCGGGTGCCTCTGGGAGTCACCACCTTGATCGCCGAGGGCCCCCTCCCTCCCACCGACGCCTTGACGCTTCGTTTCGGCGTTCTACCGCAGCGATTGACCTGGGCGTCCGAAGCCTGGACCGTGGACGGCGTCCATGCCGACGGGACGGTGGATCGCGCCATCCAGCTTACTCGAGTCATGAAATCTGGGACGAATGCCAAGGCGACCTCGACCGAGAACCTTGCGCCCTGGGTTCGTGTCCACCGCACCCTCGACCTGGGCATTCCGTGGCAAGTCCTGACCACGGTGACCCGAGTGGGGCCGAGCACGACACCGCTGGCGCTCAGGATTCCCCTGCTGGAGGGGGAAGCCGTGATGGACGAGCGGCTAGAGGTGCGAGACGACGCGGTCCAGGTGGCTCTCGACCGCGACCAGTCGGAAGTCTCGTGGCAATCGTCGCTGGAACAGCGTGACGAGATAGTTCTCGAGGCACCGGAAGGGGTGATCTGGAACGAGCGGTGGACGGTCCTGTGCAGTCCGGTTTTTTCTTGTCATGCCAAAGGGTTGACGCCATTGCGCCACGTGGCTGGGGGGCGTTGGGCACCCGAATGGTGGCCGTGGGCGGGAGAAAGCGTGACGGTGACGATTGCGCGGCCGGAAGCCGTCCCGGGACAGACGGTGACCATCGACAGTGCGGAGCTGAGCTACACCCCGGGCAAACGCACATCTGAGGCCTCGCTGACGCTGAGTATCCGAAGCAGCCAGGGCGGGCAGCAGACGATAGGACTTCCCGCAGGAAGCCGCCTCCAATCGGTCAAGGTAAACGACAAGCCGGTACCGGTTCAGGCCGCGCGGGGCGAGGTACCCGTCCCGATCCAGCCGGGCCGGCAGTCAGTGGTGCTCGAGTGGCAACAGAGCAAGCCGCAGGACCTCGTCGAGCGGGCGCCTCGCGTGGATGCCGGGTCCCCGGGCGTG
Organism: Myxococcota bacterium; assembly: GCA_024278455.1. Taxonomy (GTDB): domain Bacteria; phylum Myxococcota_A; class UBA796; order JAJRTE01; family JAJRTE01; genus JAJRTE01. The sequence goes on from JAJRTE010000303.1 coordinate 18,348, forward strand.
AACATCAGCGTGGTCATGAAGGTCCCGCAAGACCGTTGGCTCCTGTGGCTCGAGGGGCCGGACTGGGGTCCGGTGCCGTTGTTCTGGAGCCTGGTGATCATCGTGCTCATCGCGGCGCCCATCCTGCGGCGCGTGCCGTACACATCCTTGAGGACGTGGCAGTGGGCACTCCTCGGCCTGGGCATGGTGCCCGCGTCCGCCTTCGCTCCGCTCGCGGTCGTGGTGTGGTTCGCCGCCCTGGGCTACCGCAGGGAAAAGCCCCCATCGCGCTGGTGGACCTTCAACCTGTACCAGCTCGTGCTTGTCGGCACGACCTTGGTCGCTCTCGCCGCGCTCTACGTCTCGATCCAGCAAGGCCTCCTGGGCGACGCACCGGCGAACATCGCCGGCAACGGGTCGTCCCGGACTCAACTCGCCTGGTACGTGGACCGCATGGACGGCGTCCTCCCGCAACCCGCGGTCTGGTCGGTGCCCATCTGGGTCTGGCGGGTCCTCATGCTCGCCTGGTCCCTCTGGCTCGCCTGGAGCCTCGTGCGATGGCTCCCAGAGGCCTGGCAGGCCTTTGCCGGCGGCGGATGGTGGCGGAAGGGCGGGAAACGGCCACCGGGGGGCGGGAAAACCCAACCGCAACGTCAACCGGGGGGCGGGGTGCGGCCACGGTAGGGGCGGGGTGCGGCCACGGTAGGGGCGGGTTTCAAACCCGCCCCTACGGGCATGATACGCCGCAACACCAACCGCAACGTCAACCGGGGGGCGGGAAAACCCAACCGCAACGTCATCCGGGGGGCGGGGTGCGGCCACGGTAGGGGCGGGGTGCGGCCACGGTAGGGGCGGGGTGCGGCCACGGTAGGGGCGGGGTGCGGCCAC
>JAJRTE010000304.1 GCA_024278455.1 Myxococcota bacterium
CCGCGGAAACAGGAAGACCTCCGTTCCGGCGTCGTCCAGGACACCCATGACGAACGACGTCTTGTCGACGTACTCCAGGCCAGACCTTCGCAGCTTCAGGAAATCATCGACGCCGATGGGATAGTCGTATTGCACTTCGGGCCTCCGAGGATTCAAGGGAGGACACTTGCAACCTTCGATAGGACGATAGCACGACTGGAGCGACGGCCCAAGGGGGAAACCGGGATGGCTCTCGTGGGAAAATCACGACACCTCGGGAGCCGCAATTCCGGGGGGCGGCGGTGAACAGGTTTCTTGTGTCTTTTCTTCCATGGTTTCATGAAATGGCCGTTGACGACCATGTCGCCTCATGTTTTCTTGAAAGAATGGTGCATTCGGTTACCGCTTCGCAACTCCCGTCCGCGCCGGGCATTTGCTGGAGATCGCACCTGCCGTATTGCTGGCCGGCCATCCTTGTCAGGGGGGACGGGAGCGCGTGGGTTACCGCACGCTCCTTGCACGAATTCCGTCACAGCAGACCTCACCGTCAGCCTGGGAGCTGTCATGAAACGAGCCAACCTTCTCTGGACGATTTTCTTTCTGCTCGCTGTCACCATGGGGCAAGCTCAATGCCCCGACTCCGTCGATGAGGACGGGGACGGTTTCAGCCCGCCGGAGGACTGCGACGACTTCAACGCCACCGTCTACCCCGGGGCACTCGAGTACCCCGGCGACGGCGTGGACAACGACTGCGACGGCCATGCGTCAAAGGTGGTCCAGGTTGCCAGCGGCAGAGAATTCACCCTGTGCCTGGACGACCTCGGCCGCGTGTGGGGATGGGGTAGGAACGCGAACGGTCAGCTTGGAGACGGAACCCAGGACGAGCGGCATGCCCCTGTCCAGGTCGAAGGCCTGTCGGGGGTCGTGGCCATCGCTGCGGGACAGAGCCATTCCCTCGCGGCGCTCGACGATGGCTCTGTCCGCGCGTGGGGACTCAACGAGTACGGCCAACTCGGGGATGGGACACTGACGGACAGCCACACACCGGTCCAGGTGAACGGTCTCTCCGGCGTCACGGCCGTCGCAGCAGGCAACTACCACTCCCTGGCGCTCCTCGCGGACGGCACCGTTCGTGCGTGGGGATATGACTCGTACGGCCAACTCGGGGACGGATCCACATCGGACAGCGCGGTTCCGGTTCAGGTGACCGGTCTTTCGGGCGTCACGAGTATCTCTGCTGGAGAGTATCACTCCCTCGCTCTGCTCGAGGATGGGACCGTGCGCGCGTGGGGACTCAACGACGAGGGCCAACTCGGAATCGGCGGGCTAGAGAACAAATCCATCCCGACTGAGGTGAATGATCTCACCGGCGTCCGTGCCGTTGCTGCAGGAGGTAACAACTCGCTTGCTCTGCTCCGGAACGGGACAGTGGCCGCGTGGGGAGACAACTATTTCGGTCAACTCGGGAACGGGATCTATAAGGATAGCTCCACCCCGGTGCAAGTGAGGCAGCTGTCGGGCGTATCTGGCGTATCTGCCGGAGCGTTTCACGGCATGGCCGTGCTCGAAGATGGGTCTGTACGGACCTGGGGCGACAACAGATACGGCCAACTCGGGGACGGGACCACCACGAGCAGCACCCTCCCGGTCTGCGTGGTCGGCATAGCAAGGGTTGCCTCGGTGAACGGCGGATTGACTCATTCCCTGGCGATTCTTGCAGATGGCTCCGTTCGCGCCTGGGGAGACAACGCTTGCGGTCAGATCGGGGACGGGACCACGACAAACAGCAGCACCCCGATCCAAATGAGCGCCCTCTCGGATGTCGTGGGAATCTCGGGGGGTAACTATCACGCCCTGGCCTTGCTCGATGACAGCACCCTTCGCGCCTGGGGGGACAACGCAAGCGGTCAGGTCGGGGACGGGACCCAGACGACTCACAGTTCCCCAAGCCAGGTGATAGATGTGTCAAGTGTCGTTTCCGTCTCAGGAGGAGGCTATCACTCCATGGCCCTACTCGAAGACGGCACCGTGTGGGTATGGGGAGCAAATGGCGCCGGACAGCTCGGAGACGGAACTGAGACGAGCCACAGTATCCCGGCGCCGGTACTCGGCATTTCGCGGGCCACAGCCATCGCAGCAGGTGGTGCCCACTCCCTGGCACTGCTCGAGAACGGCACCCTCTACGCATGGGGGAGCGACTCCTTCGGCCAACTCGGGGCCTCTACTCCCGATGACGGTTACACCCCGCTCCAGGTGAGCGGCCTTGCACGGGTCACGGCCATCTCCGCAGGGGACGCCTTTTCTCTTGCACTCCTCGCCGACGGCACTGTTCGGGCGTGGGGTAACAACTCTCAAGGTCAGCTCGGAGACGGGACCGAGACGAACCGCGAAGCCCCGGTCGCGGTGAAGGGTCTCTCTCGAGTCACGGCGATCGCCGCGGGAGAATACCACTCCCTGGCACTGCTCGAGAACGGCACTGTACGCGCCTGGGGGTCAAACGCATACGGCCAGCTCGGAGACGGAACCGAGACGGACCGCACGACTCCGGTCCAGGTGCAAGACCTGCAAGGAGCCGTGGCACTCGCCGGGGGCAGGTATCACTCCATGGCCCTGCTCGAAGACGGCACCATTCGCGCCTGGGGAGAAAACCACCACGGAGAACTCGGGGACGGGACCGAGACGGACCGCAACACTCCGGTGCAGGTGCTGGACCTGACGACTGCCCTGGCCATCGACACGGGAAGCTACTACTCCCTGGCCCTGCTCGAAGACGGAACCGTTCATGTGTGGGGCTCGAACCACTTCGGTCAGCTCGGGTACGATACCTGGTCCCCCCAAGAGGTCGCCTGGGGGCTCGGTCAGAGCGAGTAACCCGCCGGCCGATCCACGGTCGCGTCCGGCGATCGCGCCCAAATCGGTGGCCCGGTTCCATATTCGTCGGAAACGCTCGAGCAGGACACGCCCATTGGACAGTCGCATGCCCTGGCGGCTGCGGGGCATGCTGCCTGGTTCGCCACATCCGAGCCGGCGTTGCACCCGCCTCGGACCATGCCCAGGATCGCGAGCGCGGTGTAACGACACCCAGCGCCGACGAATGCCCCACGCGTGAACAAGGCGTCATGGGCTGGGCTGGCCCCCGCCCTCGGGCACCGCAGGGTAAGGCATGCCGTAGTAGTCCAGCCAGAAGTTCATCCGCTCTAGGTTGATGTCAGGCAGAACCTCCATTTCGACCGTGTCGTCGAGTACTATCCGGCGAAACGCTTCCCTGTTTTCCTGGGAGATCTGCTGCCACTCCGGCACAGACGTCGCAGGGGCGTCGCAGTTGGGATTCCCGAACCGGGCCATACATCCCCAGTAGGCAGCGAAGGTGCCAGCGAGCTGATCCCGTGTGTCGGCATCGTCCTCCTTGTAGAGGGCCCCGTCATCGTGGTCGAAAACGAACGGAAGCTCGAACCCGTGCGCCGCACCGAAGATATAGTCGTAAGGCGGCACCAGGTTGTCATACCGGAAATGGTAGAGCCAGGTCGGCTGATAGGGAGATATCAGCCACGACATGTATTCGGAGCACAACGGCTCGAACACCAGGTCCAGGATATCGGTGAACTGGTTGTATGGCGTGGGGGGGTCGTAGGCATCACGGGGATACAGGGCTTCGATCAACGGCACATCGTCGCCGAACAGCGCCCGCATGTAGACATTGTACTCGAGTTCGCTCATGTTGGCCAGGTCTGCATAAAAGAGCTTCTCCTCGTCACGATTCGCCCCGATGATGGTCGGTACGTGGTGGAAGCGCCCATCGATCAGGTCCTGTTCGGCCCCGTCGGAAAAAACGAAGCCATCTCGAGTCGGCTTGAAGGGCGTGGTGGGGAATCCCCCCGCCTCGACGAACAGCGTCATGATATCCTCCTCGGACTTTCCGTAGAGGTAGTCTGCTATCCAGGCCGTCCCCTGCGCCTCGAGCCACGCAGCGGCGTCCTCTTCGCTCGTCAAGCCTTCCGCCACCACCATGATTTCGATGAGTTCCTCGGCGTGCGCGCGCGCTTCCTCGGTGGTCCGGGATGAGAAGCAGCCGCTTTCGACGATCACACGGTGGAAGAGGCCGTCCGCCAGGGGACTCATCAACATCGACCAGGTATTCACACCCCCGGCTGATTCTCCGAACACGGTAACTCGAGTCGGGTCGCCGCCGAATGCCTCCCCGTTGTCGCGAATCCACTCGAGTGCCCGGATGATGTCCAGCGTGGCGTAGTTGCCCGAATCGTTGGCCGGATCTCCGTTGAACAAAGCCTCGTGGTACAGAAAGCCGAACAAATTGAGCCGGTACTGGATGGTGAACAGGAGCACATTGGCTCGAGCAGCGAGTCGAGCGCCGTGGTAGAGGGGATTGTCCGTCGCCCCGGTCGTGTTCGAGCCCCCGTGAATCCATACCATGATGGGCAGCACCTCCCTCGAGACGCCCGGATGCCAGGCGTTGAGATACAGGCAGTCCTCGTTTCCAATCGGGTACAACTCCTTTTCGCCGTCTCCGTCGTCGTCTCGTTGTTCGAACTGCGGGCATGGGGAGGGAAAGTGCGAGGCCTCGAGCGGCTCGGACCGGGACCCGGGCTCGGCCGGCGGTCGCCAGCGCAAGGGCCCGACCGGCGGTGAGGCGAACGGAATGCCCAGCCAGGCAACCGTGTCCATCTCGTCGGGGAACCCACGGACTTCGCCCTGGACGGTGTCCACGACGACCGACGTCGTTGGGTCCGGACTAGGCGTGTCCGGCGGAGGGGTCGCCGGGGGAGGGGTCGCTGGCGGCGGGGTCCCGGTCGTCGCCGCGACCGAAGGCGTGGCGGTGGCGGGCGGAAGGGATCCGGGGCCGGGGGTCGGGGTCACCGCTGGCGGCGTCTCCTGATGAGGCGATGGAGAGGCAAGCTCGGCCGGGAGCGTCGGCGTCGACCCGGCATGGAAAAGGGGCGTCTCCGTCACCCCGGGGCTCGAGGAAGGTTCAGGAGAGGACCCCGCCGCGGGTGTTTCACTTGCAGCGCTCGTCGGCTCCCCGGTTACGGCCGGCGACGGTGCCGAGGTCGGGTGTTCCGTTCCGTCATCGTCGAGGGCGCTCGAGCAGGACATGAGGAGAGGGAACAGGACCAAGGCGAGAGCGCCGGGTGGCAAGGAATGGCGAATCATGGGGTCACCTCGAGAACGTGGCCGGCTATCCTCCGGCGGATGAACGGGCGAGCGTGCTCTCGATCCGTCCTGTTCGTGGCCGTCCTTTGGTCGAAACGGCGGTTTCGGGTCGCTTCACCCCAGCACAGCCCTACAACAAGAGAGCGATCCACGCTGTCCACCTGGCCGTGGGCTCCTCGACAGGGTCGAGCAACGCGCCGATACCGATCTCGACGTCAGACAGGGGGATGATCACCGCGCCCATGGCATAGACGCGAAAACCCGCGCGACGCTGGGTGTCGAAGAGGAACGTCAATTCGCACGGATCGGGCCCCTCGATGTCGCACGCGGGGTCGGCGACCATGGCCGCGACGCCGAGTTTCTCCCGCTCCCACCAGCCGAGCCGTGCGCCGAGCAGGATGTCGGCGATGTGTCCGATGGGCGGAAGATGGAATCGAGGGCCCCATTCGGCCTGGAGCCAGTACAGGTTCTCCTCGAAGCTCATGAACTCCCCAGATTCCGGAACATCGATGACCGTGTTGTATCCCAGGGAGAGGCCGAGGCGAGCACCCCGGTTCCTGGCGACCTGGATGAACGACAAACGGAATCCGTCCATTCGGAGACCCTGCTCGGTTTGCAGGTTGCCGAACCCGATGCCGACCTTCTGTTGCCTTGCGGGGAGGAGCGGAGGTGACGGTTGCGACCGCGCCAACAACTCTGCCAGGTGGGTGACGGGCACGGCGAAGCCGACGCTCTGGGCCTCCCGCAACTTGCTCGTGACCACCCCGACGATGCGCCCTCGCCGATCGAGCAGGGGGCCGCCGGAGTTGCCGGGGTTGATGGCCGCGTCCGTCTGGATCGACTCCTGGCTAATCGCACCCACGACGCCGGAAGTCACCGTCCACGTAAGCAACCCCCGGAACGGCTTCTCCTCGGAATAGGAGCCGAACGGATGTCCGATGGCGACGACGGGGTCGCCGATGGATGTCGATTGCGGCGGTGCCAGCGGCAAAGGGCCGGCCTTCTCGAGGTCCCGGTCAAGCCGCAGCGAGGCCAGGTCATGTTCCGGGTCGTAGGCGAAGACCCGGGCGGCGTAGCTCTTCCCGTTGCGCGCCAACACGGTGACGGGACCGCCGTTTTCGACCACGTGGAGGGCAGTGGCCACGGTCCGGGTATCCTTCACAAGGAAACCGGCGCCGATACCTTCCTCCGTCTTGATGATCACCACGCTGTTCGCCGCGGCTTCGTAGATCTCCCGTGGCGTCATGTCGGTGGCCCCCTCCGTCCCCGCCGGCGCCTGGTCCGCAGGCACGGGACCGCCCCGCTCGGCGCCCTATCCACGCGAAGGAGCCGCCTCGGGCGCCTCCCCCTCGACGGAGGTGCCGCCAGTTTCGTTTTCGCTCGCGGTTTTCGTGGACGCCTCTTCCGGCGGCGGCTCGAGGTCTTCCGTGGCAGGTGACGGCGATTCGGCCGGTGGTTCCCCATCTCCGGGGTCTCCCTCGTCCGCTTCCCGGGCACCGGTACCGGGCGACACCGCCGGGGGTGACCCATTCCCGGGACCATCCGTGGTACCGGTATCCACGTCCCGGTCACCTGCGGCGTTCCCCTGCTCGCCTTGTTCCGGCCCATAGACCTGTGCCATCGTCACACCAGCCGGCGTACACACCAGGGACAGGCCGGCGATCAAGACCAGTACCCGCCCCGGTGCCGCATCCACGCGCAATGCTCGACTCGATCCTCTGCTCACGACTGTGCGCCTCCTCGTCGCGTTCGTCTCCACCTCGCCCCGGCAGGGGGACCACGACGTGCACGCCCGCCCTGGACCGTTCCGCCGTCGAGACGAGCAGAATGGGTCGCCGGCCCGGTAGCACGAACCCGCCACGACCCTGGCCAGGCGGTCTCCCTGCCTTGCCTATCATAGCACGGTCGTGCCGACTCGAGGCCGGGTTTGAAGATATTGAGGACGGGAGAATGGGGCGTCCTGGTGGCGCTATCGGCCCGTGACGCCATTCCGGCGAGTGCGCCGCGCACGCACGATCACGCCGAAGAGGCCAGCCGCGACCAACGCCGCGAAGCCCACGCCGCGATGGGAATCCCGCGGGAGCGACGCAACCGTGCACCCGGCGGCAGCCGACCCGGTAGACACAGCAGCAGCCTCGATCGCCGGCCGGGCCAAGGCACGCCGAGCGGCATAGCTCCCCGCGGTTTCGTAGTTGCCGGTGTTCTGGGGGTCGTGCCGGAACGATGGCCATTCCCGGCCGCCCGATCCGGCAGTGTCCCAGGCGAAGAGGTACCCTTCTCGAGTCGGAGCCACGACCTCGTTCAGGCCATCGCCGTCGATGTCTCCCACCGCCGGGGACGCGAGCAACCAACCTCCGGTGAGCTTCGGCCACCCATCAGCCTCGCTGCCGTCGACCTGGAAAGCGTGAAGGATGTATCCCGACGTCCCGATCAGCATCTCGGGCACCCCGTCCCCGGTGACATCGGCGACCGCGGGACTGTTGAAGAACCCGATGTCCTCGATGACTCGAGGAAACGCTTCGAGCATGTTGCCGGTGCGCACCTTCCAGGCGGCGGCGAGGTGGTCGAAGTAGAGATACCGGGAGGCCGCGAGCGATTCGAAATAGGTCATGCCTGAACCGCCCATCAGTACCTCGAGGTCGCCATTGCCGTCGAAGTCGGCGAAGGCGCCGTTGCTGATGACCGCCACGAACACGCGTTCGTCGGAATTGGAGCCCGCCCCGAGCGCGTCACGCATGTACCCGAGCTGCCGGTAGAGGGTCCCGTCATCGTTGAGCAAGACGGGGAACGAACCGACTCCGGAGATCAGGATCTCGAGGTCCCGGTCGTGGTCCACGTCGGCCAGTGATGCACTCGGTGTAACGCCTTCTCCGACGTAGTTGATGATGCCGCTCGCCAGGCCCACCACATCCACCGGCCACCCCGGCAAGAACGGACCGGAGGGATTCAGGTTGCCATCCGCATGGATCGCGTAGGCCAGGCCAAGGTAGGGCTGGTCATCCTTGAACTCGTTCGTCCCGACGACGATAGCGGGCTGGCCGTCCCCGCGCAGGTCGCCTACCGCCGGCGAGGAGACGATCCGGCCACACGTCGTCGTTACCCCGGTGGAGCCATCGGGGTTTTCGAGCAGCACCGGAAAACCGGGCTGCCGCGTCCCATCGAAACGCCATACGTAGACCTTTTGGTCCATCGATGCCTGGACAATCTCGAGATTGCCGTCCTGGTCGAGGTCGTAGAGCACGGTGCTCGAGAACATGCCCGGGTCCCGCCAGATCATCTCACTGGTGTCGGCGTCGTCCACGGGGTCTCGCGAGACGGGAAACCCCGGCTTGAGCGTTCCGTCCGCGGCGAAGGCGAAAACCTGGCCCTGGATGGTCGCTGCCACGACGTCGGCGACGCCATCCTGCTCGAGGTCCCCGACGGCGACGGTACCGATGACGCCCTGCCTGATGGCGCTGGAGACCGATCCGGTCGCATAGGCCGGTGCGTCCAGGTGGTTGTCCGGGTCGGCCGGGTCGACTCCTGGCATCAGCGCCGTGTGAACCGGCCATCCAGGCAGCTCCTCGGCACCCCCGGTGAAGACGTGGACCTCACCGTTGCCGTCAGCGAGAACGATCTCGAGGACCCCGTCCCCGTCGACGTCGAACAGGATCGGGGACGATTCGCCGGAATGCTCGAGGTGGATGGGGAACCCGGGCACCAGGTCCGGATCCTCGATGACGAACACCTGCTTTCGCTCCTCCGACCGGTTACCCCATGCGTCCACGGCGCGGACACGAAGGGTGACCGAATGGGCATTGACCTTGATCGACTTGCCCTCCGGCGTGTCCCTTCCACTGATCTGCTGGACCGGGGCCTTGGCATCGAGCAGGTCGGGGTCGAGACTCGTCAGCAGGAGCGAGCCCAGGAACCCGTCGACCGCGGCAGTGAGGTTCGTGCGCTTGACGATGGAGATGAAGTCGTCTTCCCTCGGGTCGACACCCGGCGCCCATGCGATCTCGTAGTCGTAGGAGGGCGCCCGATTCGCCGCGATCGTACCGTAAACTTCGAGGCGCGGGGTATTTCGAGGGTCGAAGTATTCGAACCATCCCGGAGAGCGCAATTCGATCTCGGGGGGGATTGTCTGGTCCGAGACCTGGTCCACGGCACGGCCGGCGTTGATGCGCCCGTGGCCGAAGAACTGGTCCCATCCCGGATAGCTCGGGAAATAGGGGCCGTAGGGAATGTGGCTCTCGGGCACGTCGATGTCGTCCGTTGTCCCGAGCAGCAACTGACGGACTTCCGGGGCGGACAGTTCGATGCCAAGGTCGCGCGCACGTGAATAGACCAGGCCGGCCATCCCGATCGTGGCCGCCACCGACCCCGTGGCACAGGCATTCGACGCGGCCACGGCATCGAGTCTTGCACCAAAGTTGTTGCACCCGATGTACCCCAGCACCGATCGCGCCGTCTCCAGGCTGATCCCCGGGTAGAACTTGATCGAATGGACGTAGAGGGCATGGTCGTTGGCAGCGGGGTAGTTGTGGTGGTACCCCAGTTCGTCTCCGGCCGCCGCCACGATCGTGGTGCCGCGGTCCCAGGCGTAGAGCATGGCCGCCTGCGTCGCCTCCGGGTTGGTCATCGCTCCCAGCGCCATTCCAATGACTTCGACCCCCTGGTCCACCGCGTAGATGATGGCCTCCGCCACCTTGTCCCCTTCACCGACGAACGAGTCCGACACCCGGACCGGAAGCACGGAACAATTGGGACAGTGCCCGATGTCGCTCTGCGGCTCCCCGCCTTCCGCCGCCGCTTCCTCGAGCACCGATGTCATGTGGTAGAAGTCATTGGTCGTCACCGGATCGTTGTCGTTCCAAAAGAAGTCCCAGCCGGCTATGTCGTCGATGTAACCGTTGCCGTCGTCGTCGTTGCCGTCCGAGAAGACGGCGATCAGGTCCGAGGGATCGAGCCGGTTGTCGGCACTGTCGTGGCCCGCGGCCGGAAACACGCGCGAATCCCACACATAGTCCTGCACATTGACCAACCCGTTGCCGTCACAGTCGTAGTCCGGACAGACGGTCCCATCCTGGCCGATGGGAAGCGGCAGCTCCCCGGTATTGAGAAGTACCTTGTTCGTCAAGGAACCCTCGCGCCATCGAATCCCGCAATCCAGCACCGCGATGGTCACGTCGAACCGGCCCGTGGTCTTCCGCCAGGCAGCCGTCGTCCAGGACCCCGAGCCCAACGCACGCTCCTGGACCCTGACGCCACTGGCTTCCGGTGGCATGTAGTTGAGAAGCGCCCAGGCGTCGCCGTTCAGCGTCCCGTCGGACCTCGTGATGTCCGGCGGACAGTCATCGGTGGTGTTGTCAACGCCGCAGTTCGGATAGGCCGGCAGCGGAAGCACCGCCGACGCCTCGGGGACCAAGAGCAGCCCGCACGCCAGGGCCGCGAAACCGGCGGCGGCTCGACCGGCCGACCGCCGCCTGGGACACGTTCGAAGAGCGATCATGTTCTCTCCCGGTTGGGTGTTGACCGTTCGCTCCGGGCCCGAACCATCGTGCGCCGGCACGCGAACGGATGCGTCGACATCATGCGCCATTCTAGCATGGCCGGGGCCGGATTTCAGCAGGTGACCGCGGGCGGTGCGTGTGCACCCGTGGTCGGCCCGGGCGCGCCCGCTATCCCATCCTTGCCTTTGCGGCGAGGAGCGGGTAGTCTGCAGGTGCGCGTCGAAACGCGAGCCGGCCACATCCCCGGTCGCCACCGGCTCCGGCAGCACCCGGAAAAGGGCGGGATCCGAAGACGGCCGGGCACCGAGCGGAGGATGCATGACGTCAACCCGTGACCCAGACACGCCTGTTCAGATCTTGCTCGTGGAAGACAGCCCCCTGGACGCGGAAATCGTGCTCCGAAGTCTGCGCCGCATGGGACTCGTCAACCCGGTGCAGCACGTCAAGGACGGCACTTCCGCACTGGACTATCTCTTGCACCGGCCACCCTTCGAGGACTCGATCCTGCACCCTCCGGCGGGACTGGTCCTTCTCGATCTCAACCTGCCTCGCGTCAGCGGCTGGGAGGTTCTCGAGACCATTCGCAAAGACGCGGCCACGAGGTCCTTGCCCGTGGTCGTCATGACGTCGACGGAGTGGGACGAAGAGCGTATCAGCGACCAACGGGACCCGCTGACGGTGGCCGTCTCCAAGCCCGTGGATCTGGGCAAACTCATGGCAGCCCTTCGCCCCTTGAAGTACTTCTCGGTCGTGCTCACGACCCGGCGGCAACGCTGTTGAATCCGCGGTCCCGGAAACGTGTGCGGCGTGGGAGGGTGCGTGTCTCGAGAGCCAAAGCGTGACGATTCGGCCCGGAAACCTGGGAGCCCGGCGGACTCGACGGCCAGGGACGACGGCGACCGGCCGGACAGCGGTCCCCGAAGCGGCAACCGCGTTCGCGCGGACGACAAGGCAACCATCACGCTCGACCCGCAACAGCCTCGAGGCGTGGTCGAAACCAGGCCCACCAGGCATCGCGCCATGAACGACTCGGCCGGAGCGACGCCGCGCTGGTCGGTCAAGCCAGGCCCCAAGGCTCCCTGGTTCGACCGCCTCGACCCGGCCGCGGAGGGGCTGCCTCCACGCTACCTGTACGGCAAGGAAATCGGACGCGGGGGGCAAGGCCGCATCCTTACCGTGTTCGACACCAAGCTCGGCCGTCCCGTCGCGCTCAAGACCGTGCTGGCCGGCAAACAAACGACTCGAAACGCCGTCGCCAGGATCATTCACGAAGTCCAGATTACCGGACAACTCGAGCACCCCAACATCATCCCGGTCTATGACATCGGCCAACTCGCGACCGGGGAGATCTTCTACACCATGCGGAGGCTGGAGGGACGTTCGCTGGCCGACGTGATCAAGGGATTGGCCGACGGTGACCAACAGGTTTGCCAGGAGTTCAGCCGCGTGCGCATCATCACGGTGCTGCTACAGCTCTGCCAGGGGCTGGCATTCGCGCACGACCGCCAGGTCATTCACAGGGATTTGAAGCCTTCGAACATCATGTTGGGCGACTACGGAGAAGTCATCATCATGGACTGGGGGTGCGCCAAGGTCCGGCGGGCGTCCCTGTCCGACTCCCTGACCACCGTGCCCCCGGTGACCAGTTCCACCTCGACCAACGACTGGACCCTGATCGGCACTGTCCAGGGGACACCTGCCTACATGTCTCCCGAGCAAGCCGCCGGCGATCCCTCCCGGATCGACCACCGTTCCGACATCTATGCCGTGGGAGCCATCCTGTATGAAATCCTCACCTTCAGCCCCCCGTTCGAGGGGGTCGACCTGGAGGCCAGGCTCAGGGCGATTCAGCACGACCCGGTGGTTCCTCCCCGGGTCCGGGCCGCTGGCCGCGAGATCCCCGAGGAACTCGAGGCCGTCTGTCTCCGGTGCCTCGCCAAGGACCCGGACCAGCGCTACCGGAGCGCCAGGGATCTCCACAAGGCGCTCGAGGCCTACCTGGAAGGGACGCTGGCCCGGGAGCGTCACAGGACGGAGGCCGAGGAGATGGTGCGGCGGGGCAAGGCGGTGGCAGCGCGCTACTCCCGGCTCACGCGCCGGGCCGAGAATCTGCAACGCCGCGTGGACACGTTGCGCAAGGAGGTCGATCCCTGGGCGCCCGTCGAGCGCAAGCGGAGACTGTGGCAAGCAGTCAAGGACCTCGAGCTGACCGAAGCACACCGCATCACGACGTTCGGCGAGGTCGTGACCGCTCTCCACCAGGCGTTGTCCCATGATGCGGGAAACCTCGAGGCCCACCAACTGCTGGCCGAACTCTACTGGTCTCAGTTCCTGGACGCCGAGCGCCGCCGTGACACGCACGACATGCTCTATTTCGAGGCCATGGTTCGGGAGCATGGCGGGGAGCGGTACGCGGATGCGCTGGCCGGCGACGGAGCGCTTTCCGTCTCGAGCGAGCCTGCCGGGGCCGCTGTCATGCTGTGGCGGTACGAGGAGATCGATGGTAGGCTTCAGAAGCAGGAAGGCAAATCGGTGGGCCGGACACCTGTCCGGAATCTCGGACTGGCCCGAGGCAGCTACCTCGTGGAACTCGAGGCCCGGGGGTGTGTGCGCACGGCCGTGCCGGTGCTGATGGAACGACAGGGCAAGGTGTCGTTGAATACCCGCTTGGTGCCGGCGGACGAATTGACTCCGGACTACGTGCACGTGCCTGCGGGCCCCTACGTGTCGGGGGGAGATCCGCGGGCGCCCGGGAGCAACCCGAGGGCTCGCCGGTGGGTCGGCGACTTCGCCATCTCGAGAGCCCCGGTCACCTGGGAGCAGTACATGGCATTCCTTGGCGCTCTGCGCGAACGGGACCCGGACCAGGCCGAGGCCAGGGCGCCCAGACGAGCCTTGCTCCAGGCCTATCCCTGGTTTCGGGGTGCCGAGGAATCCGGCGTGCCGTGGACCGGCCGGCAGCAACCGTATCACCCGCGATGGCCGGTGTTCTGCATTAGTTGGCACGACGCGGTGGCCTACTGCCAGTGGCGCAGCGCGATCGAAGGGTACGAAATCAGGCTCCCTACCGAGGATGAGTGGGAGAAGGCGGGCCGAGGCGTGGACGGCCGGTGCTACCCCTGGGGCGACGTGTTCGATCCAACATTCTGCAAGATGTGGGAGTCGCGCCGCCAGGCGGCGACACCAGAACCCGTGGGGAGCTTCCAGGCCGACGTGTCACCCTACGGCGTCCAAGACCTGGCAGGCTGTGTGTCGGAATGGTGCCAGGATTGGTTCAACAGCACGCTCGGCCTCAAGCTCATCAAGGGGGGCTCCTGGAATGCCACCCAGAACCAGTGCCGCCTGGCGCGCAGGCACGGAGAACACCACCAGGGCGTCTCACCGGTGGTCGGTTTTCGTGTCGTGCGCCCACTGAAGCTCGGGTAGGCGCTTGCGCAATGGCCACTTTTTTGTTTGACCCGCGAATGCAGCGTTCGTACAATTACTATCCGGTCCACCCCATGGGACATGCGTGCGGAGCCGTCTTGTCATGACCATCATGCCGTCTGATGATGAACATAAAGCAGATTCGGATGAGCAACTCCCGGAGTCGGAAGAGACCGTCGTTCGGACTCGAGACGAAACGCCGCCGGCAGCGACCAAACCGGACCGGTTGATGACCAGGCGCGCGTATCTCGAAGTCACGGTGGGGGCTTTTCCGGGCCAGAGGTTCTACCTGGGCCAGTGCGACCACCTGATCGGTCGCAGCCAGGACGTCGATATTCCGCTACCTGACGATTCCATTTCGCGGCAGCATGCCAAGCTGGAGTTTCGCAACGACGAATTCGTGCTGGTGGACCTTGGCTCCAAGAATGGATCCTATCTCAACGGAACAAGCGTCCATGAATGTCCGCTCAGAGCGGGCGACGAAATCATGATCGGCAATCACGCATTGCAGTTTCTGTTCGAGGCTGTGTTGTCGCCTACCAAGTGAGGAATCCCATGCTCGTCAAGTTCTGGGGAACTCGAGGCTCCATCCCAACGCCTGGCCGCCTGACCGAGAAGTACGGCGGAAACACGTCCTGCGTCGAAGTCCGCGTTGCCGGCAAACTGGTGATTTTCGACTGCGGCAGCGGCATTCGAGACCTCGGTATCTCCTACTTCGAGGAGTTCGGGACAACCGGTATCGAGGCGCACATATTCATCAGCCACACCCACTGGGACCACATCCAGGGGTTCCCCTTCTTCCCCCCCGCATTCGTCCAGGGCAACACGTTCTACGTCTACGGCACCGCCGCTCGCCGCGCATCCATCAGCAGCCTCCTGTCCGGACAGATGCAGCCCGAGTACTTTCCCGCCAAGCTCGACGACATGGCGGCCAGCTTCCACTATCGTGCCTTCAAGGACGCCGTGGACCTCGGCGATGGCCTGATCGTGGAGACCGCGGAACTGTACCACCCGGGCATGTCCCACGGGTTCGCGATCCACCACGAGGGGAAGAAGGTCATCTACGCCACGGACAACGAACTCAACCTGGGGTTGAAGTTCAAGGATGACAACGCCGGCTACAGCGCGGGATACGTGAACCCTCGAGAAACCCTCCTGCCGCACCTCATTCCCTTCTTCGAAGGCGCCGACCTCCTCATCGCCGATTGCCAGTACACCGACGAGGAGTACCTGCACAAGGCCACCTGGGGTCACGCTTCCGTCTCCGCCGTCATGACCGTGATGGCCGAGGCCAACGTCAAACGGCTCGCCATCTTTCACCACGATCCCCTGCATTCAGACAGGGTCGTCGACGAAATCGTCGTCGATGCCAAGAACTACCTTCTGCGAAACGAGATCTACATCGACACGTTCGGGGCTCGAGAGGGCATGGTGCTCAAGATCTGACACCGCTCTGACACCGCCGGGAGACGCCTACGAACCCTTCCGGCGCCTGGAAGGCGGGGCAGGAACCTTCGACACCAGCGCGTCGATTTCCTCCTTGAGGCGCTCCAGCTTCCGGGCACGTTCCTTTTCGACCGCCACCCCGGCTTTCCTCGGCGGACGCACCCGCTTACGAGGGCGGCGTCTGGCAACCCCGGTGGCATCGCCCGCGGGCTCCGGCGAGATCTTCCTGGCACCAGGCACCGCCCCGGGATGACCCGCCTGGCGCGACAACCGCGTCGCGCGCGGGTCCCCGCCTGTTTGCCACCATTCCCGCAGGCGCGGATTGTTGGCCATCGTGCGACGCGGGGGCCGCGCTCCCCACCCGGTCAACGTGTCCGGGTTGCCCCCCAGCCCGGAGACCAGTTGCCCAAGGTCTGCGGGCGGCGGCGCAAAGTAGCGCATGATCTGGCCGGTACGCGGATGCTTGAATGCCAACCGCGACGCATGGAGCGCAAGTCTTGGCACCTCGATCGCCGGCCCGTCACGCTCCTCGAGGTACACCGTCTCCCCGAGGATGGGATGTCCCGCCTCCGCCAGGTGAATGCGAACCTGGTGCGTCCGATTCGTCTCCATCGTACACCGCACCACGCTGGCCCCTTCCAGGCGCGCAACGACCTGGATGTGCGTGACGGCCTCCTTCCCGGTCTGCGGCGGCTTCACCGATCCGCGCTTTCCATCCCCTCGGTCCGGGGCCAGTCTCGAACGGTACGTGGCGCGATCCCGCGCCATCCGCCCATGAACCACGGCAATGAACTCCGGATGGACGACATGACCTCGCAACTGGGCCAACAGGAAGGTCCGTGCGGCAGCATGCCTGGCCAGGACCAGTAACCCCGATGTGTCGGGGGGCAGCCGGTGCACGACAAAGAGGTTGTCATCGGTCCGGGACAGGCCTCGAGACCGCCACGCTCGCCGAACCAGGTCGCGCACGGTCAGCCGATCGCCGGCTTCGTGGGGCACCATGGACACGCCGGCCGGCTTGAAGACCACCACCACGTCCGGATCCTCGGCGATAATCCGGAAGTCCCCCCTCAGCACCACGTGCCGTTCATCGACCGGGCGAGACGCTGCCACCACCCTTGCTCCGGGGGCTACCTGGCGGCGCGCGTCGTACACGACACGTCCGTCCACCGTCACCCGGCCCGACTTGCACAGGTTTCGCACCTGGCTCCAAGTCCAGTCCGACAGGCGATTCTTCAAGACTCGAGCCAAGGGAACCTGGCGGGCATCATCCAGGGTCCCAGCCCTCAGTTCGAAGGGTTCGAAATCTGGATATGCCATCGTCGCTCCAAGGTTTCCATCACCGGTGCGCTGCCAGGTGTTCGCGCGGCAGGGCAGGCGTATGTACCTGATATCGAGCCGACTGTCAAGATGGGCGGGCGCGGAGAGCGCACCCAATTCTCTTTCGGGTCTCGCGGGATTGCCCCGATTCCTCTGCGCCTCCCCTCCCCGTCATCCGCCTCCCGAACGACGGACGCCTGGCACGCCCACACCATCGTCTGGTCGGGCAGGCCGCCACGACACATGGTTCGTCGTTGGTCTGCGCCCCGGGCACCCGGACGTCATCCCGGCGTCGCTCTCGTCCCTCGAGTCCTCTCCACGAGCTTGCGGTAGAGTGTTCGCGCATCCTCGAGAAGGTGGACCGGACGGTCCCGCCACGCGGCCACGACCCGATCCACCGCCCCCTTCTGGTCGTCCCGCAAGGTCTTCGCAGCCGTCACGTTCGGGCGTTCGAGCGGCAAGATGAGCCAATGGCGCTCGAAGGACGGCAGGAGCGCTCGAGCCTGCTCCCGGGACAGGCGCATCGCCGGATCGGCCTCGAGGTCGAAAAAATGGAGGAGGAAATGGGCAAGCCGGGGCGGCCCGAACACCTTGTCGAAATCGGCGTCCATCGTGTCGGGGAGCGGGATGGGCGGGAGGCTGTCAACGCCGGCAGTTCGTCGCAAGGCGTCCCGGACCCGCCCGACATTCTGCTTCCACAGGGCGTCGATCATGGTTTCCACGTCGGCGGTGCGTGGCTGGCCGTCCAGAAATGTCTTCTGCTGCCCGGTGAGCACCTTGTCCACGAGTCGCGCCTCGTGGCTCACGATGAACATGTACCGGTTCCGGAGTTCCAGCAGTCCGATGATGACTTCTGCCTGCTCCGGCGTCAACTGCATGTCCGTGCCCTCGAGCCGAAGGAGAGCGAAGTACATCACGTCCATCGGGAGGTTGCCGTTCGCGGCGGATTCGCCCGGGTGCAGGGGCATCCGAAGACCTGGACCGTCCCCCCGGCCGGGCGGGGGAGGACCGGGGATCCCGGGGACATCCGAATTGCCGGCCAGGACCGGCCGATCCCCCACCGGTGGCACGTCGTCCCGCGCCCGACCATCCGGCTGGGCGTTCGAGCATGCCGCCAGGGCGAATGCCGCCGCTGCCGGGGCCCACCGGCGCAGAAACCGTACCATGCGCGGCGCATCGAGGTGTTCTCCGAGTGGATTCTGCTTCATCATGCGTCCTTCGACCTGGTTGTATCGAGCCGCTGCCCCGGAGGTGCCTGGGATGGGACGCCGTCCCCGCCGGACGCTGCCACGTCTTCGTCCAGGACGGAACAGTCGCGTCGCCACGAGACAACGGCATCGAGATGGACCCGGCCGTCGCCGGACAGCGCACCCTGCAAGTGGCTCGACCGGGACCACGTGAGGTGCACGGTCTCCATCACGCGAGAAGACGGCCGGAGGTTCGGTCCACCAGGAGGTGTCATTCGTCCAGGCTCCCCGGCCTCCTCCACCCAGCGGGCCAGGCGGCCGAGCAGCGCCATCTGGGCCACGGCCGTGGATTCGGCCCGGGCGTGGTAGAGCAGCAGCCGCGCCAGGTCGTCGTGGAGAAAATCCAGCGCGATCTCGTCCAGTTCATCCTCCACGGCATGCAGCCGCGCGGCATCGATGGGGACCGCAACCCTCGAGAACATCGATTCCCGAAAGGTCTGGACCTCCTCGATGGGATATGCGCCCGGCCGGCCCGGACCTCCGAACGCCAGCTCCAGGTCCACGCCAGCATGGACATGGAGCGTACCGACAGGGACGACCGTCTCGTCACAAGCTTGCAGAGCCGCCGTGGCCGACGAAAAACCTCGCGACACCACGTCCAAGACGTCGACCGTCCCGGGAATGTGGACGAACGGCTCGACAAGCTGTCGCGCCACGGTGGGCCAGGGCAGCCGGTCGCCCGGAGCCAGGTGCAACACCGACTCGAGCGCCTCTGGAGCCTTGCCCATCTGAAGTCTGGCTTCCTGCCGGAGCGCGTGGAGGCGCAGCGCCGCTTCGGTCGATTCGAAGTAGGGGTCGGCGTCGTGGAGCGGTCCAGGCACGTGGCGGTCGATGAACGCCTCGAGTTCCCTGGCGACCTCTCCGGGCGATGGCCTCTCGTCACGCCCTGCCGCGCGACGGACTCGAGCCTCCACCAGGGCCGACGCCAGCCGTTCCGCGGCTTCTGCGATGATTCGGGTGCGACGGGGATGGTGGCCGGGAATCCTCGAGACCAACTCGTCGAGCCCGTCCTTCCCCCCAAACCGGTACACTTCATCCAGGATGCCGCCAGTGTGGGGCGCCTCCAGCAAGGCGGTCACGGTCCGGTCTACACCGCCGTCGCCACGGCCGAACGCTCGCCAGCCAGAGGCACGCCGGCCGCGGTCTTGTTGTTCCACGGACTTCTCCTCTTCGGCCGCACATCCCGCATGCCGTGCACGGGAAACCCGCCGGGTACGGTGTTGAGATCCGCGGCCCATGCAGCTAGAGTACACCATAACATAGCGTCCAGGACTGTCTCGAGCAAGCCGTCAACCAGGCCGGGCTCGAGAGAAGTGGCACGAGGCGGTAGCAAGAGGAGGCCCATCGCCATGAAAACACGAGTCATGCTTGTCACGTCGCTTTCGTTGATGTTCGGAGCCGGGCCGGGCCTGTCTCCTGTCCTTCCGGAAGGCTTCCCGGTCCGGCCGGGCCGGGCCCTGGCCGCAGAGAGTCCCAATCTCTACGGAATCCACGACCACGACCCCAGCCCCAGGGAGTACCTGGACCACATTTCCTCGGGCGGGGCTCGAGGCTGGGTGACCGCCACGGTGGCCATCGGCGCCGATCCCAACAACACGAGCGGGGACGATTTTTCGTGGATCGAGGACCTGGGCCACACGGTGATCGTGCGGCTCAACTACGGCTACTGCCCGGATGGCACGATTCCACCGGCAGACCGGTACGACGACTTCGCCCGGCGCGCCGCCAACTACGTGGCCGCGTCTCGAGGTGCGCACATCTGGCTGATCGGCAATGAGACCAATCTTCCCGTCGAATGGCCGGTCGTGGACGGGCGCCTCCGGTACGTCTCGCCGCAGGAGTACGCCACGGTCTTTCGCAAGGTGTACGACGCCATCAAAGCAGTTCGGCCCGACGACAAGGTGATTACCCAGGCGATCGCCCCGTTCGCCGGTCCCTACGGAGAGGGGAGCGCGTGCGGCTACCCCCACGATGGCAACCCGCTCAACTGGGTGCAGTACTTGAACCAGACGCTCACCGCAGTCTCGGCCAGCGGCGGCCTGGACGGTATCGCGCTCCACATCAATTCTCGAGGCTACACCTACGACGACATCCACAGCGAGGCCAAGGTCGATGCCGGGGGCCAGGCTCTCTATTTCAGCTTCTACGTGTACAAGGACTGGGTCGACTACGGCATTCCCTCGAGCCTGTACCACCTTCCCCTGTACGCCACCGAATGCAACGGGCTCTACTACTGGTCCGGGGGCCATCCGGAGAACCCGGACGCGCACTATGAGGCCGGGTGGATGCAGGAAATCTACGCCGAGATCGACCGGTACAACCAGGAGGCCGCCGTCTCGGGCAAACCGATCTTCAGGTGCGTCAACATGTACCGCTGGTGTGCGTGGTGCGACGGGTGGAACATCGACGGAAGCCCCTACGAGGACCAGATCCTGGCGGACCTGGACGGCGTCGTGACCGCCGGGTACACCTGGCCCGGAAACAACGGAACCCCGGCGGAACCCACCGGCGAAAACCTGGCCCTGGCCGCCGCGGATTGGGCCGCGAGCAGCGTGTACAACTCGAGTTCCACCGGTGACAAGGCCTACGACGGCATCGTGTCCGAATCGAGCAAGTGGACGTCGGACGGAACGACCGCGGAGTCGTGGCTGGCCATAGACCTCGGGCTCGAGTGCACTATCACCGGCTTCATCGTTCGCCACGCAGGCGCGGCGGGCGAGCCGGCCTACTTCAATACCCAGGCCTTCCGCATCGAAACCGGAACCGCCCTCGAAGGCGCAGCATGGCAGACTCGAGCCACCGTGGACAACAGCGCCCAGGCGAACATCAGCACCGTGGTGCTCGACAACCCGGTGTCCGCGCGCTACGTTCGACTCCATGTCACCGACGCCGGCATCGACCAGTACGCACGCATCCCGGAATTCGAGGTCTACGGCTATCCGGGCGAAGGCAACCAGCCGCCCGTGGCCGTGGCGAGCGCCAGCCCCGAAACAGGTCAGGCACCGCTGACCGTGCGGTTCAGTGGCACGGCATCCCACGACGACGACGGCTCGATCACCGGCTATGCCTTGGACTTCGCCGATGGAACCACCGGGTCTGGAGCGACGGTGACCCATACCTACGCCAGCGAAGGCGTGTACATCGTCACGCTGACCGTGACGGATGACGACGGGGAGACGGATACGACGTCGGTGACGGTGACCGTCGAGGCGGAAGTGCCGGGGTGCGGGGGGGAAGCGGTACGGCGATTGCCATGAGCGCGCCTCGAAGATTCCCCTCGAGGCCCGGTCGGCAGGTACGGCTCGAGTCACTGTCTGTCACCGGAGACGGTGTGAGAATGGACGAGTCCGCGCGACGCGGCGCCGACTCCCAGGTCGATGGCTGCCGCCGCCGGGCCGACCTCATCGTCGCCTGCCGAGCACATCGCCGGCTATCTTCATCCTCGACAACTCCGACGACCGGCCCGCGATCTGGATGTACCTGGCAGCACGGTAGGCACGTTCCGCGGGGTTGCCCGAGACATAGCCGTCGCCGGACAGCACCTGGAGCGCGGAACTCGCCACCTGTTCGGCGGTCTCTCCGCAGAAGACCTTGGCACAGGACACCAGGACGCCGGCCTGCCGCGGCGATACATCGACGGTCCAGGCAGCACGGTAGGCGAGAAGCTGCGCAGCCTGGTACCCGGCGAGCATTTCCGCGAGCTTGAACGCGACTTCCTGGTAGGCCACGAGGGGCTTTCCGCCGGTCATGTGCAGGTTGGCAAAGGTCCGGGCGGTCTCGAGGGCAGCATGCATGAGACCGAGGGAGGCTGCCACCAGGGCAAGGTCCTCCCAGCGCAACAGGGTGTCGAGCAACCGCTGCCGTTCCATGGGCCCGATGACGCCGTCCGGCTCGACCACACATCCGTTCAGCTCGAGCATGCTGCAGGTCATGCCGTCACACCCCAGGGTCTCCACCCGCTCACCGGCGACCAGGCCCGGCGTGTCCCGCTCGAGCAGGAACACCGCCGCGCGACCGTCCAGGCGTCCGGCCACGGCGAACAGGTCGGCAACAGGGCCGTTCACCACGAAGTGCTTGATTCCGTGGACGACGATTCGCCCTTTCTCGCGCCTCCCCTCGGTCTCGAACTCGTCGTTCTCCATGTTCATGGCCCCTTCGGAGAGAGCCACCGCGCCGACACGCTTGCCCTCGAGAAGCCTTGGGAGCCAGGCCGACCGCTGCCCCTCGGTCCCGAAAGCCTCGAGGAGTTTCGCGACCCGCCTCGTGCCGGTCTCGACGGCAAGGAAGAGCGATGGGGTATGCGTGGCAAAGACCTCCCCGGCGCGCATGGCCCGAAGTGCCGCACCCGCTGCGCCGCCGTCCAGGCCGAGTGCGAGATAAGGCGTGCGGGCCAGCCGCTCCAGGAGATCCCGGAGATTGGCCTCGAGGGCCGGGCCGAGCGCCCGTTCCGGTTCCCGCTCCAGGGAAAAATCGTGGACCATCTGGCTCAATGCGTCGAAAAACCGCTTCGCTTCGGCATCGAATTCGTAGTTCATCGGATCGTCCCAGCCTGCGATGACATGAGCTTGGAGATGATTTTCTTCTGGATTTCCGAGGTGCCGCCACCTATCGGGGCAAGCCGGCTGTCCCGAAAGATCCGCTCCACGTCGAACTCGTGGATGAAGCCGTAGCCGCCATGCAGGACCATGGCGTCGTGGAGCGGCTTCAAGCTCCAATCCCCGACGAAGAGCTTGGCCACCGCGGCCTCGAGGTGGTTCAGGGGACGGCCCTGGTCCTTGCACCACGCGATACGGTACACCAGGGTCCTCGCCGTCTCCACGAACATGCGAAGGTCCGCAAGCTTGTGCTTGATGGCCTGGAACTCGGCGATGGGACGCCCGAACTGGACCCGCCCCTTGGCATACCGGGCGCTCTTCTGAAGAGCGTACTCCGCCCCACCCACGATTGGGGCAAGCAGTGCACAGCGATCCCATTCCACGGTTTGCAAGGCCATGAGAAACCCCTGCCCCTCCGCGCCAAGAAGATTGTCCGCCGGGATTTCACAGTTGCGGAAAACCAGCTCAGACGTCTGGGATGACCGCACACCAAGCTTGACCAGAGGAGGACCCGCGCTGAATCCGGGCGTTCCCTGCTCCACGATGAACGCGGAAATCCCGGCATGCCTGAGTTCCGGCGCGGTCTTGGCGTAAACCACCACCACGTCGGCTATCGGGCCGTTCGTAATCCACATCTTGGTACCGTTCAGGACGTAGGTCTCCCCCTTCCTCTCCGCTGTCGTGGACAGGGAGGCCACATCGGAGCCGGCGTCGGGCTCGGACAGGGCCATGGCCCCGATCCACTCCCCGGAAATCAGCTTCGGCAGGTACTTCTCCCGCTGCGCCGCGGTCCCGTGCACGTAGATCGTGTCGGCACACAAGAACGCATGGGCACCGTAGGACAGGGTGAGACCCCCGTCAACCCCGGCCTCACCCAACGCTTCCCCGGCCAGCACCGTGGTGATCACGTCAGCACCCCCACCTCCATAGGCCTCCGGAAGGTGCAGCCCGAGAAGACCAAACTCCCCGAGCGCGCGAAAAGACTCGAAGTCGAACGTCTCCTTCAAGTCGTGCTCCCGGCACCGCGGCACGATCTCCTTCCTGGCGAAGCGAAGGACCTCCTTCTTGAACATCGTCTGCTCTCGAGTGAATGCAAAATCCACGACCTGTCCTCTCCTCGATCGTTCGCCAAACCGATACCGGCCAATCTCCCGGCATGCCTCCCCCCCCAGGAAACAGGCGCCTCTCCGCTAACTCACCCCTTGCCCTCCCGGAAACACTCGGTCAATTCGGGTACTACCTCGAGCACATCGCCCACGATACCCACGTCGGCCACCTGGAAGATCGGGGCACGGCGGTTGATGTTCACCGCGGCAAGGAACGGCTTCCCCTTGATCCCGGCAAGGTGCTGAAAGGAACCGCTGATACCAAGTGCGAGATAGACGCGCGGACTGACGGTTTGCCCCGAACTCCCCACTTGCCGGGTCTTCTCCATCCATCGCGCATCCACTAGTGGCCTCGAGCAGGCGATGTCGGCACCCATGACTTCGGCCAACTCCCTGGCGAGTTCCAGGTCGTCCGCGCTCTCGAACCCACGCCCGCAGGCGACGAGAACGTCCGAACGGGTGATGTCCACCTCTCCCTTCCCGGCCTCGCGAATGGAGAGGATGCGCCGGCCGACCCCCGGCACGCCCTCGCGGAACACCTTGCTGGACCAGTCCTCGATGACCCCCGCCGTTGGGACGACGCCTCGCGTTTTCTCCCCTGCTTGCGCCGATCCTCCCTCGCCGGCGCCTTCACCGGAGGCAACGGACGGACCATCAACCTCTCTCGATACATCCACCGGCGGCTCGGGGCGGGTGAATGCGCCGGGACGAACGGTTATCACCGCGCCGGATGTGACGTCCGCCGACACGCGCGCGTTCACCTGCCCGCCGAACACCTGCCGCACCGCGCTCATCCTCCCCGTCCCCTCACGGTCCAGCTCGAGGCAATCCGGGAGGTACACCGCGCCGAGATGGACGGCGAGCCCCGGTCCGAGGTCCATCCCGAACGGGTCGTGAGCCATGAGCACGATCGCGGCTGGAGGGAGCAGCCGCCTGCACAGCTCCCGGATCATCTCGGCGTCCGGGTGCTCGAGCACAGGATGGGCCACGCGCCGGACTCGAGAGAACATCGCACAGGCGGCCCGGCATGCGCTGTCCACCCGCGGAGCAGCGCCGAAGACCACGGCTGTGGCAGAAGTCTCTTCCCCGGCGACCGTCGATGCCGCTCCGGACAACAGTTCAATCGTGTCCTCCAGGCTGCTTCCACCGGCCGAGAGGATGGCAAAGACAGGGTGCGTCATCGAATGACTCCTTGCGTCTTCAGTGCGGCTGCAAGCTGGGCGACCTGCTGCCCCAGGCTCCCCTCGAGCATGACCGCGCCTTCTCCCTGCGCCGGGACGAACAGGGATTCCAGAAGCACTCGAGCCCCGCGCCGGCCGACCTCGGCCGGGTCGATCTCGAGTTCGGCGGCGCCGAGCACGGGAATGTGAACCGCGGCAGCCTTGCGAATGCCGCGAATCCCCACGTATCGCGGTTCGTTGATCCCGGTTTGAATCGAAAGGACACAGGGC
This sequence comes from Myxococcota bacterium, assembly GCA_024278455.1. Taxonomy (GTDB): domain Bacteria; phylum Myxococcota_A; class UBA796; order JAJRTE01; family JAJRTE01; genus JAJRTE01. Next base: position 25,232 of record JAJRTE010000304.1, read on the forward strand.
AGGGCGATGTCGACCACCTCGACATTCCCACCGTCCACCTCTCGCTCCACGGTCAGGCGATCCTCCCGGATGTCGATACGATTGACGAGGGAGGCGAAGGGGAGGTGGAGCCGGGCTGCGAGCATGCCACCGACCTGGCCGGCTTCATCGTCGGCCTGGGCACCGGTCAGCACCAGGTCCACCGGGTGCTTGCGCACGAACGCCTCGAGGATGCTCGCGATACCGGCCCCGTCGGAACCCTCGAAAGCAGGGTCCGACAGCAGGAATCCGGCATCCGCGCCCATGGCGATCTCTCGACGCAGTGCCTCCTCGTCCTCCTCGCTTCCAACCGTCACGACAGAGACCGAGCCACCCACGCGGTCCCGGATGCGAATGGCTTCCTCCACCGCGTAGTTGTCCCACTCGTTCACCGTGTAGACAAGGTCGTCGCGCACGATATCGGTCCCGTCATCGGCGATCTCGATCTCCTCCGCCGAGGTATCCGGGACGTTCTTGATACACACCAGGATGTCCATCGCTCCTCCCCGGTCGATCTCCCAGCCGGATATCAGGTCATCATACCTCGAGCGGCGGGTCTCGATCCGAATTTCTCGAGTGTCCGGCGGAAGGGCTGGAACCTTGCGCTGCTCCCGGCCGGTCGCCCCCCCAAAGCGCTGCGTGACATGCTACAATTCCCCGGCGGTCCTGTCGAGGGCGCGGAGCACGAGACGGGCTTGCCGGCAAGGTCACCGGCGAACCCGCCTTTCGACTCCAGGTGCCGCGACGCTCGAGGGGAGACGGAGACCATGGATACACCACGACGGACCACGTTCTGGCTCATCGACCACCATTGGGTGTTCTACCTCCTGGCCGGTCTCGCGGTCTCGGTCTTCGCCGCCGGCGTGCTCAAGCACGTTCGGGCGTGGGCGCAAGGCGCAGCCGGAAAACCTGTCCGGGTGACGTGGGCGACTGTCCGGACCGTTCTGGTGGACACGTTGCTCGGCAGGAGGATCTTCGCCGGGGACGTCGTCGCCGGGACCATGCACGCCGCCATCCTGTGGGGCTTTCTCGGCCTGTTTCTCGGGACCGTGCTCAACGCCTTCGACGACTACGTCTACCACGTCCTCCGGGGCACGGTCTACCTCGTCTATTCTGTCGGCCTCGAGGCGGCCGGTCTGTCGCTGCTCGGCGGCCTCTCCGTGGCGCTGATACGGCGGTACGTTCAACGCCTGGACAGGCTCGAGCGCCGGTGGGAGGCCGTGACGGTGCCGGCATGGCTGCTCCTCGTCGCGCTCTCCGGCTTTGCGGTGGAAGGGCTGCGGCTGGGCTACCAGGATCCGGCCTGGTCGAGCTGGTCCTTCGCCGGTCTTGGCCTGGGAAACCTGGTCACCGCCGCGTTCGGCCTGTCCCGAGGTGACATCCTGCGTCTCTACCCCCTATTCTGGTGGGTGCATGCCATCCTCTCTCTCGCGCTGGTCGCAGCCCTCCCCTGGACCCGGCTGTTCCACGCACTCGCCGCCCCGGCGAGCATCGCGCTCAACGGGACGCCGGAGCCGGTGTTGGCTCTCGAGACCACCGGTGAGGACGAGGAGGCCGATGGGACACGTCCCCGGTTCACGTTCCAGCAGCTCGTGGCCTTCGACGCCTGCACACACTGCGGGCGCTGCGTGGCGGCATGCCCGGCGGTTCGGGCCGGAGAACCGCTCGATCCGCGAGCCTTCGTGACGGCCAACAAGAGCGCCGTTCCGGTCCGTCGCGGGATGTCGCCCCACCGGTTCGACGACAAGACGTGGCATTGCACGACTTGCCGGGCCTGCGCCGACGTGTGCCCGGTCCACGTGCCCGTCCCCGAAGCCTTCATCCGGCTACGGGCCACCCTGATCGACGAAGGAACCCGCGTCCCCCCCCGGCTCTCACAGGCCCTCGACCGGCTGTACCGCTACCAGAATCCGTGGGAAGCTTCGAAGCGCAGGCGGACGAGGTGGGCAAAGGGGCTCGAGGTGCCGCTCGTGAGTCGGACAGGCCGGGAGGTGGATTTCTGCTACTTCGTCGGGTGCACGACCTCCCTGGAACCTCGAGCCGCGAAAATGGCTCGAGCCTTCGTGCAGCTCCTGGCAGTGGCGGGACAACCCTTCGTGACACTGGGACGCAAAGAACCCTGCTGTGGGGATATCGCCAGGGTCGCCGGCGAGCAGGCGCTGTCCGAAGAGCAGATGACGGCATCCGTCGCACTGCTCGAAACCCACGGCATCGACAACCTGGTGACCACGTCACCCCATTGCTATCACACCATCCGCCACGGGTTTCCCGCGGTTTCGAGAAGCCGCCCGGAGAATGGTGCGTCCAGCAGCGCTACAGGGGGACAGGACCGGGAGGAGGCGGGCTCGAACGGGCCCACCGGCGGAAAAGAAACCGGCACACCTCCCGCCGCGAACGGGCCATCGCGAGTCCGACACTACACAGAAGTGTTGCAGGAACTCCTCGAGGCCGGCCGGATCGCCATCGACACCCCCCAACCCCGCACCGTGACATTCCACGACCCGTGCTATCTCGGACGCTACAACGGACTGTACGACGCGCCTCGCCGCGTCATCGATGCCATTCCCGGCATCCGCCGCGTGGAGATGGCCCACCACGGCCCCGACAGCTTGTGCTGCGGCGGGGGCGGCGCTCGCGTCTGGGTGGGAGACCTGGAGGCGGAAGTCAAGCTGCCGGAATTGCGGGTGCAGGAGGCGCTGGCGTCCGGGGCGGACACCCTGTGCACCGCCTGCCCGCTGTGCCTCCTCATGCTGGAGGACGCCTGCAAGAGCGCCGGCGCGACCGACCGGCTGGTGGTGATGGATGTCGCGGAACTCCTCGCCAGGTGCCTCGATCTGCCCGAGTGACAACCCCGTTCGAAGGCGCGGACGCGCAGCCGTGGCCGGGGGCTACAGGTCCTCGTACTTCTCGACGCAGCGAATATCGAGGGTCTCGAGTTCGGCGAGAATCGGCTCGTAGATGTCGGCCGCCACGGGAATGCACACACCCGGCCGCGTGATCTTGCCCTGGAGGATCATGTGGGTGCCGATGGCGGCAGGCAGGCTCACGGTCCGCGCCATGGACGTGTCGCCGTGAGGGATCCCGTAGTCGATCAAGGTCGAGGTGATGTGCTTGTTGCCACCAGGCAGCTCGGCGATGAAGTCGTGGGTGAGCACGATCATGTCCCGCTCGCCGTCCTTGTAGGGCATCTTCGCCATCATGACCTCGGCGAGCACCTCGAGCATGCTGCCCTTCTCCACCTTGGTCGGCGTGTCCGAGAAGAGGCCGAGCCAGTCGAGCCGGTCCAGGACGGGATCGTCCGGCTTCATGCCGAGTTTCGCGGCAGCGGCGTCGCGGACGCCGGAAGCGTCGCCACCCACGTAGTCGGTCATGATCCCGGCCAGCGTCTTCCCGGTGAAGTCTTTCTCGGTCTTGTCCAGGATACCGAGGTCGGCCATGGCCTTCACGGTGTCACACCAGCCCAGGTTCCGGTACGTCCCGCGAAAACAGGTCTGGGTCTCCTGCATGCCATAGGTGTCGATGTACGGCACCGAGTCCCGGTTGGGATAGCCCTCGAGTCGGCCGAGCCCTTCGACGTGCAGGATCTTGTAGTGGCTGAAAAGATCCTTGCCCGGGATCTCCACGATCCGGCCGTCTTCCTTGTACCGTGCGTTGTTGGTCCCGGCCATCAACACCCCGATGGGACTCCACGAAAACTTGTACCCGAACGGGTTGTCGTTGGCCTCGGGCGCCGGAAGCCCTCCACAGTAGGATCGGAACGACATGATCTTGCCACCCTGCCCGTGCACCCAGTCGATGATCTTCTTGGCGGACATGTGGTCGATGCCAGGGTCGACGCCCAACTCGTTCAAAACCACGATGCCGGCCGCCTTGGCATCGGCGTCCAGCGCGGCCATTTCCGCACTCACGTAGGACGTGGACACGAAATGCACCTTGTGCGCGATACACAGCTTCGCCACCTTCACGTGGTGGGTGTACGGAAGCAGGCTGATGACCACATCGGCGTCCTTGACGAGCTGCTCCAACGCCTCGCTGTCCTGGACGTTGAGCTGGATGGCCCTGGCGTTGGGGTGGTCGCCCACGAGCGCCTGGGCCTTGCTGAGCGTTCTGCTGGCGTTGATCAAGTAGTAGCCCTTGTCCAACAAGTAGTTCACCAGCGGGCGCGTGACTAGTCCGGCGCCGAGCAACAGGATTTTCTGCATGATGTTTTCCTCCGAGAGAAAGGGATACCGGTCCGCCATGGCGGATGGAATCCGGTTTGCCTGGGTTCGATGGCCTCCTGGAATCGCCTACAGGTACCGGGCGATGTAGGTATAGTCCGGGGTGAAACGTCCCTGGTGGACCAGCACGGCACGCTTGATTTCCGGGGGAAGATCGAGCTGTTCGAACGGAACGGAGAAGTCGGCTCGGGCCAGCGCGGGGACGTAGGGGGACAGGGACTTTCCGAAATGCTCCGAGGCATCCACGGGGAGTTCGCACGGGAGCGTGTCCACGGCCAGGATGACGGGGCCGCGTCCCGAGAAGCCCTCGAGAGCGCGGTCGGCTTCCGGCTCGTAGACGAACACCGGATTTCCGGGGTCGGTTGCCATGACGGTAGCCTCCACGGCGCCTTCGATGTCGCAACTGATGTCGCCTATCACGATGAGCCGGAGGGAGTCGTCGGCCACGGCTCGTCTGAGGTAGTCCTTGGTGACGAGGCGCGGATACCGGTCATCCCAGTAGATGCAGTTCACGAGCGCCGACAGGTGGGGCAGATAGGTTTCGAACACGCTGCGGTACCGTTCCGGGTGGTCGTAGTACTCCTGGAGGTCGAAGGCGGCCCCCGGGGAGACGGGTTCCACCATGTGCCGCTCCTCGAATACCACCTTGTAGACCGCGTGCCTGTCGATGTGCCGGCCCGTGGCGAGTTCCTCGAGTTCCTCCGGCTCCACGGAGATGGGCTCGAGGCGGTCGAGCACTTCTTGGGCGCCTTGCGAGACGTTGCCGTAGCCGGCGATGCCGATGACGAAGGGCACGAGGTCTTCGGGGAGCCCTTCTTCCTTGATGGTTCGTCCGACCTCGGCGACGACCCGCTTGGCGGAGAACACCGTGGGGTGCCTCCACGCGGGCCGAACCAAGCTGAACGGTGTCAAGAAGCCTGCGCCCTCGGTACGCCGGCCGAGTGCCCACAACGTATCGATCATGCCGGCCAACCCGGCATGCCGGCCGAAGAATATCAGGCGTCTCCCGGCGTCATCGGTCACCTTTTCGTAGTCGATGATGGTGCACCCCAGTTCCATGGCGCGGCGAAGCATGGGCATGTTGTATGGCTGGCCCTTGATCACGTGCGAGAAGAACACGTAGGTCTTGCCGGATTCGAACAGGTTCGGGGGAATCTCCTTGACGCCCAGGATCACCGGGCACTCGGTCAGATCCTCGCCGACCCTGGCCCCTGCGGCCCGGAAGGCTTCCAGGGGAAACGCACGTATGGGCGACTTCTGCACAACGATATCGAGGTCGAAGTCCTGTACGAGTTTCCGCACATCGTCCGGAGTCAGGGGAACTCGAGCCTCGTACCGGTGCTTGTCCTCCCGCCGTATGCCTATCGTGTTGGTCATGGAATAGCCTCACCATCAACGGATTGAACGGCGTATTATGCTGACCGGTCCCGGGATTGGCAAGGGAAAACAGCGTCCGGGCGTTCGCACCGACAGATACCGTTGGTCATCTCGGCGCGGTTGGAGTATACTGCCCATCCAAACGCGAACGGACGTGCCCCGGCGGCTCACCGGAGCGTCGATCGCCAGGGCCGAACGGTGTGGTAACATGCGGCAGTGTCCTGCCGGGCCGGCGCTGATGACCGATTCGACATGTTCGGCCGGCCAAGAAGAAAGGCGGCGTGATGGGAAAGTACGAACTCAGGACCTACATCTTCATCGACAGCTTGCAACCTCAACTGGCCCAGTACATCGCCAAAGACAACCGGGTCTATGATCCTCGAGAATTCGACGCGGCGATGTTCATCGAGATTGCCCCGGCCATGGAGATCCACTCCATGATCGACCTGGCTCTGAAGGCGACTCGAGTCCACCTGGGGTCCGTGGTCACCGAGCGGCACTTCGGGATGATGCAGATACACCACCCGGACCAGGGGGAGGTCATCGAAGCCGGCAAGGCCGTGCTCGCTGCCACCGGGCTCAGGGAAACCGACCGGGCCAAGGTCCAGATCCTGACCGACAAGATCATTCGCGGCGTCGAGCAGGACCATGCCATCTCCTTCACCGGAATGGCTCGAGGCAACATGGTCGTCGCGGGCGAATCGGTCCTCATCATGGAGTCGTCGCCGGCCGCCTACCTGGCCATCGCCACCAACGAGGCGCTCAAGGCCGCGCACGTCAAGCTCATCACGAACAAGCCGTGGGGCGCGACAGGACGCCTCATCATGAGCGGGCCGGAATCGGAAATCGACTCCGCCGCCGAGGCGGCCAGGACGGTTCTCGAGAAACTCAACACCGACCTGGGAGACACCGCCGCACGCGACGACAGCCGGTACGCTCGCTGAGCCCACGCCGTCCAGACGCGACCCGGCAGCGGCGCGCCCTGCCAGCCCGGCTTCGTCATCCCCCCCCCGGCAACCGCCCCCAGGCGGCCCCCTACCCTGGGCCTCCAGGATGATACAGGTCGATCCGCCCCGCGCGATAGGCCGCGAAATCGGTGTTCTCGATCTCGAGCCGGAACACGAGGTCGCCGTTCGGAGCGAACTCGAGCACGACGGGGTTGTACGGGTTGTCGACCTGGTCGTGCTGGTCGAACCCGCTCGAGACCATCAGGCGGTTCCCGGTGTCGGCGAAGTACCGCACGCCGCAATGGTGGCTGCCGTAGAGGTCCGGCACGTCCACCCCATAGCTCCAGGCCTCGCGGACCGTCATGGCGTCCTCGTCGATGACGTACTCGATGATCAGGCTGTAGGGCGTGAGGGACCTGTCGTTCGACAGGTCGCCCTGGGCGGTCCAGGAGACGCCGTTGTCGACCGTTCCCTCTCCATCGAAAATGAAAGAAGCCTGGTTGTCGAAAACGAGCAGGGACAGCAGGCCGTCGTCCCGGGGCACGATGGCCAGCCCGTGCTGGCCGACGGGCCAGTGGAAATCATCCCTGTCCGGCGCGGGCGGCGCGAGGTTGTTCTGGACTTCCTCCGGATAGGGCGAGCCGCTCGAATCCACGGCGGTCAACAGGTAGTCGTTGGGATCGATATCCCCACGTCCGTTCCAGCCGGCCATGCCCCAGTCGAGGTGGGGAGCCAGGATCCAGACCAGGCGCTTTCCGGCGTTGGCGCCCGCTCCCTGGATACCGCCTCGAGTCACCTTTACGATCCCCTGGTAGCGCCCGGACATGATAAGTGTATCCGTAGTCCCGTCGTACCACACCGTGTTCATGTGAAGCCAATCGGTGTCGTTGGCGATGACCGTCTGCCGGTTCACGTCCAGGAACTCTCGGAAATCCCACGCATTCACGACCTGCCCGGTATCCCGGTCCAGTTCCACCACGTAGTCGGACAGGCTCGCCACCGTTTCCCCGTCCACCGTGACGACCTGGTTCGTGGCGTTGTTCACACAGGCCACGATGTTGCCGCCGGGAAGCTCGATGGAATCGTGGTGCCAGCTCATCGTGGAGGGCAACGTCCAGGCCCGGACGGTCTTGCCGAGCCAGTTCTTCTCCTTGACCTTCCACAGGATATTGCCGTTCTGCATCACCTGGAGCACCGACTTCCCGTACCACCGCAAGTTGCCCTCCGAGTCGTACACGCGATCGTCGAGGTAGGTCCAGCCGGGCGTCATGCGGTCTGCATCGAGGACTTCCAGGGTGACGATCTCGCCATCCAGGTCCTGAATCGGCTCCGTCTCGATGTCCACTTCACCCTCGAACCGCTCGCCCGCGGTCTCGACCGCGAACGAGACACGGTTGAGCGCGCCGGCGTAGAGGCCGAGCACTGGAATGCCGACCTCCCCCGGGTCGAGCAGGTCACTCATGTCGAAATTGGTACGAAAGGCGTCGCTTTGCACATCGAGCGTCGCGGTCAGGTCCTCCGCGCCGTCCGGAATGGCGTGCACGGTCACCGTGATGGTGCGCACGTCGGCCGGCTCGAGACCCGGGCGGGCCACCTTGACCACCGCCGCGAGAGGCGCGGATTCATAAGGGTTGACGAGCACGGACAGGCCGGTGAACACCGGGGTGGCGGCAACGGGCGTTGGACTCGATGCCGGCGTGGCGGAAGGGGCTGGTCCGGGCGACGGGGAAGGTGTCGCCCAGGACTTGCCGGGCGGGGTCGGAGAGGCCCCTGCTCCGGGTGTCTCCGTCTCAGGCGTCTCGCCAAGGCCGGGTGTCGCCGTGACACCCACCCACGGCGTCGCGTCCGGTCCGTCGCTCGCTCCCGGCGTGGGCCACTCCACCACCGTGGGTGCCGGCGTGGCCGTCATCCCCGGGGTCGGCCCGGGCGCATCCTCCCCGCCGCAACCTCCAAGGCACACCCACACCATCGGCACGCCGCACAATGCCAGCAGCCGGCTCGAGCGCGACGCCCTTGGATAGGGGACCACACTATCTCCTCGTGCGCTTTCCATGGACCGGTATCATACGGTCTGGAGGAACGGAAATCAACGATGTCCCGACCGCGCGACGGTCCTGGACACCCTACCTTCCCTTTCCGGCCCGGCGCTTCCGCTTCCGCTTCTTCTTGCCGCGGCGGGACCTCTCCCGGCGCCTCGAACCGATCTCCTTGATCCGCTTGACCCTGCCGGACAGGCTCTTCGCGATACGCTCCCGGTAACGAAGCACGGCTGCCAGGGAAACATAGTACCCGGCCACCGCGATGGGGATCCCGAGCACGATACCGCCGAGCACGAGAGGGGTGATGATGTCGGGCGTGCTCTTGAGCAACGTGCTGATCGAGGAGAAGTCCATGTCCGAGGTGGGGCTCGTGCCGGTGACGAACTTCACCAGTTCGGCACCGACCACGTAGGTCGCACTGTAGAGCACAGGCGCGGAGGCGGGGTTGCTTATCCAGACGCCCATTGCAGCCGATATCTTGTTCCAGCCGAGGAGCGCCGCCACCGGGACGGCGATCGCGGTCTGGATTCCCATGGTCGGTGACATGCCGACGAACAGTCCGAGCGCGAACCCCAGGGCGATCTCACGGGGAGTGCCCCGAAGCTTCAGCAGCCTCCTGTAGGCGCCTCTGAGACGGACGAACGGCCACTTGGAAGCGATCCGGCCGCCCTCCTCCACCCCCGGCTTTCCTTCCGGTTTCGCTGTGGTCTCAATCTGGTTCATGAACGCCCTGGCACGGAATCACGTCCTTGTCGTCGATATCGCCGATATGCCACCGGGGCCGGTATCTCCGTCAAACCTGGCTCGTGGGTTCGCGCGTGGACCGACCTTGCCACAGGCAGGTCGCCATGGCCCTGGCCACGTGTACGCCGTCCTCCCGGCGCAACCACGCTTCCACGAAGAATGTCCGGCGTCCGTTGTGGAGAACCCTCGCCTCGCCGGCCAGCCGTTCCCCCGGTTTGACGGGCTCAAGGAAATGGGTGGTCATCGACGCGGTGGCCCAGGCTCGCCCGGACTCGAGGTAGTCCATGGTGGCACCCATCACGTCGTCCAGCATGCCGGCCAGGATTCCTCCCTGGACCACGCCCCGGGGGTTGCACATGTCGCCGGTCGGTAGAATCTCCACCCGGACCGTCCCGTCCCGGACCACGATCCGCTCGACGCCGAGAAAACCCGCACAGGGAGGCACGACGGGTCCCCCCTCCGGCTCACCGGGCTCGTCCAAGGGCGCCCGCCCTCCATCCTGCTCGTCCGCCATACCCACCTCGAGTCTCCGGTTCCCCGTCATGGTGCCACGATTTCATGCCTGCAATGGTTTCGGGCCGGGGGTGTTCCCGGGACCGCGCCCGCCAGGCCCGCGAGAAGCGCAGTCGTCTGCTCGCCGCGTGTGAGCAAGACCACCAATCACCGACGTTTCCCTTGTCAACCGCCCATGTGAATGATACCTTCGATCGACAGCGGCGGGCCATCGATGCGGCCACAGCGCGCCGTTTTCTGTTTTTTCGGCCTTCCATCGGCCATGCTACAGGGAAAGTCCTATGAAGAATTTCGAATCCGTCGATGACGTACTGGCATTTGCCATTCGCGAAGAAGAAGCGGCTCACGCCTTCTACACCGAGCTTGCACAAAAAGTCGACAAGGCGTGGGTCAAGCAGCTCTTGGTCGATTTCGCCAAGGAGGAACTCCGGCACAAGGGCAAGCTCGAGGCCGTCAAGGCCGGGAAAGGGTTCCACCCTTCGGGAAAACAGGTGATGGACCTGCAAATCGCCGACTACCTCGTCGACGTGGACCCGGCCCAACACGAAGTGCTGGACTATCAGCAGGCCTTGATCATCGCCATGAAGAAGGAAAAGGCCGCGTTCAAGCTCTACAGCGACCTCGCGGCCGCGGCGCCGACGGCGGAATTGCGGCAAACCTTCCAGGCGCTCGCCCAGGAAGAGGCGAAACACAAGCTTCGGTTCGAGATCGAATACGACGACATGGTACTGAACGAGAACTGACCGGCTTCCCGCCGTCCTCCCCGGCAGCCGTTCCTGGCCTCGCGGTACCCCCACGGATCGCACACTTGCCGGCACCGGCGCATCGCCTGTCACCACGCCTCCCCACATCCCGCTCGCCCCGCGTCGCCACGACGACCCACTCGCGTGTCCACACCAGGGTGCTGCCTGCTCCTTCTTCGCCAACCGGCCCCGGACCACACCGGTCCTCGACGGCAGTCTTCTCGCACGGCCGCTGCGCGCCCCCATCTCCGGCGGCGGCTTCCTGGTGCGGTGCTCGAGGCCCAGGCCCCGGCCCGGGCCGCGGGTCCCGCGACCACCCCGGACTCACGCCAACCCGCGCAACGCACGGCGTACCGCCTCCCCGGTCCGCTCGATGACGGCGGTATCATGGGCCAGGGAGACGAACCAGGCTTCATACCCGCTCGGCGGAAGGTGCACGCCGGCCTCCAGCATGCGGTTGAAGAAAACCCGGAACCGGCCGTGGTCGGCGGCGGAAAGATCGTCCATGTTGCGCACGGGTCCGGGGACGAAGAACAGGGTCAACATGGAGCCGACCCGCTGGATCGTCACCGGTACGCTCGCCTCCTCGCACGCTCTTTCCAGCCTGGCCTGGAGGTGCGCGGAAAGCTGCTCGAGCCGTTCGTAGGCGTCCGCGGTGAGGGCTTTGAGCGTGGCCAGGCCCGCGGCCATGGCGAGCGGATTGCCTGAAAGGGTCCCGGCCTGGTAGACAGGGCCTTCCGGGGCCACCATCGACATGAGATCCGCCCGGCCGCCATAGGCGCCCACGGGAAGCCCTCCACCGATGACCTTGCCGAACGTGCCCAGGTCCGGCCGTACACCGTAGCGGCCCTCGGCGCCAGCCGGACCGACCCGGAACCCGGTCATCACTTCATCGAAAATCAGCAGCGCGCCATACCGGTCGCACAGGCTCCGCAATCCCTCGAGAAACCCGCGCTCCGGTGGCACAACCCCCATGTTGCCGGCCACGGGCTCCACGATCACCGCCGCGATCGCCTCGCCCTCGGCGCCGAACAGCCGCTCCACGTCTTCCAGGTCGTTGTAGCGGGCGACTCGAGTGTCCCGGGCTGCGCCGGGAGTCACGCCTGGACTGTCTGGCAGGCCAAAGGTGGCTGCACCCGACCCGGCCTGGATCAGGAACGCATCACCGTGACCATGGTAGGCCCCGGCGAACTTGACAACCACCGCGCGGCCGGTGGCGGCTCGAGCCAGCCGAACGGCGCTCATGGTCGCCTCGGTGCCCGAGTTGACGAAACGGACCATCTCCACGGAAGGGACCCGTGCCACGATTTCTTCGGCCAGGGCCACTTCTCCCGGACAGGGCGCGCCGAAGCTCGTACCTCGACCGACGGCTTCTTCGAGCGCGGCAACGACGTCCGGATGCGCATGACCCAGGATCATCGGGCCCCAGGAGCCGATGTAGTCGACGTAGCGCCTGCCGTCAGCGTCCTCGAGCCAGCAGCCTCGAGCCGACGTGATGAATCGCGGGGTGCCGCCCACGGCTCTGAACGCGCGGACCGGCGAACTCACCCCTCCAGGCATCAGGGTTCGTGCTTTCTCGAACAGCGATCGTGATCGTTCCATGACGGTTCCCCGGTCGAATCCGACTCCTCCGTCGTCCCGGCTTCACAATCTGCCGGCGAACTCGGCGGCGAAGTAGGTCAGAATCAGGTCGGCGCCGGCCCGCTTGAACCCGGTAAGGGTCTCGAGCACGACCCGGTCGCGGTCTATCCACCCGTTGGCGGCGGCGGCCTGGATCATCGAATACTCGCCCGAGACCTGGTAGGCGGCGGTCACGCGGTTGAAGGTCTGCTTGACTCGAGCCAGCACGTCCAGGTAGGCCACGCCGGGCTTGACCATGATCATGTCGGCGCCTTCGGCGATGTCAAGCTCGGCCTCCCTGAGCGCCTCCAGGACGTTGGCCGGGTCCATCTGGTAGCTCCGCCGGTCACCGAACCGGGGCGCCGATTCAGCGGCGTCGCGAAAGGGACCATAGTAGGCTGATGCGTACTTGACGGCATAGGCGAGGATGGCGATGTGAGAGAAGCCGTTCCGGTCCAGGGCTTCCCGGATCGCGCGCACTCGCCCATCCATCATGTCGGACGGAGCGACGATGTCGGCGCCGGCTCGAGCATGACTCACCGCGGTGCGGGCGAGGAGTTCGAGGGTCGTGTCGTTGTCCACGTCACCGCCCGCTATCCGCCCGCAGTGTCCGTGGCTGGTGTACTCGCACAGGCAAACGTCGGAAATGACCAGCAGGTCCGGCAACTGCTTCTTGAGCGCCCGAATCGCACGCTGGACTTCGGCTTCGTCGTCCCACGCCGCGCTGCCGATCTCGTCCTTGTACGATGGGAGCCCGAACAGGATGACCGCCGGGACCCCGGCGTCGAACGCCTTGCCGGCCTCGTCCTCGAGGCGGTCCACCGAGAGGTGGTACTGGCCGGGCATGCTCGGGATCGCCTTCTTGACCCCCTCGCCAGGCACGACGAAGTAGGGCTGAACCAGGTCGTCAGCGGACAGGCGGGTCTCGCGGACCAGCGCCCTGAACCGCTCGGTCCGCCGCAGTCGTCTCGGTCGATCAATGGGAAAGCTCATGTTCCAGGGTCTCCAGCGTCTCGTGGACGCCCTGGTCGTCTTCATCGAGCGCGAAGGCTCGAGCCACCGCCAGGGCCAGGGACAGGTCGTTCTGGGTGAGCGACGCCTTCTTCATGTTGGCGATGATCAGGCCGCCCACACGGCGGATCAACGCCTTGGAAAACTTGTCCACCTGCTCCCGGTCCTCGGCACGGAAGCGACGGGCGTTGTTGGCCAACTCCGCGCTCCGGATCTCCTCGAGAACCGCTTGGAGCTGCCGGATGGTCGGTGCGATACGATTCTCCTGGTACCAGGTGACCATCTCCCGTACCTGGTGGTCCACGATGCGCTCCGCCCGTTCCGCCTCGGACCGCCGCGCCAGCAGGTTGGCCTGTACCATCTCTTCGAAATCGTCCACGGACCGAAGATGGACGTTGGGAAACGCCCCGGCGCAGGGGTGCACGTCTCGAGGCACCGCGAGGTCCAGGACGAGGATGGGCGCCTTCCGCCCGGCCAGCGCACGTTCCGCCAGGTCCCGAGTGATCACCAGGTCCGGTCCGGAGGTGGCGGACACGACGATATCGGCCCACGCCAGGTCCTTCTCGCACGGCGGAAACCCGATGACCTTGCCCTGCACCATGCCGGCGACCGCCCGGGCGTGCTCCATGGTCCGATTGGACACGCGGCAGGCCGCACCCCCGTCGTCCACGATGTAACGCGCGGCAAGGCGAACCGTGTCGCCGGCCCCGATGAGAAGGATGTTGCGGCCGGCAAGACGACCGAAGGTCCGGCGCGCCAGGTCGATGGCGGCGTAGGCCACGGAAACGGCGCCCCGGGAAATCCCCGTTCGGGCACGCACGAGCTTACCGCACTCGATCGCACGGAGGAAGAGTCCGTTCAGGAACCCGCACGACGACTTGGTATCGAGGGCCGCCTGGTAGGCGTCCTTGACCTGGCCCAGGATCTGGACTTCGCCAATCATCTGGGATTCCAGGCCCGACGCGACACGGAACAGGTGGCGGGCCGCCGCCTCGTCGCGAAGGACGTAGGCCCCGGCCACCTCCTCGCCGTCCAGGTTGCACACGTCCTCGAGCAACCCCCGAAGCTGCTCCTCGGAGGCATGGACCTTGGGCGACAGGTAGAGTTCGACACGATTGCAGGTCGAAAGCACTACCACGCCTTCGACCCGGTCGTCGCGCTTGCAGCGGTGCACCACCCCCTCGAGCCGCTCCGGGCCGATGGCCGCCCTGTCCCGGATTGCCAGGCTCGATGTCAAGTGGTTGAGTCCGATCATCTCGAGTCGCATGGCCACTATCTCCAGAGAAAGGACTCTATAGCACAACCCGCGGGAGGTTTGAAGCGATAACCCCTGCGCCCACAGGCCGGCGCACGCGGCGCAGACCGGGATCAAGTCTCCTGCCACACGGCCACCCGGTTTCGCCCTTCCCGCTTCGCCTGGTACAGCGCCTGGTCGGCTCGAGCAACCAGGGTGTCGAGTGCAGGCTTCTCGGTCTGCTCCGTCCCGGCCACACCCAGGCTGCAGGTCACCAGGATGGGTCCCGCACAGGTCTCGAAAGGTTCCGCGGCCACCACCGACCGTAGCCGCTCGGCCACCACGCGCGCCTCGACGACTCGAGTCTCCGGCAGTAACAGGATGAACTCCTCACCGCCATACCGGGCGAACACGTCGGTCTTGCGCCCCACGGCCCGGCACCGCTCCGCGAAGACCCTCAGCACGTCATCCCCCGCCTGGTGCCCGTAGGTGTCGTTGACCCCCTTGAAGTGGTCCAGGTCGATGAGCACCACCGCCAACGGCCGCTCGTATCGCGCCGCCCGCTCCACTTCGCTGCTCGCCAGCTCACGGAACCGCCGCCGATTCGCCGCCCCGGTCAAGGCATCGACCGCGGCAAGCCGCCTGAGTTCCTCCTGGGCTCGAGTCCTTTCGAGGATCTCCCGCTCGAGCTGGCGGTTCTTGTCGTCCAACTCCCGGGTCCGCGTGGCGACCTTCTCCTCGAGCTGAAGAACGAACCCCTTGATCTCTCGAGCCATCTGGTTGAAGCTCGCAGCAAGTTCCCCGATTTCGTCCGGCCGGTCCTCGCTCAACTCCTCCACCCACTCCCCGCGGGCCAGGCCTCGAGCAGACAGGTTCATCTGCCGTATCGGCTGCACGATCCGGCGGGCGGTGACAACCCCCATCAGCACGGCGACCAGGAACGCTGCCAGGACGAAAAGAACGGTCAACCGATCACCAGACCTGATCTTCGCCATGAAATCCGCTTCCGGCACCACGACGACCAGGAGCCAGTCGATACCGCGCCCGTCGGCGAACGGAAGCACGTGGATGAACATCAGCCTCGAGGCGACGCGACCGGTCAATTGCTGTGGTTCGTCGATGTCGTCGAGAACGGGAAAGGCCCTGGCCAACTCGGCGGCGGTACCGGCAATCACGATGTCGCCACAGGCGTCGGCACGCAGCCGGCGAATCTTCTTGTCCGGACCCACAACCCCTGGAAGACCGACCGTGGACCCGGCGACAAGACCGCCATCCCGGTCCATGATGAAGGTCACTCCCGTTTCCCCCACCTTGAGATCCCGCAGGAAATCCCCCAGTTGCGACAGCACGAGATCCACTCCGAGCACACCTGCCAGCTTCCCTCCAGGACCACGCACCGCCCGGACCGCCATGTCCGCGAGCTTCTGGTCCACATGGAGATTCGAAAACTGGTAGATCCCACTCCACGTGGGTCCATCCGTCTCCACCGCGGCACGGTACCACGGCCGCCCCCGCGGGTCATAGGCATGACACTGGCCGGAAGGCAGCGTCTGCTCTCCCAAACGCCCGCCCTCCTCCATCGCGTAGTGACAGTTGAGGTAGCCCGTGGCGCCGGTACTCAGCCAGGCGCGAAAACGGCCGTCGTCCGTCCGCTCCACCCCCACGAACGACCGGTCCTCCGAGCCGTACTGGATGTAGCTGACTCGAGGAAATACGCGGAGTTCGTTCCAGAAAAACGCCAGCAACTGGTCCGTGTCGCCGGGATCCAAAACGCCGCCTTCGATCGCCGCGGCGTTGATCTCGTTGATACGATGCGGATCATCGAGCCATGATGTGACGAACTCGCGCATCCGTTGCACGATCTCGGCCCGCAAGTAGGCAATCCCATGCTCGACCGCTCGCTGGGAATTCAGGCGGGCTATGAGCCACACCGCGAAAATGGCCAGGACCAACTGCGCCACGAAGGGGACCACCAGGATAGTGCGCAACCCCACATGAAACCGTGAACGTCTCCTTGACAACCCCATGGTGTGCCGACTTCGCTCCTGCAGGTGTTCCCTATCCCTCCCAGAACACGCCCGGCCACTGGTCACCAAGACACCGATCGTTCTCCTCGCTCCGGTCGCTCCAGGGGCGCGGCGCGTCCCGCGCCATGAGCCTACACCAGTCGGCCAAACGGGACAAGGGCGAGACGCGCTCCCTCCCTGCCCCCCCCTTCGAGCGCAATGCCCGCGAGCCATGCGAGCCGCCTGGCCATCGACACCGAGGCCAGGACGCCTCCCGACGCTGTCACCTGGCCGGGAAAGCCCTGGATCGTCATCGAGCCGAAGAAGCGGTGCGTCGGCTTCTGGCGATCTTCGAGGTGGCGCCGGTGACGCGCGCGGTGCTCGAGGACGCCCCAGCCCAGGCGCTATGGAGAGAGCCCCCCGTGTCCGAACCGTTCAACCGCCACCTCCACGGCTTCGGCAAGGGCGCCGGCACGGGGAGACGCGCTGATGACCATGTTCCGGACGCCGGCGTCGCGCAATGCCGCGCCGGTGGTGGGTCCAATGGCTACGGCGACGAATCGCCAGGGTAGTGGCCAGGCCGCCAGGAACGCCCGGACCCCGCTGGGGGCAGCGAACACGCATGCGTGCCACGGCGCCAAGGCCTCGAGCCGGTGTCTGACCAGGCCGGGATCAACGGCCCGGGTGGCGTAGCAAGGCCATCGCTCGAGCAGGATGCCGGCCCGGGTCAGCCCATCGGCAAAACCCAGGGTCGTCCGCGTCGCGCACGGCCACAGGATGCGCGTCCGCCGCGGTTCGCGATGTTGTCCATCCAGGGCCGACAGGGCGTCTGCAAGACCCGCTCCTGTCGCCCTCCCCGCGACCAGGTCCGGCCGGCGCAGTGCCCGCGCGGCAGCCTCGGCGGTCGCGTCGCCGACCGCGGCCAATCGCACCCCCCCGGGGAGATCACGCTGTTCCCGGGAAAGCGCGGCGACGAAAGACGCCACCGCGTTTCGGCTGGTGAACGCCACCCAGTCGAAGCCGGAGAGGTCCGGTAGCGATCCAGGGTTCTCGAGAGGCTCCGAAACCGTCACCTGGACAGTCGCCGCCTCGAACCCGCTGCCCTCGAGCGCCCGAATCGTGGCGCGGGCCCGTTCCGGATCCCTGGCGACAAGCACGCGCATGGCGTTTCCTCCTGTCAGTCGTGTGGATCGCCCGGACGAGTGGACCAGGCGGCTGGTTGTGCGACATGCCCGGGGTGCAGGCTCAGCTCGAGGCGAGGCGACGATACAGGGCGCCTGCAATACCGTTCACATCATCCCCGGTCACTTCGGCCAGGCGGCCCGCCTCGAGCCCGCCCCAGAAAGCGGCGACCCGCCACGTGGCGCCCTGCCTTTCCGCGTAGGCGCCCAACGGCATGGAACAGCCGCCACCGAACCGTTGCGCTATCGCCCTCTCGATCCGGGTAGCTTCCCGGGTCCCGGCATCCTCGAGCGCCCGTCTCACCGCTTCGAACCGCGGGTCGTCCTCCCGCATCTCCACGGCGAGCGCGCCCTGGCCGGGTGCGGGCACGAATCGCCAGGGGTCGAGACGTACCACGCGCAGTGCGTGAAAATCGAGGTCGAGCCGCCGGGCTGCCGCGGCGGCCAGGAAGATGGCGTCGTATTCGCCCCGCTCGAGCTTGCCGAGTCGCGTGGGGACATTTCCGCGAAGGTCCTGTACGACGATATCCGGCCGCACGGCGGCAAGCTGGGCCTGTCGCCTCACGGCGCTCGTCCCCACCCGGGCCTGCGCCCGGATCGGTACCGGGCGCTGCTCCGGCGCCCACACGGCCGGCGCGATCACCAGCAGGTCCGCCGGGTCCTCGCGCGCCGTCACCGCCGCGACCTCGAGACCGGCCGCACACATGGACGGAAGGTCTTTGAATGAATGGACGGCCACATCGATCCGGCGGTCGAGCAGGGCCCGCTCGATCTCCTTGGTGAAGAATCCCTGGCCTCTCAAGGAGCGCAACGGCCGGTCGGTCACCCGGTCGCCCTGGGTGCGGATGACGACGATCTCCGGCACGACCCCCAGGATATCGTGAAGGCGGTTGCCGATCATGTCCGCCTGGACACGGGCCAGGGTGCTGCCTCGAGTCCCGATACGCATGGATCCTCCGCGTCATGTTCGACGCTCCGCCGCCGGTGGGGAGCAGTTCCCGATTGTGGCCCCCCTTCTCGTGGATTTCAAGTTCCTCGAGGCCGGCAGGGCAACCAGGCGTGACGAAAGGAGGCCTTGGGCGGGTAGGGGCACACCGTTGCACCGCATGCGCGCGCTTCGAGCAGACGGTCACGAAAAAACCCTTGCTGCCTGGGCAACCGTGCTTACGTTGCCACGGGTGGTTTGCGCGAGGCCTGCGGAGAGAGGTCTCGATGAGACACGAGGGAATATCGTCCCGGCTATCGGTGTTGACATTGCCCGGCGTTCACGTACAACGAACGGGTGTCTGCATGCGAACCCGGTTGCACAGGAGGTGGAAGACAGATGAATCAAGAGGGTGGTTCCGAGCGAACCATGATCGAGGCGCGCGGTCTGAGCAAGTTCTACGGCCCATTCGTCGCCGTCCAGAACATCTCCTTCTCCATCCCCGAAGGTCAGATCGTAGCCTTCCTCGGGCCGAACGGGGCCGGCAAGACGACCACGATGAAGCTTCTTGCCGGTTTCATCGCGCCGAGCGCAGGAACGGCATGGATTGCAGGCCTGAACGTCCACGCGGACCGGATCGCGGCCTCCCGGCGGTTCGGGTACCTGCCCGAGAACGGCCCACTCTACCAGGACATGACTCCGCTGGAGCTGCTGCGCTTCTTCGGGGAGGCTCGAGGCCTTTCGGCCACCGAACTGGAGGACCGGATAGCCTTCGTCAACCAGCAGTGCTCCCTCGACAAGGTCCTCGAGAAGCCGATCGGCAAGCTGTCTCGAGGTCTCAAGCAGCGGGTGGGCCTGGCCCAGGCACTGTTGCACGACCCCGACGTCTTGATCATGGACGAGCCCACCGCCGGTCTGGATCCCAACCAGATCCGGGACTTCAGAGACGACATGAGAAAACTCGGCGAACGAAAGACCGTCCTGATATCGACCCACATCCTCCAAGAGGTGGACGCCGTCGCCGACCGTGTGCTTTTCATCCACAACGGGCGCCTGATCTATGACGGACCAACCGAGGACCTCAAAGAGGACGGGTCGCTGGAGAAATCGTTCTACCGCATGACCAGCGATACGGACAGCCGCGCGGCAGCCGGCGGTGGCGCCTGACCGTCCACGCGGAGAAACGCTTTTCCAGCGAGGGAGACAAGATACCATGGAAGGAAAGTCCAACGCTCGAGTCGTGAGTGCCATCGCCCGGCGGGACCTGAGAATGTACTTCAGCAACCCCACGGGCTACGTCTTCATCACCCTGTTCATCTTCTTGAGCGCCGCCGCCGCTTTCTGGCAGGAACGCTTCTTTCTGAACAACCTGGCCAACCTGGACCAGCTCAACGCGGTTTTCCCCTACTTGCTGCTGTTCTTCGTTCCCGCTCTGACCATGTCCATCTGGTCGGAAGAACGCAAAGTCGGAACCGACGAATTGCTGCTCACCCTGCCGGCGACCGACCTGCAGGTCGTGATGGGGAAATACCTCGCCGCCCTCGGCGTCTACACCGGGTCGCTCATTCTCTCCCTGAGCCACATCCTCGTCCTCCTCTGGCTCGGGCGACCCGACATCGGCCTGATGTTCGGCAGCTACTTCGGCTACTGGTTGCTCGGCGCCGCCCTCATCGCCGCCGGCATGCTGGCATCCCTCCTGACCTCGAACGCGACCATCGCTTTCATTCTCGGCGCACTGTTCTGCGCCGTCCTGGTGTTGATCGACCCTGCGGCAGCGGCCTTCAGCGACCGACTGGCCGACTGGGTCCGTCCCCTGGGCGTGTTCCCCCACTTCCGCGACTTCGCCGAAGGTGTCATCACGTTGAGCGGCCTGGTCTACTTCGTGGCCGTGGCCGCAATAGCCTTGTATCTCAACGTCGCACTCCTCGGCCGCCGCCACTGGCCTCGATCCGCCCAAGGGCTGCCCATGTGGACCCACTACCTTCTCCGCGTCCTCGCCCTGGTGGTGGCAGTCATCGGCCTGGATACCCTGATCGCTCGCGCCCACCTCCGGCTGGACGTGACCGCCGAGGGCCTGCACACCCTGAGCGACGAGACTGGCAAGCTCTTGTCCGAGCTGTCGGAAGACCGTCCAGTGTTCGTCCAGGCCTACATCAGTCCCGACGTGCCAGAACAATATGTCCAAACCAAGCGCAACCTGTTGAATATCTTGCGCGAAATCGACGCTCGGGCCGGAGAGAAGGTCCACGTCGTGATCAAGGAGACCGAACTCTACTCCGACACCGCCAGGGCGGCCCGGGAACAGTTCGGGATCACACCACGCAAGCTCCCGAACGTGAGCAGCGCGCGGACCTCGGTGATGGACGTGTTCATGGGCCTGGCGTTCACCTGCGGGGCCGAAGAGCAGGTGATCCCGTTTTTCGACCGGGGACTCCCGGTCGAGTATGAGATCGTCCGGAGCATCCGTTCCGTGGCCAAGACCGGAAAGAAGAAGATCGGGGTCATCAACACGTCGTTGCGGGTCTTCGGCGGGCTCGATTTCAACACGATGCAAAACACCCCGAAATGGTCCGTCGTTGCGGAGTTGGAGAAGCAATACGATGTGGTTCAGATAACGGCGTCGAGCCCCATCACCGAGCGGGTGGACGCGCTGGTGGTGATTCTGCCATCGTCGTTGCCACAGGAGGAGATGGACAACGTGGCCGAGATGATCCAGGCGGGGGTTCCGGCGATGCTCCTGATCGATCCCCTCCCTGTCGTCGATCTGGGCCTGGCGCCGTCCGAACGGGCTGGAGCCAACGAGAACCCGTTCATGCGCCAGGGTCGTCCCCCACCGAAGCCCAAGGGGGACATCGAGAAGTTCCTGGCGGACATCGGCATTCGATGGAACAAGGGAACCGTCATCTGGGACAGCTACAATCCTCACCCGGACCTGGCCCACCTGCCCCCGGAAGTGGTCTTCCTGGGCCGAGGCAGCGGCAACGAGGAAACGTTCAACCTCGAGGACCCGGCCACCGCCGAACTCCAGGAAGTGGTCCTGCTCTACCCTGGCGCCGTGGAACCGGCTTCGGGCCGTGATTTCGACTTCACACCCCTCCTCAAGACCGGCCTGATGTCCGGCGAAAACCACTACTCCCAGCTCGTCCGGCGTTCATTCTTCGGCACACAACTGAACCCGTTCGCTCCCCATCGACCATCGCGCAGCGAATACACCGTGGCGGCGCAGGTCCGGTCCGCCGAGAAGGAGGACGCCGAGGCCGGCGAGGAGGACAAGGACGGAGAGAACGAGGAGGCGAACGAAACACCCACTCGTGTACGGGCGACCGTCGTGGCGGACGTGGACTTCATCTCCGAACAGTTCTTCCAGATTCGCAAGATCGCGCCGGGCAACCTCAACTTCGACAACGTGACGTTCTTCCTCAACTGCATCGACGAACTGGTGGACGACATGTCCTTCGTGGCGCTCCGAAACCGCCGCGTCCGGCACCGGACGCTGGAACGTGTGGAAGCACAGACCCGGCAGTTCGTGGAACGGCGGGTCAAGGAGGAAGAGGCTGCCGAAACCGAAGCCGACAAGGCGCTCAAGGAGGCGCAGCAACGCCTGGATGAAAAGGTGGACAAGCTGCGCAACGCACCCGACCTCGATGACCGGGCCAAGCAGATCGCCGCGCGAAACCTCCAGGAGGTGGAGAATCGCCGGTTCGAAGTCCTCAAGGCGAACATCGAGGCCGAAAAGGAGCTGAAGATCCAGCGCAGCAAGGAGGAGATGGAAAAACAGGTCCGCCGGATCCAGGGCACCATCCGGACCACCGCGGTCCTGCTCCCCCCCATTCCGGTCTTCGTCCTGGGCGTGGTGATCTTCGTTCGACGCCGGCGCCGGGAACGCGAAGGCGCCGCTGCCTCGAAGAGACTGAGGGCTTGATCGCAACGTGAGGATAGCAACATGAACGAGCTGAACAAGACGCTTGCATTCTGCGGAGCCGCGGTCGTCCTGGCACTCCTGGCCTTCCTGACCGCGCCCAAACCTGTCACCCCAGACGCGTTCCTGGACCTGGGCGAGGCGTTCTTCCCCGATTTCACCGACCCCAACGTGGCCACCACCCTCGAGGTCGTGGAGTTCGACGAGGAAACCGCGTCAGCCAAACCGTTCAAGGTCGCCAACCAGAACGGCGTGTGGACCATTCCCTCCCACTTCAACTACCCGGCCGACGGCAAGGACCGGCTCGCCAAGACCGCCGCGGGAATCATCAGTCTCAAGAAGGAAGATTTCCGGACCAGCAACGTCTCCGACCACGAAGCCTGCGGCGTCCTGGACCCGCTCGACGATACTTCCACGTCCCTCAAGGGGCGCGGCAAACGCGTCACCATCAAGGGCGAGGGGGGCAAGGTCCTGGCTGACCTGATCATCGGGAAGGAAATCAAGGACCGCGAAGGCTATCACTTCGTCCGGCTCCCCGGCCAGAAACGCGTCTACGTCGCCAAGCTCGACGTGGACATCTCCACCAAGTTCGAAGACTGGATCGAAAAAGACCTCCTCAAGGTCACCAGAAGCGACATCGACCAGGTCGTCATCAAGGACTACTCGATCAACGAAGCGACCCGAAGCCTCGAGGTGCGGGACGAGATCGTCCTCGAGAAGGATGGCACCGAGTGGAAGATGAACGACTTGCCCAAAGGCAAACGGGTCAACCGGTCGAAGGTCAGTTCTCTCGTGTCGGCAGTCGACAACCTGACCATCGTCGGCGTTCGACCCAAGCCGCAGGGCCTCTCCGAACGCCTCGAGAAGCTCGAGGGCATCTCCGATACCGACCTCCTCTCTCTCCAACAAAAAGGCTACTACTTCACCCGTGATAACACGCTGGTGTCCAACGAGGGAGAATTGCGGATCAGAACCAAGAAAGGGATCTCCTACACCCT
The DNA here is from genome assembly GCA_024278455.1 of Myxococcota bacterium. GTDB lineage: Bacteria > Myxococcota_A > UBA796 > JAJRTE01 > JAJRTE01 > JAJRTE01. The sequence continues at coordinate 48,727 of JAJRTE010000304.1, forward strand.
GCGGTTCGGCGAAATCGCCTCCGGCTCCTCCGGCAGCGACGACTCCGGTTCAACCTCCTCCAACAATCGCTATCTTTTCGTCTCGGTGGACTACTCCGGAGACTTCAATCCCGAACCGCCCATCCCCTCCAACACCGATTTCGAGAACAAGCCAGAAACGGATTGGAACGACGAAGACCGCGAAAACAAGCAACTCAGGGAAGCCCACGACCGGTGGCTGAAGGAAAAACAGGAGAACGAGAAGCGCGCGAAAGAACTCAAGGAGCGGTTCGCAGGCTGGTACTACATCATCTCCGGTGACGCCTTCGACAGAATCCACCTCAAGCGTGACGACCTGCTGCTGGACAAGCGATAGGTTGGACATCGAGCCGCCCCCGGCGAACAGGATGGGGTCCTTGGCTGTCCATCGACCGACCTCGGGATCATACCTTGCCCGCAAGCCCGGCCGCACGCCGAATCGCACAAGCCCGGTCGCCGGATCGGCCAGGCCGCCGGCAAATCCGACAACGGGGGCGCGCAGCCTCCGGGCAGTGGAAGGGCTGTCGGCACTACACGAGGTGCGCGACCTCCACCCTCGAACGGGTGCACGGCTCGGCACC
>JAJRTE010000305.1 GCA_024278455.1 Myxococcota bacterium
TCTCGAGGCGCTTCGGCAGGGAATCTACCGGCTTTGGAACAGGAAATTCCAAGCGATACCGGAGTGGGTTCGTGCCCGTGTGTCCGGGGCGCCCGACCCTGAGCCGTTGGCTCGTCTCCTGGAAGAGATAGGTGTGGCCTCATCGCCGGAGCCCCTGGAACGCCTGGTCCTGGAGACCTTGCCCGCGCCTACCGATTGATCGCTCGCCTTCGATCGTATCGATACGTTTCGCCCGGCGCGCCGGAGCGGCACAAGACCGGGGCCGCGCGCAGCTTCCCGATCATGGTGCGAAAAGCCGACATCGAAGGAACACATCGGCGCGCGGTCACGCATGCGCGCCGATGGGCGCCAACGATTCTGGCGGAGTTCGAGCCCGATGACCCGCCCCGGATGGTATGATAGGATCCAGCGATTCGAACGACCGGGCGCGCGTCCCCCGGATGGGCGCGGCGAGACGCCCCGGGCGTACCGTGGAGGGTGATATGCGACTGGCCTGGATAATGACCGGATTGACGATATGGTTGGCGGCGATGGCGGTCGGATGCGGGCCGGACGGCGACCCCTACGAGCCCGACGACAGCCTCGAGGATGCCCCCGAAATCACCGTCGGCGAATCCCAGACACGGACGTTCCACAGCGATTCCGACGTGGACCACGCCTGGTTCGCCGCCAAGGAACACACGGCCTACGTGATCTACACGGAACTGACCTCTTCGGATATGGACTCCATCCTCACACTGTTGGACGCCAGCGGCGATGTCTTGGCCGAGAACGATGACTATGAGACCCAGGACTACTTCGGTCTCGAGTCCCGGATCTCCTGGACATCGGAGACGGGGGGTACCGTGTTCGTCGAGATCGAGAGTTGGTCCGACGCTGAGCCGGGCACCTACTACTTGACGCTTGAACTCAATGACCTGTATGACACCTACGAACCCGATGGCAGCGCCGAAATGGCAGCCGAAATCGCAGATGGCGAGACCCAGGAACGTTCTTTCCACGATATCGACGATGTGGACTACGCCCGGTTCGAGGCAGCGAAAAACGGGCTGTATGACATCTCGACCACCATCCCGGAGGGTGAGCCGACCGATCCCTACATCTCCATCCTCGACGCAGAAGGCAGACAACTCGCGTTCAACGACGACGAGAACGCCTACACCGCCGCGGCGAGGCTCACCTGGTTCGCGTTGGAAGCCGGTACCTACTACATCGCCGTGGGGTGCCGCTACCCGGGCGACTACGCGCTTTCTTTCGCGGACGAGTCGGAGGTCGTTGCCGAAGTCGGAGACATGCTCGAGGATCTCGATTTCGTCGCCCCGGACGTGTTCGAGCCGGACGACACGATGAAAACGGCCTCGGCGACGAAGCTGGGGACGCCGCAGGAGCGGACGCTGCACCTCGGGCCGACCGGGGTCGACGAAGACTACGTGCGTTTCGAGGCTGTGGACCAGGGCACGTACACGATAGAGACCACCGTCCCCGACGGCACCGGCACCGACGCCATCCTCCAAGTCCTCGACAGCGAGGGCACCTTGTTGGATGAGATCGATGGTGGGGGGGCTAGAAACGGGGACCGGGAAACCTTCACCGCGCCGGCCGGAGGGTTCTACTACGTCAGGGTGACCGCCTACACCCGCCAAACCTACGGGCCCTACACCTTGCTCCTGGACGGCCCATCCAGCCAGTAGCCCAACCTCGATGGGGCTGGGGAACGAGAATCGCGCGCGGCGCGACCGCGGGCATGTCCCTCAGAAACGTCCGACAACCCCGATGGTCGCTCGAGCCGCCAGCAGGCGAACGGGCGACCCTTCCTGTCTCGAGATCGAGATCATGGCCGCCAGCTCTCCCGTCAATGCTGCGCGCAACTCGAATGCGGGACCGTCGTGCACCTCGAAGGTCTCCCGCATCCGGAAGGCCGGTCCGGTGGCCCATGTCTTCGTGGCGCTGGAGCCTGTACCGGTGGTCCGTTCGTTTCCGGAGGCGGCATCACGGACCTCGATCCGCGCGACGTCCCAGAACACCGCCGGGGCGACGCCGATGCCCCCGGGCAGGGTGAATCGGTATCCCGCGCCGGCCCCGGCGATCAGCCAGCTATCGGCCGGGGCGCATCCCGCCGCCGAGTCTTGCCCATCGCTCGAGTCGCCGACGGCGGGCGGACATGTCTGCTCGGTCGATTCTCCGGGAAACTGGAATCCACGCGGCCACGCGGAGATACGCAGGCCGGGCTCCCATTTGCCCCTTGACAGACCCAGTTGGACATGCAACCCGGCTCCCGGGCGGGGCATGAGAGGGCCGCGTGCCACCGGAAACGCCTGGACGCCCCCCCCTGCTTCGATCGATATCATCCGCCGGGACCGTGACGTGGAGACCGCAAAGGCCGGGGGCATGTCGCTCAGGCCGGCGTCGAGTACGTAGAACCGCAAGCCGGTGTAGCCATGTCGCGGGGGCTCGGCGAGAAACGCCACGAAATCGCCTCCTGCCCGGGACAGGTAGCGCTCGATGCCGATTGCTTGCAACGAATTGAGTCGTCCACCGAGGAGGTTGTGCCTCAGCAGCGTGAGGACCTGCTCCCGGCTCGGCAACCCGAAGTCGTCCAGTTCCGCCAGCACGACGCCGAGCCGGGGTGGGGTCCGCTCGTCCGGAGAGGCGGAAATGTGGACGACCGATGAACGCACTTCCCCGAACGGACTGACGACCTGGAACAGGTGCACGCCCGGACGAACCCGTTCCAGGCCTCCGACCGGCTTGCCATCCAGGAACGCCTCGTCCACCAGCCCGGAAGTATCGACCGGTAGAGCAACCGGACCATCACCACCAGTAGCAACGGATCGATACAGGGCGACCAAGTCGGCCGGGGCGCCTTGCGCGGGCCGGTAGACCGGGTCGACTGCGAGCAGGTTGGCCATCGCCTCGCTCGCACGGCCGTCTTGCATCGCCAGGCTGGCGCGGGCTTCGACAACGAAGACCTTCCTGGCTTGCCCGGCCGGAATCACCGAATAGGTACAGGGAACGATGGCCAGTGCCTGCTCGATGGCCTCCTCGGCGCCGGGCGCGTCTCCCATTTCGAGCAACTTTTCAGCGAACTGCAACAGGGCCGGGAACACGTCCGCGTGCGTCTTCGGCGGGCGCACGATGTCCATCCGGGCGATGTAGTCCGCGAGATAGGTGCAGGTCTCAGGACAGGTGCTTCGATCCGGGTCGGGCATGGCCCATCGGAGGGAATCGGCCAGCAGCGCCGTCGGCGGCTCAAGCACGATTTCCCGGCCGAGCACGTGTTCGATGGCGGCAGCCATCTCGTCGCGCGCCGACCCCGTGGTGAGGTCCATCACGGCGAGGGGGCCGGCGCCGGTGGCGGCGTCATCCCATCCGCCAGCCCACGCCACCGCAGGAAGGAGTGCGCCGGCGGACATCCAACAGGCGAGCCAGAACGCCCGAGCCCACCTGCGCCGAGGTCTCAAGGGCCTGGGTCTCCGGATGGCAGGCTGTGTGCGAAACATTGGCTCCCCCGCAAGCGGGATCGACGAAAGGCCCACAGCCGCTGGCGCCGGCGGGCTTGGCACGGGAATTGGCCCCTGTTTCGGCGTTCTCGAAGGACCATCGTGCCACGAAACGATTGGAGTGTAGCGCAGTCGCGCCAGGTGCACAATGGCATTTCGGCTTCGGACTCGCCCGATCGGCGCGCGTCATCCCGGGGCGGAGGAACGGTGGACGAGTGGGCACGGCAATCCGCGCGCAGCGATATCCCTGGCGTCTCCGCGGGGAGACGGCCCGGGGGGGCACCCGGAATCCCGCGCCGGCGCATCACGCGTCCGCAGGGACCTCGTGGGTCTCCACGTAGCGTCGCAGCTCGTTCTCGAGGTCGTTGAGCAGCCGGTGCTGGCGGTAGAATCCAATGGCCGCGGGGACCATGAGAAGCGGCATGACCACGTAGCCCACGCCGGCCACGGTCGCCTTCTCCAGCCATTTCGTGGTGCCGAACCGTGCCTTGAGCACGTCCCCGTCAGCCGCCAGCTCGACGCTCGCCGCTGTGTCCAGGCCGGTGAACAACGACAGGGTCCTCTTCCAGTCCGTTTCGTAGGTCTCGCGGACCTGCAACACCCATCCGTCCACCGGGTGCTTCAGTTCGACGAGTTGGCACTCGTAGCCA
>JAJRTE010000306.1 GCA_024278455.1 Myxococcota bacterium
GCCCCACCCTTCGCGACCGGGGCGGCGATCGCGCGGTGCAACCGGAAGAGCGTACCCAGGCGTCCCACCATGCGATCCCGGCCAACCCGCTGGAAGCCTACCTGTCGAGGTTGCTGGAGGGGATTGTCGGGAAGTAGTCGTGCCAGGCAAGGGTTGTCAGCAGCACCGCGTCACCGCCGATGACTCGGTAGAAACGAGATCTGCGATTGACGGTGTACCGGAATGGGTATCACCTCGTCCGATCAGGGTGGTTCCGACCAGGTCATGCGAATCCTGCATGGCCTCGAGTCTACTGCCGCTTGTCCGGGATCTCGAGCGAGACGTATCGGTAGTGCGCAAACACGTCCCGGACGATCGTGGTCTTGCCGGACTGCCTGGGCCCGGTCGCGGTTACCACGGGGAACGATTCTGCTGCCTTCCTGAGCGTCGGGCTCAGCGTTCGTTGGATCACAGCATCCCCTTTCGAGACGATTGAATATTGAATATTCATTTTGGAAGACGGGGGTGGCTGTCGAGGGCCTTTCTCGAGGGACCGTGGAGCAGGTACAAGATCTACTCCAACAGCGCCAGGTCCGCCACGTGGCCCGCCGACTGCAAGGTCGAGAAGAACGTTTCGGCGTCCGGCCCGAACCCGTCGAAATCGAAGAGTCCGGTCGCCGAGAGGGCGTCGTCGAAGGACTTCTGGCGCGCGTAGCCCGCCTGGTCGGGCGCCATGAAGCGCGACTTCAGGTAGAGGAGCTGTCGCCGGTTGCCCTGCGCGTGATCGTAGAAGTGGATTCGCCGGGTTCTCATGTCGATCTTGACACGCTCCCGCAGCCAGGGAAGGCGCGTCTCGAACGCTTCGTAGAACAAGAGCGTCAGCTTGCCGGACCGGAGATGGATCTTGACGAGGTCGGCCTCGCGGACATCGCCGTACAGGACGCTTGCGCAGCCGGCGTAGCACCGCAGCACGGGTGGAAGGCGTTCCAGCAGCGCCAGGTGCAGTTGGAGGGAATGCCCGCGATCCAGCCACCCCAGCCCCTGCGCCGCCGCCCGTTCCGCGGCTTCCGTAACGACCTCGGGACGGCCGACAGAAAACAGCAGGGTCCGCGCCTCCTCTTGGGCCTGCCGAAGGGAGCCGAAGAACGCCCGGACATCCCGTTTCAGCTCCGGGGGAAGCGCCTGGTAGCGCGTTCGGCCTCCGAAGAGGTTGAGCGCGAAATAGACCAGCAGGTCGTCGCGGCGCGCTCGGGCCGCCGCACGCAACGGGTCCATGTCGAACAGGCCGCGAACGAGCCGATCGGCACGGCGCAGCGACCCCACCCGCTCGCGCAGCGCATGGCGGAGAGAATCGTCCAGCTCCTCCTCGGCCACGGGACGTCCTCTCGCAAGCCACGCCTCCCACAGCGTCTCGAGCAACGGCCGCACCGCCTCGAGGTCCCGGGCTGGAACCTCCACCCTGCCCCGCCCAGGTGGCCGGTGCGTCGTCGGTACGAGCTGGAACCGCCTCTGCTGGCGCTCGAGCAGGAAACGCTGTTCCAGGACTTTGTCCCGAAAAACCAGGAACACACCCGGCCCCACGGCGATGGCGTCCGCGGACAGCACGGTCTCGATGAAGTCTCGGAGTTCCTCCTGGCGGTAGTATTTCTGGAACGTTCCCCGCCGCGTCAAGAAGCCGTCCCCGTAGGGCTCGAGGCCGGACGTGTCCGCCTTTCCGACCGCCATGCAGGCGACCGCCAGGCAGCCGCGCGCGAGGTCGAACGCGCGCCGGAGTGCCTCCCGCCTCTCCTCCCGGGACTCGATGACGTTGAGAACGAAGCCCAGGTTCACGACATCCGCCGGCTCGAGGGGCGTATCGGGTGCAAAGTGCGGGTCCCACCCGATGGCCGGGATCCCCGCTTCCAGAAGGGCGCGCACGTCGTCACCCTGGCCGCAGCCATAGTCCAGGACGGACCGCTTCGGGTCGAGAAGCCCATACCGCGCGAGGGCCTGCATGGGCACGGACAGCCTGTCCCGCACGATGGCCGTGCGATGGCGCGCCACCCCCCGCTCGCCCTCGATGCCCCCCGTCGCTCCCGGGGCTGACGGCTCTTGTGCGACTGCCGGCTCCTCCTCCGCCGGCTCTCCTTCGACTGTTTGCGGCTTCGGGGTCGACTGGACGGGTGACGAGGCTCGGGTAGTGCCCGAAAGCCCCTCGAGTTCTCTCAACGCGTGATCGTCCACCACCACGCCCGCCGCTTCGAGACGGGCAGCCCAGCTTCGCCGGTGTCCGATGGCTCGAGGGTTCTCGAACAGCCCACGCGCCTCGAGGGCACGGGTCAGCGCCTCGAACCGGGGCCGGTCCGGGTGGTCGAGCGGGAGCAACAGCTCTTTCCGGTGCAGGATCGGGGGATTCCCGGACGTGCGGAATCGGCGACGGGTCACCCGACCCACGTCCAGGTCCACGGTGACGCTTTCCAGCAAGGCGGGGAAAGCCACCTCTTGGAAGGGTTCGTAGTCGAGCAAGGTGACGCGGTGCGTGCGAGCGGTGTCCAGCCGCACCACGTTCCACTGAATGTCCCCGGCGAGGGACACGGCCTGGTCGAGCCGTGCCCGATCCGGGGGCTCGAGCACCTCGAGGGCGTCCCGGTGGAGATACCAGGCGCCGTGAACCCGCTTTCCGACCTTCTGGATCACCTGGATCGCCTCCCTGGAATCGCTGTGCCTGCCCGGGCAGGGTCTCATCTCTCCAGGATGCCACGATGGCGCTGCCCTGTAGAAGATTTCCGCGGTACCCACCGACCGAACCCGTGCATTGCAGCGCAATGTCGGCCGACTACTTCTTTCTGAAGAGTCTTTCCAGAAGAATATCCTCCACATTCCTTCTTGAATCGATAATGGCCAACACGTAGACAGTCTCTTCCGATACTCGGTACATGACTCGCCAGGGTGGGACGATCAGTTCGCGGTATGTCAGAATACCTTGCTGTTGCAACTCGGGAATGCGACGACCGCGCTGAGGAGAGTGGCTGAGGGTCTCTATCTTGGTCTTGATCTGTTCAAAAAGCCTTTGGGCCGCAAGTGGGCTGTCTTGCGCGATGTAGTCAATGATGTCTTCAAGATCATCAACAGCGGACCTTGCCCATCTAACTTGATAGTCTTGATTCATGTCTCATTCAAGTTTTTCTTGGATTGTCTTCAAGACATCCTCATGCGATACGGTTTCACCGTTCCTGGTTTCTTCTTCAGCCAGCGAAAGGATCTTCAACAATCCGATGGCATTTCTCATCCTTTCGTAGCTCTCTGGATCCTGCAAGACAGCCCGGGCTTCACCGTTTTGCGTGATGATGACAGGAGAATGGGTTTCGTTGATCTGCCTCAACAAGTCGGCAGTTCTCGACTTCAAGTAGCTCACGGACCTGATGTTCGTGGACAGGTTCATTGTTCACCTCCAGTCTTTTTATGGTACCAAATTCAGGCTGGAAGTCAACACCTATTCCAAGGCCAACTCGGTGTTGTGGCCAGGATTCCTCCTTGAGGGCGTCCCGGTGGAGATACCAGGCGCCATGAACCCGCTTCCCGACCTTCTGGATCACCTGGATCGCCTCCCTGGAATCGCTGTGCCTACCCGGGCAGGGTCTAATCTTTCCAGGATGCCACGATGGCTTCGGCCAACTCCCGGGTCTCGTCGGGCCCCGCGAAGGGAACCTGTCCCAGGACGATTTCTCCCTCGCCCACGAGCTTGGCCGCCAGGTGGCCCTTGCCCAGGAGCCTCGAGGCCACGGGGTCGTCCAGCACCAGCTCGGAGTTGCGCCGGTCCGACACCCTCAGCACCAGGCGATTGCCCAGGTTCGCCCGGATCAACGGCGGGACGGCGTCCTTGTCGGGGCGCTGGGTGACCAGCACCAGGCTGATGCCTGCGGCCCGCGCCTTGGATGCCAGCCGCGTCACGGTCTTCTCCACCGTGGCCCGATAGTCCCTGTCCACCATCCAGTCGGCCATCTCGTCGTGGAACAGCCAGAGCATTGGGAACCGGTTCTCCCGTGCTACGCGCTTGTTGTACTGGAAGATGTTGAGGGCTCCCACACTTGCGAGCAACCGGTAGCGCTCCTCCATCGCCTCGATCACGGCATCGAAGCTTTTCATCGCGCCGGCCTGTGTCGTGCAGATGTCCCCTTCGAGGTGCGGCAGGTCCTGCAACCAGGGGTAGTCCACACCGGCCTTGGGGTCGATCATCCAAATCCGTGCCGCACCGGGCGCGTTCGTCGCGCAAATGTCGAGCAGGAGATTCTGCACCAGGACCCCCTTGCCGCTCCCGGTCTCGCCGGCGATGAGGACGTGGGGGCCGTGCTGGGGCTGGCCCCCGAACTCGCTTGCGATGTTGAGATAGAACAGCTCACCATCGTTCTCTCGAGCCCCGAGCAGGAAGGAGGTGTTGAACCACGGCGCGGTCTCCGGCAAGGCCCGTTTGCGCCATTGGTCATGCAGCCAGAGCACGACCCGCTTCGGGCGCCGGACCATGACCACCACCTCGCCCGGGCGCCCGTGTACATCGATGACCTCGAGGGCATGGGAGGTAAGGAGTTGCTGCTGCCTCTTCTCCACCCTGGACACGGTTAGATCGTCGGTTCCCCTGAAGCTGACGAGCGCGGCGTTGGGGGTCAGGCGCGCCCGGACGACCTCGGATGTCATGGCGTAGCTCCGGAAGGCCTTGCACAGGGCGACAAGCGTTTCTTGCAGCCACGTTTCCCCTTCTTCCTCCCGTATCTTCTCCCGGCCGCTGCTCAGCCACTTCCGAATCGGGGCCGGATAGGGCGGAACGTGCTCGGGCTCCCGGGTCTCACGACCCCGGTTCATGGGTCTTCGCCCTGTAGTCGCTTCGTGGGCACTCGTGGTTGTGTCGTCCCTCTGTCGAGATTGCCAGGACAGGGTGGATGGGCCTGCGTCGCCGGAGTCAGCGGTCACCGGGCTGTTTGGCTGAGCAGGTCGCCACGTCGTGCCCTGGATTCTGGGCTGCCCCAGCATGGCGTGGGCTTCACACCCGTCGGGCACGGGCTTCTGTGGTCTTCGTCGCTCCAGGTACGAGGGGGAGGACGGCAGGCGGATCTGCTCGGTCGGCACCGCGTCCGGATCGGCGCTGGACCTCTTGCCAGCACCGGTCGCGGTTCTGCTCGGCTCTCGCTTTCCGGATTGCGAAGGGGGCTCTCCGTTCCAAACAACGGTACCCGAAGATCTGCTTTCCACGCCGACCTCGATGCGCCGTCGATGGAGGGAAGTGCGAGCCGGTCGCCCCGTACTTGAGGGCTTCATGGCCTTGAACCCGGGTGCGCCTTCGCCCCCCTCTTGTCGTTTTGGCTGCGAAGGCGGTTCGTCGTGCCACGTCACGGGACTCGAGGCGGCTGGTTGTCCAGGCACCTCGTTGCGCTGCCGACGGACAGGGACGTTGGCCGGTCGATCCAAGGCCGAGTCCGTCGTGAGCCTCGGTGCCGACTCCCCTTTCGGAACGACCGGGTCACGGTCTGGGCTGGCAGGAGCCGCGCGCGTCCGGTCCGTGGACCGAAGCGCAGACCGCGAGATCATCTCCCGGTCAGCGGCGGCCGGCGGTGGAAGCTTCCGGACTCGAGTCAACAGGCGGCGGAGCGTGTCGGCGTCGAAGACTTGCTGCAAGCAAGGGATCCCGCTGGTCTTGAGGGGGAGGGGCTCCTTGCTTACGCTGTGGGATCCATCATGAACGAAGACATGGGAGAGGCCAACAAGCTGAACGGGAACCTGGTCGTCCTTCACGGCCTTGACCCACCCGTACAGGGCCATGCCCCCCAGCGGGGCGTCCTCGAAGGGGTCCATCCCCTCGGCCATGAGGTCGCCGAGACGATCTAGCCAGACCGTCCGGTCGAGCCGGGTGCTCGAGGGCTCCAGCGCCGTGGCCAGCCGGCCGATGGTCTCGACGAGCTGCCTGGCCGACTTGCGCGCCGCCTCGAGGTATCCACTCTCCGAGACGAACTTGCTTTCGGTCACCAGCACATTGAGGTAGGGCTGTCCATCCTCGTCCACGGCAGGATTGAGGACCAGGAGGTCGGCCAATCGGCCCTCCTTGGTCCCGAACCAGCTCGCGTAGTCGTCGAGAAAGTACCAGCCGATGTGCCGGTCGTTCTTCGCGGCGAGGTGACGCCGAACGAGAGCCATCGAGAGCACGACACCTACCAGTTCGTTGGCGAAATGCGCGTATTTGGCCGCCCGCATCACGATCTGGCCCGACAGGTTGGTGGCCTGCTCGATGAGCCACTCGGCCAGCGCTGAGCGCTCCTCGCCGTCCTGGTGTGGGATCAGACGAGACAACAGTGCCTCGAGGAAGCTGAGGAGAAGCTTCGGGTCGCGGTTTGTCGAGACCACGAGATTCCGGGGCTCGTGCCGATGGCTCACGTACCGGATGACGCGCACGCCGTGGTTGCGATACAGCCGTCGGTCCACGAGAGGATCGGATGTCACCACCCAGTCACCAATCCGGTGCGCGGTCTCCAGCACCTTGCCGAGCCCAGTCTGCCCGAACGATGCACGCCGCACGGGTATCCACGTTTTCTCCTCGAGGGTGCGGCCGGTGTGCAACAGCATGAGCGTGTCCAGGTACACCTGCCCGGTGGGGTCCTGTACGGGTGAAGCCAGGTAGGCTTCCACGCGCTCGTCGCCGGGAGCTACAGGGGAACGGCGTCCTCTTTGCCAATAACCAGTGAGACACATTTCGAGCCTCCACAAGGCTAGCGGTTCCCCGCCGCAAGGTTCAGCAGAATCACCGAGGTCACTACCCGCGCCTCTGTCCGGCCCTACCCCCCCAACGCAACTTCACGTTCCGCTTCACTGAACCCGCTATGTCTGCCACACTCGCAAGCTCGAGGTAGGCCGGTAGACCTCCAACGTCAGTCAGCCCCTGGAGTTCGCCTCAACATCGTACTGGAAATGAAGGATACCCTGTGCCATCATAACGTCACCTCATTGGTGAAGGTTGTTTTTTCTAAGCGTACCTTGACCCCCTGACCACTCAGGGCCAACGAGGTTCTTTACTTTTTTGGTGTCGGATCCGGGGAACCCGAAACTGATCCGCCCCCTACGGCAGATTTCTGTTTACATTCACGAAGGACGAATAGTTCTTAATGTCTCGATTCGCAGAACTGTCATACCGGTTCTTCTCTAGGAACACTTAGTGGTGTCCCCCGGGGCAGTGTCCAGATGAGGTCAGGGTGGGAAGATGGAAGGGATCAAGCTCGAGCTACGGCGTCAGTACGACGAATGGAAGAAGAAACTCGGCGCGGATTTTCCAGACTATTTGCGCAATACGGTTTCGATGGATACGGTTCTTCGTGCACACTACTTGTTGTGTGACTACTTTCTGCATGAGGGGGAGGAAATCGCGATGGCGGGGCCTCGAAACGAGCACCTTCTTCCTTCTGCGGTGGGGCGCCAGTTTGTCGAATTCGGGGGGTGCCGAAAGTGGCAAACTGATCTTGAGGTGTGTGCAACCCTGTTCTTTGGAATCGTCAAGGATCATCCTTTTCACGATGCCAACAAACGGACAGCATTCCTGGTAGCGGTGTATCATCTCTTTGCCAACAACCGTATTGTCGATTCACGGCACAAGCTCTGGGATGAGCTTGCAATCCGCACTGCGGAGGGAAAGTTGAGCCAATACCCGCAGTTCAGGAAGTTCAGAAAGACTCCGGATTCAGAAGTTTGCTTCATTGCGGATTTCTTTCGACGAAACACGCGTAAGGCGGACAAACGGTACTACATCGTTACCTACAACCAGTTACGTGCAATCCTTCAACGTTTCTCATTCGACCTTGATGAACCTGCCGGAAACTTCATCCATGTGATACGAAAACGGACCATCAGAAAAGGTCTGTTGCGCTCACGTGTTGTGGAAGAACGACAAAAAGTTCTTAAGATTGGGTTTCCGGGGTGGGGGCGGGAGGTTTCGAGACGTGACCTCAAACAGGTGCGCAAAGTCACGTGTCTCACGCCGGAGCACGACGTGGACTCCCTGGTGTTCTTCAAGGGAGCAGATCCGTTGGAAGCGCTGATCCCGCGGTATCACGGGGTATTGACGAGGCTCAGAGACAAGTAGCTTGGACGGTTGACCCAACTTTTGTTGTGCCGCCCCATGCTGGCCGACATTGTCTCCAGGGCCGACACTCCCCGTTAGGTGGGGTTGATGGAGCGCTTACCTTTCATCGCGCCGGCCTGCATAGAGCCTTGGACGGAGGCGTGAGCGTGGCGCCTCAAGACACCACAGGAGGAGAGCACGCCGCCCATGCTGGGACCGGGTCCTGGAATGTCCCCAGGGAAGCCTCATATCGCAGGCCCGCGTCTTCGGTGACCACGAACCCTGTGGTGTCGGAGGTCGAAAGCAATTCTGAAGCGGGCAACAAACATTCCCTTTGGTTTTCCGCCGCACCTTGGACATCAGCGTCACTGATTGCTCAGAGAATCAGCAATTCCTCTTCAAGCAGTCATGGTGACCTCTTGGCGACCTGTGCGGCTTGCAAAACAGAGTGCATGAACTGGCGATAGGGTTCATCATCTCCAGTCATTCCCAGTATCTGGACATTGCTTTTGCTACGAACAATCAAGAACCTGTGCTTGACAACAAAATACAGTATGAAGAATATTATCCCAAATCCATAGAGACCAATGGTAAGTATCCCCAAACCCAACCACAGTGCGCTGCCTCTTGCAGTGATTTCCACAGAGTCTATTTCGCTCACGAGCAACTGGGAGTCCCGACGGGCCACAACTCTTTTTGTCGTCTCGACAACCCTTTCAGAATACAGGCGAAGGGTCGTTTTTCCGAACATTGAGGGAACCAGTCCGCCGAAGTGGGCAGTCCCGGGTTTGCCGGAAACCTCCATAGGTCCACGATTTTCTACATTCATTTCCTTGCCTCCAGATGTTTGACGTTTCCCCAGCCATACTCAGATAGGACAGTTGGTGGCAGTCTACCTCGTTCATGTTCGAGCCAAGCTCGAATGCATTCGTATTTCAACCTTGGTGTTCCAACAAGGACCTGCGTCCTCGAGGCCTCTCTCACCCCTCTCTCTCACACATTCACAAGCCAAATCCCGTGGTTCAAGACAAACCGTGGAGATAGGCTCGACCCACAACGCCTCCCATCCCAACATGACCGTTCCGGGGAGGAAGTCTGGCGATTGCGGATGGTCCAGAATCCCAATATGGTCGGTCGATGTGGGCAGAGACGGCCCGCCAGAACGACTTCCCGCGGAAACCCGGCCCCACGTATCCTTTCCTCCAAGGTCCACAACAAACTGAGTAGGCAGCCAACGCCAGCCTGGGGACCCCACGAGCTTCGTCCGGCGACCGAAGACGCGGACCGGTGCTACCGCGCCCACCGTGGTCGACAGGGATTGGCCGCGTTCGATCGCGATCCCCTGCCGCAGTGTCAACCGCCGGCCGCTCTCTCCTCTCTCCTCTCTCCTCTCTCCTCCCATGCCATTCGTGGGGGGGTACCTTGTCTCCAGGGCCGACACTCCCCGGTACGTGGGGTTGGTGGCGCGCTCACGCATCCCCTTCCACGTGCAGCTCCATCCCGCCGAATCCCATGGTGCGTCCCTTGCCGATGTGCACCGCGGCGCCCAGGACCAGGAAAGGGAGGAACGGGTTCAGTTCGCCGTGGAAGTCCAGGGTGCCCCGTCGAGTGGCGACGCGGATGGGGCGGGGTCGTCCGTTCCGGTCGAACTGGCGGCGGCTGTAGTGCACGACCCGTTCGGCCCAGGTTCTGTCCGGTCCGCTCGCCACCGTGTCGGCGTGGGCTTTCCAGGATTCGAAGTCGAGGTCCAGCGGGCCGTCCCCGTGGTTGCGGGCGTGGGAGGCCAGGTTGCGGAGGATGGAGCGAAGCAGGTCCCGGAATGTGATTCGGGTTACCGCCCTGCCTCGAGCGCGCAGGTCCAAGGGGGTTGTCAGCTCAAGCCGGGTGGCGCGCACGTCTCGCGGCATCTGCTCCAGGGCGCGCGTGACGAACTGCTCGCCGTTCCATGTCCAGTCAGGCGGGATCTTCCTCGCCACGGGGCCTCCAGTGCCTTGAAACAGGCAGACAGGCCCGCCCGGCGTCACCGCGTGGACATCCAGGACCAGAAAGCGGCTTCGTGCACGACCGATGCCGTCGAACAGGCCGAACCGGAACAGGAGCCAGCACAGGTCGATCGCCTTGGTCGCGGCGTCACCGAACAGGGTGATGCCGAAAGTGAAAGAATCGCCCCGGTCGAGATGGAGGCCGCTCGAGCCCGGAGGGTGGATCACGAAGGGGGGCGGATGTATCGGGGTGCCGGGCCGGGGAGGAGGACCCGTGAAGACCGTGTGGAACAGGCTCTCCATATCGGGATCATTGCCGTCGCACCCGCGCCAGGAACCCTGGTGGAGGGTCTCCCCGAGCAGGCCACGGAGCGTCGGGCCGACAAATCCCTCGAGCGAAATGGGGTCGAATGCCTCGATGCGCATTTCGAGGCGCAGCCACCGGAGGTTCTTGAAGGTCGAGAGCGGTACCGGCGGGGGCATGGCTGGCTCCTCGAGACGGGGAGAATGGATTGCTAGTGGGTTTGGTAACACAACGATGTGCCGCGACGCAAGCGCTTTGTGAAACCGTGTCGGATTCCCGGGCGAATGGCGCCCCCAGCGGTTCCGTGTACCGTCCCGGTGCGAATTCCGGTAGAATGGGGCGGTTCGATGGAATGGAGGACAGATGTGGTCCCGGCGGAAGAGCGGATGGTGTCTGGCGGCGGTGCTGTTGCTCATGGCCGGCGTCGTTCGCCCGTTGCGCGAGGTGCTGGTCTACCCGGTGGTCCGGCATGCCAGGGCGCTCGTGAGCGGCCGCCCGTTGCAGGGTTTCCCCCCCGAGCAGCTCACCGGGTACGCGGCGGCTCTGGCCAGGCAGGAGCTGGACACGTGGACCGCGCGGATGGCCGCGGGTGATCCCGGGGAGCGGAAGAGGCTGGACGATCGTCTCGAGGCGCTGCGGGTACAGATGGCCCAGGTGCAGCAGGAACGGGTGTGGTACCAGGTCGCCCACCATCCGCTCGAGTCTGCCGGGGTGCTGCTTTTCGTTCTCGGGCTGGTGTGCGGCCTGCGATGGTGGGCATTGAGCCCCGAAGCGGGTCGCGTGGCGCCGGCGGTTTTGCCATCTGGGCGGCCGCGGGTGGAGTCCGGGCGGATACGCCGGAACCGGGACGCGGTGGAGGATGAGGGGGGAGACGCAGAGGGGGCCGGGGGCGAAGTCCTCGATGTGCCCCTGGAGCACGAGATCGAGCGGCTCCTGGCGACCGGGGAGGAGTCCGATTCGGACCAGTTGGTCGAGCAGGCGCCGGATCCCGACTGGGACGGTTGGAGCCAGGCGGTACGGGAACGCATGCCACCTCTGGAGATGGCGCACCTCATCGCGCTGTTCGCGTCCGACCCGTCCCGGAACTACCTGGGGCTTCTGGGTTTCCTGTCCCACCAGCTCGCGCTGTCCGGTTCGGAGCACATCCGGCTGTTTCCCGGGCGAAAGGGTGTGCAGATCTTTCTCTCCACCCCGGACCGGGAGCAGGAGATCGGGGAGTTGCCTCCCCAGCAGTACGCCGGGCTGGTGGTGGCGCTGACGAACGCGCTGAACCTCCAGCCGGATGGACCGTCGGGGCGGGCGAGCCGGTGGGCGAGGCTGGTCGCGCCTTCGGGCCAGGGCTACCAGGTTCAGGAGGTCAGGCTGTACGACAACGCCATCGAGATCCGCGCGGGCGAGCATGTCCGGTTCCTGCCCGCCGGCTGGTAGACAGGGTCTCGAGGCGCGTCGCGCGGCGCAGGGTCGTGGAGGTATCATGGCACCAATCGCGCTGATTCTGCTTGGGATCGTGGTTCACGTCCTCAACGCGCGGCCGGGGGTGCACATTGGGTTCAAGGGGCTACCGTGGCTCGATGTGCCGTCCACGCTGGTCGTCGCGGGGCTGGTGGCTGGTATTGCCGGCATCGAGACGCGGAGGCGCCGGAAGGCACGTTCCGGTCGCGCCGGGGAAGAGGTCGAAGCGGCCGCGTCCGGGCGCGTTCGGGGGGGCAGGGGTGCCGATTCATGAGGTCCAGGCTTCGATTTTCGGTTCGCACCAAGATTCTCTCCGGTTCGGTCCTCGTCTTCGTCCTGTTCCTCGTGGTCCTGGTCTACAACCTGGTTCAGATGCGACGGATTGCGTGGCAGTTGACGATCGTGCAGCAGGGGTACCTTCCACTCACCCAGGTCGTGGCGCGCATGGATAACGACCACCAGAGCATGGAGCGGTACCTCAACCCGGACCGGCTGCTTTCCCGCGAACGGGTGCCCACCAACCTCTACCTGTCCCTGGCCCTGTTCCACCTGTCCCGGGTCGGCGAGAGTATCCGCAGCGGCAAGGAACGGGTCGAGGCGACGCTTCGGCTCCCGGGCGTGGACAGCGAGGAACGCGCGTTGGGCATCGTTCGCGACCAGTTGCAGACGATCGAGAGCGAATACGGCGGCTACAGCCAGGTACTCCGGCAGGTCATGGAGCGACTCGAGGCCGGACAGGTGGAGGAAGCGCGAACCCTGGTGCCCTCCCTGCGCCGCCACACCGACCGGGTGTCTCGAGCCATTCGCGACCTCAACGACCTGCTGGCGCAACGGGTCGAGAGCGCGGTGCAGACCACGCGGGAGCGGCAGACCCAGGCGGCCTACATGGCGGCTGGGCTGTCCGCCGCGGCCATCGTGTTCGGCATGCTCGCCATCATTGCGACCCACCTGGTCCTCCGCCCCATCTCCCGGCTCATCCAGGGTGTGAAGTCGATCGCGGGCGGCGACTACCGCCAGCGGGTATCGATCGAGGCCGAGGACGAGATCGGCACGTTGGCGCGGGAGTTCAACGCCATGGCCGGGAGCCTCGAGGAGCGGGAGGCATCGTTGCGGCAGAGCCAGGCGGAACTCGAGGCCGCCCTCGAGAACCAGAAGCAGGTCCACCAGGAACTCAAGCGCATATCCCACTACAACGAGAGCATCATCCAGTCGATCGACGTGGGGCTGATCGTGTGCGACCGGAAGAGTCGTGTGACCACCTTGAACCAGGCCGCGTGCCGGATATGGGGAATGGTCCCGGACCGGGTTACCGGCCGTTTGCTCGAGGACGTGCTCGCCGTGGACGGGGTGGCGACGTGGGCCTCGAGGGTGTTGCAGACAGGCGATGTGGTGCGCAAGGACGGCCTTCGCGTCGGCCCGGCGGGCGATGCCGGCAAGCTGATCGACACCACGTTCGTGCCGCTGATGGGGGACGGCGGGGCGGTGGAAGGGGTGATCATCGTCGCCGAGGATGTGACGGAGAAGACACGGACCAAGCAACGGTTGATCCAGACGGAGCGTCTCGCTCTGATCGGCCGCATGAGCGCCCAGGTCACGCACGAGATTCGCAATCCGCTCAACGCACTGGGGCTCAATGCCGAGATGCTCGAGGACGAGATCCTGGCACTGGACGCCGAGGGGAAGACCGACGCCCGGAACCTCCTCCACTCCATTGCCAGCGAGATCGATCGTCTCACCGCGGTCACGGAGACCTACCTTCGTCTCGCCAGGCAGCCTGCTCCCCGGCTCGAGAGGCTGGACGTCGGCCCGGTCGTCGATAGCCTGTTGCGGTTCATGCGCGAGGAGTTCGCCGGCGACGGGGTCGAGGTATCGTTCCGGGTCGCGCAGCCGCTTCCCGAGGTGCTTCTGGACGAGAACCAGTTGCGCCAGGCCCTGCTCAACATCCTTCGCAACTCGAGGGAGGCGACGCGCGGCGGCGGGCGGATAGATGTTTCGGTGGCCCCGGTGGAAGACGGTATCGACATCGTGATCCAGGACAGTGGGGAGGGGATGGAGCCCGAGGTGCTGCGCCTCATTTTCGACCCGTTCTACTCGACCAAGAGCACCGGGACCGGGTTGGGGCTGCCCATCTCGCAGCAGATCATCGAGGAACACGGTGGGCGTATCACCGTGGACAGCGCTCCGGGGTCGGGTACCCGGTTCCGGATCTGGCTGCCCCTGGCATGACCACCTGGGTCCCGGTCTGCCGTTCCCTACCGCGTTCCGCGAGCAGGTTCCGCTCCCCCCGGGGGCTCACTCCTGGATGTCCACCTCGAGCCGAATGTACCGCTCGCCCGGTTCGGCCTCGCTCCCGCCCACCTTGTCGTCCACCTTCCGCGGTCCTTGCAGGTACAGGCGGAACTCCGCCGCCCCCGGTTCCGCCCCGGCGGGCACCTTGAACGTGAATTCGTCCCGGATGAAAAGGTCGACCGGCCAGGAGTACATGGGGTGCTTGGCCTCGATGGACCGGAACCGCAGCGGAAAGACGTGGCCCGCGGAATCGGCCAGGGACAACCGGAACTTGCGGTGCCACCCCAGTGCTCCGAGTACTTTCAGGTAGACCACCATGGTGGCCTTGTCGCCCCGGCGCAACAGGGGCGGGTCGTATCCCAGCACCTCGAGCCGGTGCTTGAACCGTCCGTCGGTCTCCTGTTGGGGCTCGGGCCGCTTCCACAGGAAGACGTTGGCCCCGGTTTGCGCCTGGTGCGCGACGTACAGGGTCTGCCGGTCGTGCTTCCATGCCTTCATCTCGGCCACCATCCGGTCGACCTCTTCCGGCTCCAACGTGTAGGCGAGGTTGGTCGTCTCGCCCGGGTCCTTGCCCAGGTCGAATCGTTCGTTCGGAGAACGATTGTAGTAGTAGATGAACTTGTCGTCACCGTCGAGTCGGCCCAGGCACCTGTTGCGATACCAGCATGAGACGTGGATCACCCGGTCGTCGACGGGGTCGAGCAGGCTCGTTCCCTCCATTTTGCCCGCGGTGACCCGAAGATGGAGCAGATCGACGATGGTGGGGAGGAAGTCCTGGTGCTGGCGGTTGCCGGTCACCGTGACGGGGTGGGGTATCACCGCGGGACCCCAAAGGATGGCCGGCACGTGGATCCCCTCCTCGTACACGATAGCGTCGTGGCCCTTTCGGCCGTGCTCCCCGTGACCCTCTCCGTGGTCTCCGACGATGATGAACAGGGTGTTCTCGAGGAGTCCGCGCCGATCGAACGCATCGAACAACTCCTCGATGAAGGCGTCGGTGTACCGAATCGTGTTCAGGTAGTTGCTCCAGCGTTCGGAGCCCGGATAGGTCTTCTTTTCGAACGTGCTCGGCACCTGGTAGTCGTGGTGGGTGATCAAGGTCAGGATGCTCAACAGGAACGGCCCCTTCTGCTGGTCCACCCAGTCCATGGCCGGCCCGATGATGGCGCGGTCCTCCACCCCCAGGTAGTTGGGAGATTCCCAGCGGGCTCTGTCGATGTCCTCCCAGGAGAACAGGAGGTCGAACCCCATCGATTGGGCCAGCACCTTTCTTTGCTCGAATTTCCGGGAGGCCGGCTGGAAATGGGCGCTGGCGTATCCCCATGGTTTGAGCAGGTCGGGGAGACAGGGCCCGGGCAACGCCGAAGGCACACTCTCGGTCAGCGCCTGGCGCACGTCCGGACCGTACCCGCACAGGATGGGAACCAGGCTCTTGGTCGTGTGCGGGATTACCGTGTAGTGGCGCTGGACCAGCATGCCTTCTCGAGAGAGCTTCGCCAGGAACGGCGTCGTGTCGAGTGCTGGCGTGTAGGGCGTCGTGGCATCGGCCCGGACCGACTCGAGCACGATGAATACCAGGTTGACGAGCTTGCTTTCGGGCGTCGTCTCGAGCGCCAGGGGTTCCGGCAGGTCGTAGTCGAGGTACACGTCGCCGGTCCCGAACAGGTCCGTCTTCGCGGCCGCCAGGGCCTGTCTCGCCAGCGCCACCGGCAAGGTCGATCGCAGGAGGACGAGGCGCGGGTCGGGACGCGGGGTCAGCAATGCCGCGGCGAGGAGCACCACGACACCGGCGGCGGCGACCCACCGTGGTCTGCCCCGGGGCAACCGCTGCCGGGCGCCCTCCCGCCAGCCCGCCAGCGCCATGGCTGTCGCGACCGGGAGTGGAAGGACCAGGAGACACCACCACATCAGCGGGATTTCCGCCGCCACTACCCCGGAGATTTCACCCAGCCGTGCCAGTCCGTGCCAGAAGAGTTGCCAGTCCAGCAGGGACCCGGTCGCCAGGAAGAAGCGGTGCTCCACGACGACGAAGGTGCCGAGTGGCAGCAGGATGGCGCCCCAGGCCGCGGCCAGCCGCTGTCCCGCTCGAGGCCCCAGGTGGGTGACGGCGGCCAGGACGGCGATTTCCGCGACGATGACGAACAGGATGTCCGGGACCAGCACGCCAAGGAGATCGAAGGCGTCCCACTCCGGCGCCAGGGACGGCACCTTGAGCGCCTTGGGAAGCACGAGGGCGATGAGCAGGAGGGCCGAGTGTGCGGTCCAGAAGAGCCGTTGTTTCATGGTCGGTGCTCGGTCGATGATCCACTGCGGGCCCCGGGCGCCCGCTCCGTTCGCCAGAGATGCATACCACCTGCCATGGGGAGCGCAACAACATTCTCCCGGCGCGACCTTCGTTGCCTCTGGTATCGGGCGGTGCTATCGTGACAACCATGGACGAAGGCCATTCATGTCTCGCTGCCAGGGAGGTGCCGGTCGCCGCGTTCTCTCGGGCTGCTCGCCGTGCTGCCCACATCGTCCCGCCCGTCTGTCCTGTGTGCTCCCCCTGGACAGGTCGCGGGACGCGGGCGGTAGTGCGCTTGCGACCGGGGTTCGTGGCGTTGGCGTTCGCTGCCGCCGCGTGCGCTCCAGATGTTTCCGTCGATCGGTCCGGGCCGCCCGGTCCTGGTATCGAGGCTGGTGAGACCGCGACGGACGACCCGGATGTGCTGGCCACGTCGCGTCCGGAGCTGGTCCTGAAGCCTGCGCGTGCTTCGATACCATCGGAGGAAGATGTTTCGGCTCTGATACGGCATATCGCCTCGCTGGAACCCGCCTCCCGGCACAGGGCCTACCAGGCGTTGCTCGAGCGGGGAGAGCGCGGCTACGACGAGGTGTTCCTGGTCGGTCTCAACGAGGATGACATCCGTTCGCTCGAGGTCGTGGTCGCCTATTTCCGCGATCATCACCCGGATCGAGCCATCGAGCCGTTGATCGATCTGTTGATGTACGTGCAGGGTGACCGCGACATGCGGGATCGTATCGTCGAGGCTCTGCAAGGATTCGGTGCCGCGGTGATCGCCCCGGTGGTCTCGCGTCTCGAGAACGAGCCGGCGTCCCATCTTGCCGGGGGAGCCCGCCAGGGTCTCGAGGAGGTGCTGGCAGGGGCGGTGGACGGGTGCGGGAAGGAGGTGCTCGACCGCTTCCTGGATCGCGCCAGGCCGGAGTGGCTTCTGGCCTACGCGAAGGTCGGTGCCGCCCGGAAAGCTGTGCCTCCTGTCGATGCCGAGACGTTTCGCGTGCTCGCCCGAAGGCTCGAGCGCGATAGCGACGCGCGGGCGGTGGAGGGTGCCTTGCGGATAGTCGCACGGCTGGCGCGGCGTCCGGATCTGCCACGAACGGTGTCTCGAGTCGTGCCAGCCGTGGCGCGCCACCTGGATGGCGCATCGAGGCGGTGGGCCCTGTACGCACTGGCGATGGTCGCCGATGCCCGTGTGTCGCGGAAGTGCGCGGACCTTGCCGCGCGAAGTCCTCGAGACCGCTTCTGGGCGCTCCAGGTCCTGGCCACGACCGGGGACTCGAGGCGTATGGGAGCCCTCGTTCGGGCACTGGACGATCCCGCCGCGGACATTCGCGCGGAGGCGGCTTTCCTGGTGAGTCTCGACCTCGTGCCCGGGGCGGCCCCGGCGCTCCGGCGGCTGCTGCGTGACGGGGATGGCGCCGCGGACCGGTCGGCCGTGGCGGCGCTGGGGCGGCTTCGCGACCCCGGAGCCCGTCCGATTCTCGAGGCGCTCCTGGAGCGTTCGAGCCTCGAGGTCCAGGCGGATATCCTGAGAGCACTCCTGGCCAGGGGCGACGCGGAACTCGCCGCTTCGCTACAGGGATGGATGGACATCACGCTGCTCGCACCGGCCCGGGTCGGCACGGTGTCGCTCGAGGCACGACCAGGGCGGGACGCTTTCCTGTACGCGCTGTTGCATGTCGCGGTCGATGGAGGCGAGGGGGGGCGGGCCTACCTGTCGCGCCTTGCCGGCGAACTGGGCGGGGAGGCCGGCAGGATGGCCGCGGCGGTGCTCGAGCTGAGTCGCTGGCTCGGGCAGGGGCTTGGTACGACCTTGGAGCGCGTCGTGCTCGGTGAAACGATCGGCCGGGAGGAGGCTGGTGTCCAGTGGCGGGGCCGTGAACTGCCGCTCGGCGCTCGTGAGTCGCTTTTTCTGCTTTGCCCAAGACGGGCCGACGCGCGGACTCGAGAGGTGCTCGAGGCGATCTTGTTGCGCGCACCCGGCTACCGTGACCGGCTGCTGGCCGCGGAGGCGCTGTACGCACTCGAGGACCCGGCGTCGATACCCGCGCTGCGCCGTGCGCTGGGCGACCCCTACTTCAGGGATGGTCCCTACCCGCTCTACCGGTTTCCCGTGAGACGGGCCGCGGCTCGAGGCCTGGAGAAGCTCGGTGTTCGGGTCTCCAGGCATGCTGACAGGACCTACAGCGCCTATTCTCCATGAAAGTATCGACATAATCGCGGACACGGTGTTGACATTTGCGGCAACTCCAGCCATGCTGTCGTGAAACTGCGGCCTGGTGTTGGAGTTGACATGAAGCATACCAGCGCGATCCTGATATCGGCGGCGGGCGCGGTCCGGCGGGCCGTTCGGATGCTGTTGCCATGCCTGTTCGGACCCCTTCTGCTGTTGTGGCCCTTGCGAGCCACCGCACAGGGGGGGGTGGGCCTTCCCTCCATGGACATCCCCCGGGTGGTGGTGCTCCCGTTCTCGGTCCCTGCGGACGCGGAGGACCTCGAGGGGCTTGCCAAGGCGTTGACTCGAGCGGTCGAGCGGGATCTTCGGCCGATGGTGGAAGTGGCCACGGTCAGGGCGTCGGTGATTGGCATGCCGGCGTCCGGATGCCTGGTCGATCCGGCGTGCGTGTCTCGAGTGCTCTCTGCAGGAATAGCCGATGCGTTGATAGTGGGCCAGGTCGAGGTGCCGGGCGGTCCGGTCGCGGAGCCGCGAGTCCTGGTGTCGGTGTTCGCACCGGCATGGAAGCTTTCCTATGCCGAGAGGTGGACGGCGGCCGCGGAGGCGCCGGTAGCGCTGGCGGCCAAGGCCCTGCTGGGCATGATGCAGAGCCGGGGACGGTCGGCAACGCCGCCTCCAGCGGTGGTCACCAGCCGGAGCGCAGAAGTTGGAGGGTTCGGACGGGGCGAAGACGGCCTGCGTGACGACGAACTGGAACCGGAGCCCGACGGTTGGAAGGAGGTTCGGCGGGCGCGGCGCAAGGAGAAGAGAGCCGCGCAGGAGGCCAGGCGTGCCGAGCGGGTGGCGAAGCGGGCGCGACGCAAGGAAGCCCGGCAGGAGAAGCGGGCACTCGGTCCGGCCGTGGCGTGGCCGGATCCCGCGGAGGACCCGGGCTTCCGGGGTTGGTCCCTGGAGATCGGAGGGGGGTCCGCGTCCGGGGCGGTGGACGTGGCCGCCGCGAGCCAGGTGACGAGCGCAGAGAATCAATACCGTTGGGCGGTACGCGAGAACGGGCAAGGGTGGAGTGGGCGAATCGCCGTCTCCCGCATGTTGGGGACCAGGTTCCAGCTCGGGCTCGAGGTCGCCGGGATGACGGAGCGCGGAAGCCTCGAACTCTACTACCAGCCAGAGGAAGATCCCGCTTACGACGCCTCCCATGCCACCTGGGGCGTCCACCTGCTCGCCGGCGTGGCATGGCGATGGCTTCCGATGACCGCTGGGCGGTTTCAACCCTACCTCGGTGCCGGTGCCGGTCTGTGGTTCAGTCCTGGGTTCAAGGGGATCGACCAGGAGATCGCCGGCCCGCACGAGAGTTTCGGCCCCTACTATCGTCTCCAGGCGAACGGTGGGTTCGGGCTCAGGGTCCTGGTATCGTCCCGGACCTGTGTCGGCCTGGATTTTCGAGGCATCGTGGACCCTGGAGCCGAGTTCCTGGAGCCGGTGACGAACGCTGACGTGGGGCTGAGCATAGACCAGCTCGCATCTCCCCCGCCACCGAGGCGCGCGGTCGGCCTGTTGAGTGCAGGCGTCGGGTTCCTGTTCTGACCCCGCTTCGTCGGCATGTGCCGCCTGTCACGGCGGTCGCGGAAACTTGCCGGGGTAGCCCATTGCCGTCCTGCCCGCCTCAGACTCTCTTTGCAACCCGGTCCGGATTTGGATAGACTGGAAGCGACAGTCGCGGATGCGTGCCACCTGGCCGGGGCCCCGAATCGATGAACTTCTTGAAAGCCCAGCTCTCCTACTTCTTCAACGAGAGCCGGCTTCGCCGGAATATCCTCGCCATCGGGCGCTATATCGTCTTCCTCTCCACCATCGTCGCCGTGTGCGCCGTGATTTTCCAGGTCCTCATGGCTCGAGTCGAGGGCAAGTCGTATTCCTGGGCGGCAGGGGTGTACTGGGTCCTGTCGGTGATGAGCACCCTGGGCATGGGGGATATCGTGTTCGAGAGCGACATCGGGCGCCTGTACACCGCCCTGGTGTTGATCATCGGTATCGTCTTGCTGCTCGTCATGCTGCCGTTCGTTTTCGTGAACTTCTTCTATGCTCCGTGGCTGGGCGCGCACGTCCGGCTCGAAGCACCCCGGCGCGTGCGTCCTGGCCGGCGTGGCCACGTGGTGGTCACCCGGTATGACAGCCTTTGCGCCGCCCTGGTTCGCAAGTTGAAGCTGTACGACATCCCCTACTTCGTGCTGGAACCCGATCCCGAGCGGGCGGCGGAACTCGTGGACATCGGGCTGTCGGTGCTCAATGGACGTCCCGACCGCGCCAAGACCTGGATGGCTGCTCGAGGACGCGATGCCAGGCTGATCGTGGTGAACAGTACCGACGAAATCAGTACCAACATCGTGCTGACCGCCCGCCATGTCGCCCCGGCTGTTCCGGTGATGGCCGTGGCCGACCGGGTGCACTCGGTCGGCGTGCTGGAGCTGGCCGGCAGCGACCGGGTGCTGCCGCTCAAGCAGAGGCTCGGGGAGCAGTTGGCGAACCGTGTGAGTGCCCGCCATGCCGAAGCGCATACCATCGGGTCGATCCTGGACCTGGAGATCGCCGAGTTTCCGGTCCACAGCACCCCGCTGGTGGGCAAGCGTGTGCGAGAACTGGCGCTGCGCGGGATGTTGGGGGTCAACATTCTCGCCGTCTGGCAGGGTGCCAGGCTGCGGCCTGTCCGTCCGGACCTGGTCCTCGACGAGAGAAGCGTGGTCGTCGTGGCCGGCACGAAGGAGCAGCTCTCCGCACTCAACGCGTTCCTCGTCATCTATGACGCCAACGAGAGCCCGGTGGTCGTCGTCGGCGGGGGTGTCGTGGGTTGTGCCGTCGCCGCGGCGCTCCGCCGTGCCGACATTCCCGTCAACCTCGTCGAGGTGGACCCTGACGTGGCCTCGAGCATACAGGGCACGGCCGGGCGGGTGATCGTGGGGGACGCCGCCGATCCAGTGATCGTGGAGAAAGCCGGGTTGAAGGAGACTCCCAGCGTCGTCATCACGACGAACAACGACGATGTCAACATCTACCTTACCGTGTTCTACCGGCGCCTGTGTCCGTCGCTTCGGATCGTTTCCCGGCTGACCAACGAGGAGAATACCGCCGCCATGTGTGGCGCAGGGGCCGATTTCGTGCTCAGCTCCGCAACCCTGGGCAGCGAAGCCGTCATCTCGTTCATGCAGCATCGAGAAATGGTCGTGCTCGGTGAGGGGACCGACCTGCTCTATGTCCCCCTGCCGCGATCGCTCGAGAAGAAGACCCTGGCCGAGAGCGGGATCGCCGCCCGGACCGGACTCAACGTGGTGGGCATTCGCCGGGACGGGGTTGCCATCAGCAATCCGCCGCCCTCCACGCGGCTCGAGCCCGGCAGCACGCTCATCGCGTTGGGGACCAACGCACAGCTCGACGAATTCGCCCGCCTCTTTTCGTCCAGCCGCTGGTTCCGGCTGCCCGCGGACATCGCGAAGTTGTTGCGCCACGGGCCGGGGCACGGGGTGGTTTCAGGAGAACGTGGACCATGAGACCCAACTACCTACCCGCCGTTCTCGTCATCGTCGCCCTCGTCGGCGTTCTCGCCGGGACCTTCATCTATTTCTCGCGCACGTTGGGGGGGTCGGACAGGCCGGTCGAGAAGGCCGTCGCCGCCTTCGTGCGCGAACCGCCACCCCCCACCTGGCGGGACGACCAGGTTTCGGCCCCAAACGTGCAGATGGCCATCCAGCAGACCGCCACCGCGCTCAGGAAGAGGCTCGACGCGCTCGGAGTGGGCTATCCGCCCTCCATGGCTCTCCTGCGCGTGTTCAAGGACGAAAAGGTCCTCGAGCTGTGGGCCGGTCCCACCGAAGAGGGCTCCCTGGCATTGCTCCGGACCTATCCCCTGTGCCTCGAGCACCACGACCCCTTTCAGAAGGCGAACCAGGCCCCGGACGGCTCGAGCCCGCGTGGCAGATCCGCACAGGACGGATCGAGCCGGGCCGCGCCGCGGTCCAAGGGCACGGACCGCGGCGGTAAAGAGGATGTCAGGGAGAAGAGGATACCCCCGATCCCGGAAGGCTTCTACACGGTCGAGCGGTACTTCACCAAGGATTTCACGTACTTCCTCGCTCTCAAGCTGGACTACCCGAACGCCGCGGACAGGGCGCGCGCACCGAGGAAGCGAAGGCATCGAGACCTGTTCGTGCGCGGCGGTTGCGCGTTCGACGCGAGCGTTCATGTCGGTATCGAAGGGATAATGGAGGTCTACCTCGTCGCGATGGAGGCCCATGCCGCGGGCCAGAAAGAGGTCCCGGTCCACATCTTCCCCACGAGGATGACGCCCGAGGCGGCCGAACGGCTCAGGGCCGCTGCCGGCCGTGACAGGAAGAGAGCCGCCCTGTACGACCAGCTTCGCGCCGGCTACGCCCTGTTCGAGGCCTCCCACCGGCCCTTCTCCGTCGCCATCGATGATCGAGGAGCGTACCACTTCGATGGCACACCCGCACCTGCTGCCACGCCCTGACCGATGGCGGCCGGGTTTCGCGATCCGTCTCCGTGCGATGGTGCGCCGTCCAGTCATGTCCCCCAAAGATGATCCAACAGGTGGTGGTCGCGTGTGGTAGAATAGGCGCGGCTCGTGTCCGCGCCACTTTTCCCGTCAGGTTTGGATTCCCGCGGTGCAATAGAAGGACAGGAGCACCGAATGGATGGCTGTCCTGGGCTCCATGTCCCGGTGCGACGCCCCTGAAGCACCCAACGGAGGCGGGCCTGCTGGCCATGCCGGTCCGAACAGGGGAGCGCGGACGGCCACGTCAAGGCGAGGGAAGAGCGATGAAAAAAGAACGAGAGCCCCTCGAGACAGCGGGAGACGCGCAAGTCCCCCAGGAAACTACTGACCATTCCCCGTCGCACGGACCGGGCGGAGCATCGCCTTGCGAGGATCCCGGGTCTGTCCGAGAGGATGGACTGGATCGGTTGCTCGACGCCTACCGGCGGCACCGGGATCCATCGGCGCTCGAGCCGTCCCTCGTCGAACTGCGGGCCTACGCACTGGGACGGCTGGACGAAGCCCGGGCCAGGGAAGTGGCCGCCGCGGTCGAGGCGGACCCGGAGTTGCAAGACATCGTCGAGCGACACCGCAACCCGGACCCGAAACTCCGCGCGGCCGCACGGAGCGGTTTCGAACGCGGGGTGCGGAAACGGGGCGAGGCGTCAGCGCCTGCCGGGGCGGAGTCCGCGTTGCCGGTGAAGCCGCGATCCGTGCCCGGGGCCGGGCCGGTCCCCGGTGCGTTGTCGCGGTGGAGAACGTCGCGCTCCACCGTGTCACTGCTTCGTGCATCAGCCGTCCTGGCCGCAGGGGTCGCGGTGTTTCTCGTCGTGTTTCCCCGGTTCAGCGACCGGGGGGGCGTTGTGGTGGTGCATGAGACATTCGCAAGAGAAGGGGCTCTCAGAGGCAGCACCGAACCGGTGGAACGGCTGGTGGTCGGGCAGGAGGTACCGATCCGGCTGACCCCCCCGTCGGGCGCGCGTTATGCGCTAATCTTCGTAGTTACCGAGAACGACCTGGCCGTGGCAGGTGAACTCGCCGTGACAGCGCCGACTGGCCCCAAGGGTGAGCTGGAGGTGCAACAGGTGCACGAGGGAGGAGCGTTTCTCCTCCTGGTCTATCTGGACGCGGAGGTGGAGAGCGCTGTCGTTTCGCGGCTTCTCGAGCCGGAACTGGCGCGGGAGCCTGGACTGATCGATGTCTCGAGGGCGGAGCGGAACGAGAGGATCCGGACAGCTCTGGGAGGACTGGAGGGGCGCCAGGTATGGATGGAGACATCGGAGTTGTTCAAGGTGGAAAGGGCGAGGGAGAGCGAGGACCGATGGGGTGTGAGGCAAGGAGGCCGATGAAGAGCGAGGTACGCCGAGAGGCAGCATGTTGGGGAAGGTGCGTCTTGGGTCCACCGGCGGCCGTGGGGCCGGCTGGTGGGTCTTCGTGCGTGCGGTGGCTGCACGTGGCCGCACTGGTAGTGGCCGCTTTCCTGGGTGGGTGCAATCCTTCGGTGCCGGGCACCGGGGTGCCGGGGGGGGTGCGAGCCGCCGGTCAGGACCGAGCGTCCGGGTCGAGAATCGGCGAACCGGTCGAGAATCCTGGAGATGGACCCGCCCCGCGCGTTGCCTTTTGCGCGTACGAGCCGGACGTGGGTGACGAGAAAGTCGGCTGTCCCGAGATGGAAGAGGTCTCCCGGCAATGGTCGGCGGGGGAACTGCTCCCCGAGGCCGTTTTCGAGGCCGCCTACAGCGTCCGTGGCGACGATTCGTGCCGGAGCATGGGCCTGGAACTCATGTATCGGCTGCGTCCCGAGCTGTTTGGCAGGGAGCATGCCGAGCTTCTGGTCGCGATTGCGTTCGTTGAACTCAAGTACGAAGCACGTTACGAGCCCGATGTGCTCGACACGGCGCTCCAGGGGGTCGAGGAGTCCGAGGCCATCGGCGACCCGTGCCTGGCGTCGCGAGCGTGGCGCCGGGTTGCGTACTACTATTTCGAGACGCACCAACCGGAGCGGGCTGGAGAGGCGGTGGGAGCGGCGGCGGACTGGGTCGAAGGTTGCGACGACAGGAAGGAACAAGGGCGCGTGTTGCGAAACCTGGCCGAGTGGTACCGGCAGACGGAGGACCAACTCGGGCAGTTTGAAGCGTTGAAGCAAGCACTGGAGACGGCGGAGCCCGGCTCGCGGGAGTACCTCTTGTACCTTGCCCAGATTGCCGAATTGCGCGTCGATCTCGGGGATGTGGCCGACGAGGGCGACCGACTCGCCCGTCTGCTCGAGCAGGCCGAAGACGGTGGCGAGGTGGATCTCGCGTTCGAACTCACGATGCACCTGGCTGGGGTGTACCGCGACCTGGGCCGCCACGGGGATGCCATGGAGCTTCTGACAAGCGCTTGCGCGCTCGCGCAAGGGACGCCGCATTCGGGGGAGAAGTCGTCGCTGGTGAACCTGGTCCGGGCCTGGGTGCTGCTGGGAATGGACCGGGTGGATGACGCGCACGTGATTCTTGCCCGCCTCCCGGTGGACTGCTTCGACCGCAGCGTACCCCGGTACAGCCACTTGCGTTGGTTGATAGAAGCCGAACTGAAGTTTCGTGAAGGGCGGTTCGACGAAGCGGTAGGCTGGTTCGAGCGTGTTCTGGACGACGGCCTGGCCGAGCCGGAGCCCAAATGGCGTGCCATGTACGGGTTGGCGCGGGTCGCCCGGGGCCGGGGCGACATGGGGGTTGCGCGGCACTGGCTGTGGGAGGCTGTGAAGGCGATCGAAGTGCAGCGCGAGAAGACGGCGAGCGCGTTCTGGTCGCTCGCCTACCTGTCTCAGCGTGAAGGTCTCTACAGGATGTGGCTCGAAACTCTGCTGGAGGCCTGGCAGGCCGGCACGGAAGCCGGGCAGGGGGAAGCCGGACGTGGTCCGTCCGTAGGAGCTGCCGGTGATGATCGAGAAGCTGCCTCTTCCGGCGACGTGGGCGACCTGGACGGCCGGCAGTTGCAGAAGGCGTTCGTGGATGGTGTGCCGAGTTCCGACGACCTGCTGGTCGCGGTCGAGCGGGTCATGTCCCAGGCGTTCGTGGCCGACCTGTTCCGTGACCGGGGGGGAGTACCCGGTATTGCCGGTGACCCCGACACTCGCGCGGCATGGATGAAAATCGCGGGCAGTTGGCCGACTGGAAAGGCGTTGCGCGAGACGCTTCCTGCCGATGTCCCCGTGCTGGTCTACCTCCCCCTGGAGGATTCGTTGCTTCTCCTCGAGGTGACGAGAGCGCGGGTCGATGTGCACCGGATTGAGCAGCCTCGACAGGCGTGGTTGTGGCTGGTCGATAAGCTCGATTCCTCGATTCGAAATGACCGGATTCTCCCGCCCGACCAGCTCGAGGGGATCGGCGGTATCCTGCTTTCGTCGGTCATCGACGACCTGCCCGGTGACGGCAGCCCGGTGGGGTTCATCCTCGGCGGCGTTCTCGAGGTTCTGCCGGTGGCGGCGTTGCGTGTCGGCGGCCGGTACGTGGTGGAGATCTGTGCGCCGTTCGAGTTGCCCAACCTCAGGTCCGCCACCTGGCTCGACCGGCACGAGCCGCCCCGTGGAGGTGCCCGTGTTCTCGCAGTCGCCTACGGCAAGGACCTGGAATATCCCAGGAAGGAGGCCGACCTGCTGGTGCGTTCGGGGTTCCGTGTCACCCTGTTGGCCGGCTCGGGTGCCACCGTGGCCAACGTGCGATCGGGGCTCGGGACGCCTGAGCTGATTCATTTCGCGACACATTCGAAGGGGCCGAGGCGGATCACGCGGGGAGCCCCACCTGCGATTCGCACGGACGAAGCGGAAATGGAACTCTACGACGGAGTCATCACGGTCTCGGACATCCAGAAGCAGAAGTTGAATGCGGGACTCGTGGTGCTGAGCGGGTGCGAGACTCGAGTCGGACGGGCGGGAATGCAGGAGCAAGGATATGGGGCGTTGTCCCGGGCGGTCCTGGTTGCCGGGGCGGACGCCGTCATGGCCTCCCGGTGGCGGGTGGGAGACGAGACGACCTACGCCCTGATGGCCGAGTTCTACGCGCGCTATCCCGACCTGGGCCGAGCGGTTGCGCTGGCGCAAGCCCAGCGGGCCATGATAGCCAGTTCCCGGGTCACGTCCACGATGTTGCGTGGGGATGCCCGGCCGCTCGTGATCTTCAGGCAGTTTGCCGGCCGTGAGAAGCGACGAATACCTTACGCCGACCCCTGGAGTTGGGCGGCGTTCACCATGGTGGGAAGATGGGACTGATGGAAAGAACAACGGCGTTCAGGAGCGTCGTCCTCCTCCTGGCCACCTGTGCGTTTGTGCTGGTACCGGGATGTGCTCGCGAGAATGGCGCGATCACCGGCAAGGTCGTCGATCTCTTTGGTCACCCGGTCCCCGCGCGGGCCGGTGTGGACGGACAGGCGGTCAGCGTCACGGCCGGGGAGGACGGCACATACCGTCTGCCGTTCGTCCCGGGCAGATTCGTCGTGCGCATCGAAGCGCCCGGGTACTACTCCGAAACCACGTCGTGGGACCTCTACGAGGCGGTCCGTGTCACCGCCGCCACGGTCGTGTTGATTACCCATCCTCCCGGTCCTGGGCTCTGGCTTCCCGGGGAGGATGGATACCGGCGGCTCGGCGTGAAGATGGTGCGAAACCGCGTCAACAGCGTCCTGGGGCTTTCCACCGGGTCTTCCAGGAGCCTCCTGGTCCCGGGCGCT
This sequence comes from Myxococcota bacterium, assembly GCA_024278455.1. GTDB lineage: Bacteria > Myxococcota_A > UBA796 > JAJRTE01 > JAJRTE01 > JAJRTE01. Next base: position 27,788 of record JAJRTE010000306.1, read on the forward strand.
CCTCAACGCTGGTGCAGGGGGCGACCGCTCGTCTATCAGCCACCGAATGGGCGCGCCGATCCCGGCATCACCGCCTGGAAGGTGGCGTCCGGGGGACTCCTGTGGCGAGAGGGAGATTCCGCGCGGGGGACGCCCGTATCCCTGGAAATCCGCCGGGAGCAGACAGGCGGCGTCATCGTGAGGACAGCGGCATCAGGCCGTATCGCCATCGCCATCGACACGGGAGACAGCGACTGGTTGCCCGCCCAGGTCTACGACCTCGAGCATGTTCCATGTCCCAAGGAAGCGGACAGGGGCGCGCCCGGCGCACGAGAGCCGCGTGGCGCCGGTCCCGGATGAAGAAGGACCGAACGCGGCGACCATGCGAGACAGGAAACAGCAAGAAACGGTCGGGCGGACAGGGAGGACGAGGGGGTCCAGTGACAACGAGAAGCCGGTGCAGGGGATTTGCGGACGACGCTGAACTCGCCAGGGCCGTGGCAAACGGGGAACCGGGAGCCATCGACGCATGGTTCGAGCACATCTACCCGCTCATCGAGCGCGGTGTCGCGAGGTACGGTGGGCTGAGCGAATGGGACAGGGAGGACATGGCCGGCCAGGTGTCGGAGTGGCTCACCGCCGGCGCACCGAAACAGTGCCGGGAGTTCCGGTGCGACGTGGCATCTCTCCGAACCTACTATTCCACGATCATCAAGCGGACCTGCGTCCGCTACTACCGGATCCTGTGCCGGCAGCGGCGGACTGAACTGCTCCCGGACAAGGGAGACACCGCGAGCGAGGCCCATGGCGGGGTCGATCACGGGCCCGACACGCTGGTGGATGGCCGCCGCACAGTCGACTTGATCGCGTCCTGGAAAGAGACTCTGGACAGCATCGATCGAACCATCTTCGACGAGCGTGTCCTGGGACGACGATCGTCCATCGAAGTGGGCAAGGTCGTAGGACGTTCCAAGGCAGCGGTCGATACCCGCGTCGCGCGACTCAAGCAAGCTCTCAAGGCCTACCTTCGGAGAAACGGAGTCATCCTCGGCATGCTGCTCGCGCTCTTGCTCGCCATGGTCGCCCCGTCCCGTCTCGAGGCGACCCCACGGGCCAACGCCGCGGATGGCCGGGAGCGCCTGGTCACCCGACAGAGCGCCCCTTCCCACACCCTGCGCGCGACGGGTGGAGATCGGGGAGCCTTTCCGTCCCGTCATGGTTCCACAACACAAAGGAGACTCTTATGAACACGAGAAAACACGACCATCCACCGCACGGCCGCGAGGATGAGACGCCGGCCGCCAGGTTGCGCAGGTACATCGGGCCGGACGACTGGGCGCTGGTCATCGGTCTCAAAGGGACCCCATCTCCACCGAAAGACTTCGGGAGTTGGGCAGACTTCGGTTTCGGCAAGAGGACGGTCTTCGGAAGTATTGACCTGAGCGACGAACAGAAGGACGCTTTGGGGGCCTACCCCATCGCTGGAAAAACTGAGAGCGCCTGGCGGTTGGCCACCAGGCTCATCGAGAGCAGCACCGCGGAGGTGGCACGGAGTTGCGGGAGCGGGCGTATCCACGTGTTCTTTGTCGGACCCCACGCCGCCGCCGCCTACCTCGGACGACAACTGGATACGCGGGCCCGGTCGAAGGAGATCTTCGTCCACCATTTCGACAGGAGCAAGACAGACTGGTTTCCTTTCGTCCTCCCGGAATCGCTCGTTGCACGGGATGGGCGGGAGCCCTACTTCCAGAATCTGGAGCAACCCCCGGTCGTCAAGGGGCAGGAAGGAGGATGGGGATATGGTATGAGCCTGGAAGGGCGGCGCGAAGCGGGGGACCGCGCCCTCGAGGATGTCGCCATGCGTGAGAGACTCGGTCGCATCTACCGGGCCATCCCAGCGAACGACTGGGCGTTGACCTCTCCAGGGCAGGTGATGGGCGCCCTGGAACAGGTAGTAGGACTCCTCGACAGGCTCCGGGACAAGCTGCCAAGCCAGCCGTTGCACCTTTTCACGTCGCTTCCCGTGAGCTTGGTGGTGGGGTTGGCCATGCGGCTCCCCGACACCGTCTGGACTCGTGTCGTCGTGCACCAGTATCGGCCCGGGGCCGACTCTTCCGTTCCACAGTATACCAGGCCGGGTGCGCCGTTCTACTACCCGGTTCTGGATGTGATCCGTGGAGAACTCATGGCCACCAGGCGCCGCCGCCTCGAGGTGTTCACCGGCGATGGCGGGTTCCTCATGTACCGTCTCGACGGAAACGTGCTCCCGGCTGCCAGGGCGTTGAAACACCCCGCGCCGCTGGATCGAAGAAGCGCGGACCGGCCCACCTTGATGGTGCAGGCGAAGACCTTTTCCGAGAGCGTGCTGCCTCCGCCGGTCGACAAGGCCTGCGGCGACTGGAACGACATCGATGTGGAAATCAACGTCCAGGGTGCCGCGGCCGAACTGCCCTGGGAGTTTCTGATGACTGCCAAGCAGGATGATTTCATCGCCTGGCGTCTGGGGTGCACCGTGACTCGAGTCCTTGGCACCGACGCGCGTATCCCCTCCCGGCAGCCTGTCGAGCCGCTTCGGGTGCTCATCGTCCCGGTCATTCCGCAGAAGCAGCGGGAGGCCTACCGGAATGTTCTCGGGCTCGGCAGGATCGTGGATCTCCTCACCTCTCGAGGCGTGCAGTGTCGTGTTCTCGAAACAGGGTTGAGCGACCAGGAGGTGGCGGACCAGATCGACGCCTTCAGGCCTCACATCCTCCAGTGGATCGGGCATGGTGGGCAGGATGACCAGGAGACCTATCCCCCCGTGGCGCAGGTCGACAGCGACGGCGGACCTACCTACCTGGACCGTCTCCTGATCCGGCGGATCCTGGGGGGGAGCTACCGGCCTCTAATCGTCTTTTTCGCGTCCTGCGAGCTTGGCGCGGAGGTGTCTGACTACGGGGTGCCTCGAGACTTCGTGCGGGAGGGTGTGGGTGCGGTGATCTCGTACCGTGACAAGGTGACGTTCAGAGAAGTCGGTACCTTCTCCCGCGTGTTCTATGACCAGGTGACGCAAGGGGAGAGCTTGGGCGAGGCTGTCCGGGCGGCTCGACAAGACCTCTACCGAGAGGGCCTGAACGAAAAACTCCTTCCCGGCGCCTTCGGTGCGCCGGTCCTGACCTGTAGCGACCCCTCTGTGCTGAAACCGCTCATGGAAGCCCCGGCCGGATCTTCTTCGCAGGAAGAGGTCGCGCCGGATGGAACGACCTCGTCGCAGGAAGGTGCCACGGCGTCGGGAGGGGAGGAAGGAGAGGGAGGTGGCGACATTGGCATGACCGGCGATCCGGGTGATGGTGAGCTGGAGCTGCATTGAGACGGCTGTCCTGGGGAAACGGCGGGGCGGGCGAGGTCGGGACTACTCCGTGATCAGCGCATTGGGGTCCACGTTCTGTATGTTCAGCGCGCCGGAGCCCGGCTGCTGGTCCTCTCCGGCGCCGAGGGAACTGGAGATGAACCCGACACCGAGCGAACTGGAGATGAACCCGGTGCCGAGGGAACTCGAGATGAACCCGGTGCCGAGAGAACTGGAGATGAACCCGGTGCCGAGAGAACTGGAGATGAACCCGGTGCCGAGAGAACTCGAGATGAACCCGGTGCCGAGGGAACTCGAGATGAACCCGTCACCGAGGGATACCGAGGCGAAGTAACCTTTCCAACTGGAGTTGGGGAACTCGTCCACGAAGCCCGCGTCTTCGATGCTGTCGCCGAGGATACGGTTGGCGTCCTGGAACCGGAATCTGGGCGCGTTGACGACCGGGTAGGTGTGGTCGAGGTCCAGTTGACCCATGGCCGGGTCGACGGGCAGGACCAGGTACTGGACCAGGTTGCCGTCGTCGTCACTGGTGGCCACCAGCAACGCGGTGACCTTCTTGACGTAGCCCCACCCGGAGTAGAGGGGCTGGTCGAAGGTCTCCTTGATCTTGGTCACGGTCCGACCGTTGGGTTTGGTCAGGGCGTCGGCGAACCGTTCGTCGATGGCCAGCACGATGGGACCAGCCATCGTCCCCGGTCCGACGAGCTTGAGCATGTAGGAGTGGACCAGGGCCTTGGGGTTGTCGACGAATGTGTCCACCACCTTGTAATCCGGGCTGATCTCGAAGAAAAGGACCGACTCCCCGATCTTGGGTTCCTCCATGAACCGGCTGAACACCTCAGCCGCCGCGGGGGAGAGAGAGAACATGCCATAGGGACGCACGCCGAGCTGGGGATTCTCCGGGGGTATCACCGCATCCACCTGGAACCCGATGACGACCCCGTTCTCGCTCGCCTCCTCCGAGGCGAACTCCGGAGTCCCTGACCGAATGTAGGCGAACCCGTTCGCGTCGGTCACGGCGATATGCTGGAATTCGGTCACCGACCCATAGAACGAGCCGGCCACGGTGATGCCCGGAACCGGTCTGAGTTCGCGGTCGATGACCTGGACTCGAGCAACCGCCCGGAGTTTTTCCCCTTTCTCGTCATGTTCCATGTCGTCGCTTGACTTTTCGTCGTTTGCCTTTTCGTCGTTTGCCTTTTCGTCGTTTGCCTTTTCGTCCGCCGCCTCGAGCCAGACCATGGTATTGACGAACCAGTCGCTTGCGTCCCCGAACAGTTCCGGTTCAGCGCTGAGCACGAGGGTTTCGGCCGCGCCAGCCATGTCGAGCATGCCGGCGCCGAAGTCGGCGTCGAACCCGGGCTGGCCGAGGTCTCGTGCACTGCTCATCATCACCTTGTGGGCTTCGTAGGGCGTGGCGCCGAGGGCGACCAGCCATGCAGCGGCGCTCGAGACCTGCGCTGCGGCCTGCGAGGTCCCGGCCATGAACCAGTAGCCGAGTTCGGTGGGTTTTCCTTCCTCGAATCCGACGCCGAGCGGTGCGTCGGGGTAGCCGTCCCGGTTGAAGTCGGTGTCGATGCGGCCGCCGGGGGCGACCAGGCTCAGGGCGTGGCCACCGTTGGAGTAGCTTGTGCGCTCGTCGCGCATGTCGCCCTGGGGGGCGGCGTTGTCATCGTGGTCGCCTGCAACGGATTCCTCGAGTTCCGCCGTGCCCGTGGGACCGAGGCCCGTGGCACCGACGCCGATGACGTCGGGGAAGGCGGCGGGGAAGGTGACCCCGTCGGCCCCGTCGTTCCCGGAGGAGGAGACCATGACCACGTTGGCTTCGGCGGCGTAGGCCACCGCGTCCTGGAGGGCCGGGCTCGGGTAGTAGCCCAGGCCGAACGACAGGCTCATGTTGATGACATCCGCACCCTTGTCCACGGCATAGTAGATGGCCTCGATCAGGTCGAACTCGGTCCCGGTGCGTTCTTCGTCGAGCACCTTGAGTGGCATGAGCTGGACGTATGGCGCGCCGCCGACCACATTCCCCAGCGCGCCGATCAAGCTCGCCACGTGTGTGCCGTGCATGTTGTCGTCGTTGGGATGGGTGTCGTCGTTGACGAAATCGTACCCCGGGACGAACGTCACCGCCTCGAAATCCTTGGCGAGCAGGTAGTCATACTCGTCGTCCGACCAGGTCTCGTAGGCCATGCCCGTGTCGAGCACCGCCACCACGACGTCCTCGAGGATGGTGCAGTCGACCGAACGGCACAGGTCCCGTTGCCGCGTGCGGTCCAGGTACCATGCCAGGTCGTCGTATCCGCCGGTCGGACAGGAAGCGCCGCGCGTGACCGCGTTGGGAAACACGTCCCGAACCTCTGGCGCCGCGCGAAGGTCCCGCATGAACCCGGCCAGGGAGGCCCCATCCGGCACTGCCACCCTGAGAATGCCACTCCGGGGAGCCTCGCCCAGGATTTGGAGGGGCATCCGCTCCTTGAGTGACGTGGCGTTTGCAGCGTCGAAACGGTTCAAACGAACCAGGACCTCTCCGTCAACGATGTCGAAACTGTAGCGTCCGGAGGAGATTCGCCTGACGGGAAACCCATCCGAGCGGTTGGCCTGGCTGCCGGGAGCCAGGCCCGTGTCGTCTGCCGGTGCAGCGGCTTCGAGTGTCGGCCTGGACCCCATGGTGCCGGGTGCTGTCCGGGTCGATGTGCCGATGTGCCCTTCCGAAGCAATTCCTGTTGCCGGTGGATCGACGGCATGCCCGCCTGCTGCCGGGAGCGCGGCGAGCCCCAGCATCCCCATGACGAGCGGAAGTGTCCACCGCGTTGATCGTTGACCGATATGGCTTCTCACCGTTTCCTCCCTGCTGCTGCATGCCCGTGGAAAGGGGTGGGCACGCCATGAATGATTCCCCGATCGCCTTCTGCCTGGGTGCCTGGCTCCCATGCGCTCGGGCCGGAAGGTAGGCGCCATTCTGCCGGGCGGTCCACGCCATTCCACGCGACGTGGCTCTGTCCGGGTTCTGGCAGGCTCTCGAGGTACTACGGACCGGACCGGATCCCCTGGGATCCGGCCTCTCCCCTGCGGGAGGCAGGCCAGTCCCCGAGGGCACTGACCCCTCAATCAGTAGAAACGGCAGGGTGGGAGGAAAACTGTAGATCCGTGCAGAAGAAATGTTGGCATTGGCGTGCCGGCTCCACCGCTTTCCGGATTCCCATCACCGAGACCGCTACACGGTGCCGGTCTTGAAGCTCCGCACTGGATCGCCCCGCAAGGCAGCCGGGCGCTCGCTCCTGTCGCGCTTTTTCCCTAATGAAGTCGTCTCGAGCGGCCGATGCGAAGCAGGGCAGAGTGGCTGCCCCTGCTCGCTATCGTTTCCGACTCCCGGATCGGCCTCGAGCGCCGGTGGCCGGCGCCCGACCAGCACAGGCGGACCACCGAATGGACTTCGACCCCGAACTCCGGCCCCTGATCCCCCCCATTCTGTTGGCGGTGCCCGACTTTGCCACCCGGGGCCACCGGGAAGCCGCCATCCTGTTCGTCGATGTCGCCGGGTTCACAGGTCTCAGCGAGGCGCTCGCCCAGCTTGGCCCCGAGGGTGCGGAGATACTCGAGCGCACCATCGCGGAGTACTTCAACGCCCTCCTGGACGTGGTGGACAGGTTCGGCGGAATTCCCGTCAAAATCGGGGGCGACGCCCTGACCGTCGCGTTCGTCGGGGACGAAGGGAACCTCGAGGCGCTGGTGCGAACCGCGGTCTCCTGCGCGGCGGAGCTTCCCAGGTCCCTGTGCGACGATGCCCTGGTGAGCACGCCGGAGGGGGAGGTGCGGATAGCGCACAAGGTGGGCGTCGGTTGCGGGACCCTGCTGAACAGTATCGTCGGAGACCCTGGCATCCGTCTCGAACTCGCCCTGGTCGGCGAGGCGCTCGACCAGGCGGCGCAGGCGGAGCACAAGGCGGTTGCCGGGGAAGTGTGGGCATCGCCTCGAGTCGTTCGCGTGCTGGCCACCCCCTCCCTGTGGGACAGGGAAGACGGCGGGTTCGCACGCCTTCGTGTGCCGGTGTCGCCGTCCTGGGAGGTGACAGCCGGGCCGCCTTCCTCGAACCCGAGGCCCATCGAATCGTGGCACCTGTCGCTGGTCCCCGCAACGGTCCGGGAGAGCGCAGCGAAAGGAACGCTCGAGTTCCTGCGACGTCATCAGAGCATCACCGTGCTGTTCGTCTCGTTCGGCGGACTCGATTTCTCGGGACTCGACTGCTTCGACGCGCTCGACAGCCACTATCGGGCCATGCAGTCCCTGGTTGAAGCACACGGGGGATTCCTGAGCGAGTTCGAGGCCGGGGACAAGGGGGCCAAGCTCATCGTACTGTTCGGTGCACCTGTTCCCATCGAAGATCCCGTGGGCCAGGCCGTGCGTTGTGCACAGGCGATGCAACGGCACACGCGCGAGGCCGGCGTGGTGTCCGGCCAGCGCATCGGCATGACGACCGGAAGGCTCTACGTCGGGCGCATCGGCTGCCGCGCGCTCGCCAAGATCAGCGCGCTCGGCGACCAGATGAACCTGGCGGCACGCCTCATGACCGCCTCCAGGCCCTGGTCCGTCCTGGCGGAGACGACCGTCGCCCGGCGAACCAGCGACCGGGCCTCATGGAGTCGGCCGCAACTGCTTCGGGTCAAAGGCAAGCACGCGCTCGTTTCCGCTTCCTACCTGCTCGCGCTCAAGGACCGCGTGGGCGTGGAGCGACGTGGCATCGGCCTTGCCGGAAGGAAGGAGGAAAAGCTCAAGCTCCGGCAGGTCCACGACCGGTTGAGACATGGTTCCGGCGCGCTGGTTCGCATCTCCGGGGAAGCAGGGACCGGCAAGACCAGGCTCCTGGACCACATTCGGAGGTTGGTGCGCGACGCCGGCGAGGTCCGCCTCGTCGACTCCCACGACTACGCCCTCGTACCACATTCCGAGCCATTCCGCGCCTGGAGAGGCCTTCTCCTCGACATCATCGGCGCCGACGACCAGCTCGATGACGACGCCAGGCGCGAAGTGTTTACCACGTGGCTCGAAACCCTGCCGGAGGACCTGCAAAAGACCTGCGTCCACCTGGCACCGATCGCCGGTATTCCCGCACCGCCGGACCCGGTCATGGCCCAGTTGACGCCGGACCAGCGGTTGCGCGTGCTCCACGACGCGATCGTCGACTGCCTCGACCATGGTTGCCGGGACATCGCGCGCTGCGTCATCATCGACAACGCCCATCATCTCGATGAACCGTCCCGGTCGGTTCTCCTGGCCCTGGCTCCCGTGCTTTCGCACCTTCGACTCGCCGTGGTCACCGCGCACAGGTCGCACTCCAGTGACGGAGAAGACCCGTTCGCCGGGCTCGACGACGCCCCGGCATCGATCCACATCCGGCTCGGCCCCCTCGCGCCAGCCGAATCCGCCGAACTCATTCGAAATCTCCTCGACGCCACCTACCTCGACTCCGAACTCGAGGCGTTCCTCTCCCGAAAGGCACAAGGAAATCCGCTCCGCATCGAAGCCTGGCTCAACATTCTCAAGGATCGCGGGCACATCGTCGTGGACGGTGGCGTGGCCTCCCTGACAGGATACCATCACGGACTGACCATCCCGGACCGGCTCGAATCCCTGGCACTGGTCAACGTGGAGAGTCTCCCCCAGGACGCCCAGCTCACGTTGAAGGTCGCGAGCGTGGTCGGCCTGTCGTTCACCGCCCGGGATGTCGCCGGCCTCCACCCTCAGAGGCTGGACATCGCTACCGTGGAGGAGCACCTCCGGCTCGGCCAACAGGCCAAACTCCTGTACTACCAGCGCGGCGCGTCGGACAGGATGTTCTTCAATCGTCCCGAGGTCCGCGAGGCGCTCCACGAAACCCTCCCGTTCGAACTCCGACGCCTGCTTCACCGGCGATGCGTCCAGCAGATCAAGGCCCAGCGCGGGGGCATCGTCGATGACGAATCGTGGCTCGCCCTGGCCGCGCACCACGAGTACATCGGCGAGCCGCTGGCCCAGACCCGCCATTTCCGCAAGGCCGCAGACATCTGCATCGCGCGGCACGATCATCGAGAAGCGGTCAGGTGGCTCTACAAGCTGCTCGAGGTCTGCCGCGGCCGGGGCGATGTGGGAGGGATGCTGAACGCCTACCGTCACCTCCACAACGAACTCAGCAAACTGGGCGAGCACGAAGAAGACCGCAGGCTTCTCGACGCCTGGGTCGAATCGGCACAGACGCACGAACGACACCACAGCCTGGTGGAGGCCCTCGAGGTCCGGGCGCGATGGCACCAGCGGCACGGCGAGTCGGAAGTCGCCAAGCAGGAACTCGATCGTGCGTTGGCAATTGCCACGGCGAACTGTCCGGAGCGGTTGCCGGTCGTCTACGGTTCGATTTCGATCATCTGTGCGGACATGGGCCGGCCTCGAGATGCCCTGGACGCGGTCGAAAAGGCCTTGGCCGGTGCCGAGTCGCTCGGCATGGAGAAAGACATCAACCTGATGGTGGCTCGCGGCAATGCCTTGAGCGCGCTCGGGCGGGCCGTCGAGGCCCACGATGCCTTCAAGGAGGTTCTCGCCCTGTTGGATGACTCCGACCTGTGGACCAAGTCCATCGTCGAAGGCAACATCGCGGTCGAGCTGTTCAACTTGGGCCGGCTCGAGGAGGGGCACGAAAGTCTCGTGCGGGCACTCGCGCTCAAGCGGGAGGTCGGCGATCGGCGAGAGGAGGCGGTCGCCCTGGGAAACGTGGGCTACTCATCCTACCGCATTGGAAACCTGGAGGACGCGCGCAGGTACACCGACGAGTGCATTCGGCTCAGCCGGCGGCTGCGCCACGTCAGGGTCGAGATGAACGCGGCGGGGAACCTGGGTGAAATCCTCTGGATCATGGGTGAGTTGCGCGAAGCCGCGCGGCAGTACGACCGTGTCGACGCCCTTCTCGAGGACACGCCGAACCGCCACTTGCAGATCGAACAGCAGGTCCGCCGGGGCGAACTGGAACTCAGCCGCGGCAACCCGGAACGGGCGTTGGTCATCTTCGCCTCGGCCCTCGACGCCTCGCGCGCGTCCGGGTTGAAGGGCTTCGAGCCGGCGCTTCTCGAGGGGCTTGGAGAATCTCACCGGGTGCTGGGCCATCACGGCGAGTCGTGGGCCCTGTTCCGACAGGTGCTGGCGCGCGCGGAGACCGCTCCGCACCTGCTCCCCTTTCCCCAGCGCGCATTCCTCCGGGCCGCCGAGGCTGCCTCGAGCGCGGGGATGTTCGAGCAGGCGCACCAGCTTCTGGCACGGGCCCGGACGGCACTGGACGAAGCCCTGAAGCAGCTCTCACGGGAATCCACGCGGATTCGCTTCATCGCAGCCTTTCCATGGAACGGCCGGATTGTCGAGGGGCTCTCCATCCCGCCTGTCTCCGGTGCCTCGCCCACCACCGATATGACCCATTCGGCTCCAGCCTGACGCGGCCCCCCCCTCGAGGGTTCCGCAGCCTTTGGCCGCGCGCGTGCGCGTGTCGCTTGCCACTGTCGGGGCGCCCGCGCATAATCGAAGGTCGAACCGTTGGCAGCGTGACAGGCCGGGCGCCGGACCACCGCGCCGGGGTGGGGCGAGTGCCACTTCTCAGGAAAAGCGCGGGGAGTTCATGATGACACCTTTGTCGTGGGCGGAACGTTCCAGGCTGTTCGTATCTCGAGGTGGCGTTCTCGGGACGCTCCTCGACCGGCTCGCCGGGGCATACGGGGACCGGCGCATGGTGGAACAGCCAGGCGGTATCGGGCTGGCCGGAGGCGCCGGCACGCTGACGTTCCGGCAGGCAGCCGGGGTCGTGGAACGGGTCGCCGATCTCCTCGAGCCGCGTCTTGCCGGCCGCCGGGTGGTCGTCAGCGGGGCCAACGGCTATGACTTCTTTCTCACCTGCCTGGCAGTGTCTCGAGCCGGTGGCGTGTTCGTTCCCGTCAATCCCCAGATGTCGGAAGACGAGGTGGCCTACGTGGTCGAGGACGCTGGGGGAGTGGTCCTCGAAGTCGACCAGGTCGTCTCGGACATGGAGGCCGCCGGGCACGCATCGCGTCGAGGTAGTGGCGCGGGTCGCGGTTGGTTTTCGGGCCGTTGGCGTCGAGCATGCCCCCGTCCTTCCGATGTGGCGGCCATCCTGTACACGTCCGGCACGACGGGGCACCCCAAGGGGGCCGTCCTGAGCCACCGGGGCCTGCTCGATCAACCGTCCCGCATGCTGTTGTTGTCCGGAATAGCAGGGCGGTACGAACTGGTCGTGGGGCTGCCCGTGGCCCATATCATGGGCTTGGTCGGGTTGCTGGGAGCGGCGATCGGCGGCGTGCCGACGTTTTTCATGCCACGTTTCCATCCCGTGGCAGCCCTGGACGCCCTGGAGTCACGCAAGGCCAACGCCTTTCTCGGCGTCCCCGCCATGTACCGCATGATGCTCGACGCGGGTGCGCAGAGGCGGGACCTTCGATCGGTAAGATTGTGGATGAGTGCTGCCGACGTCATGCCGGAGGATCTCGCCCTTCGGTTCAAGAAGATGGGAGCCACGGTGGCGATCCCGGGGATCGACCTGCCGCTCGGCGAGGCCATCTTCGCCGAAGGCTACGGGATGGTCGAGCTGTCCGGCGTGGTGACGATCAAGATCTCACCGCCCTACACCGGGTTCGGTCTCGGCGACTTCATGGGCATACCTCTGCCTCCCTACCGCTACCGCGTGGTCGGCGGCGACGGCAGACCCGTCCGCCGCGGCACGGTGGGTGAACTGGTAGTGACCGGCCCGGGCGTGCTGAGAGAGTACCATGCCAACACATCGGCCACCGCGGACGCCCAGTGGGAACGCCGCTGGATTCGGACCGGCGACCTGGTCCGTCGCGGGCCGCTCGGCATCATCCACTTCGCCGGGAGAAAGAAAGAGGTCATCAAGCACGGGGGATACTCGGTGTTTCCCGCGGAGATCGAGGCAGTGCTGAGACGGTACCCCGGCGTCGCCGACGCAGCCGTCATCGGCAGGCCCGACCCGGTCAAGGGGGAGGTTCCTGTCGCGTTCCTGGAGGCGGTTCCGGGAAATGAACTCGACGCGGGGGCCCTGGAGGCCTACGCGAGGCAACACCTCTCAGACTACAAGATACCCGTCACGCTGTCGGTCGTGGACAGGCTCCCCCGGACCGGAACGAACAAGGTGGCGAGGCAGGTTCTGAAAGCGTGGCTGCGCCCCCCGGCCGCGGGCCGTGCGGGCACGGTTCAGGGATCGGCTCGAGGAGGCACCGGCGTGTCCGCCGTATCGGAAGCACCGCCGCCTGCTTGATAGGCGTCCTGTCCTGTTTCGGATGTGCCTGTGGCCGGCTCGAGCAGTGGCATGAAATCGTCCTCGACAGGTGGGGGAGGGGGGTCGGGGTTCTCGACGGGCGGCTGTGCCTCGCCGTCCGTGGCGGGGCCGGTGCTTTCACCGGGTTCGGTGGGCCCGGGCTCGAGGGCCGGCATGAAGTCATCGTCTTCACGCCGTGATGGCGGGGGGGGCTCCTCGTTGTCCACCCTGTTTCGAGGCGGAGCAGGGGTCGTCTCGAGCGTGCCCCACGGTTCCGGGCGATTGGCGTCGCTCCCACCGGCCCCTGGGCCTCCAGGCTCCAATTCGTCCCGCCGCTGGCGCGCCTCCCCGCGCTCGGTACGCTCGAGCGCGCGTGCGACCTTCTCCCCGAGCGCGTCGATGGCCGAATCGGCGTCCGGGTAGCGGGATTTGAGCCGATCGAGCGTCTCGGCAGCCTTGTCCATCTCCCCGAGCGAGAGGTGGATCAAGCCGATGTGATACATGGCGTCAACGGCCACGTCGGTCACGTCGGGGTATTCGTCGAGCACCTGTTCGAACCGGCCGAGCGCTGCTCCGAACGCCGCTTCGCGTTCGTGGCCGCGGGTGTTGTATCGTCCCCGGCGATAGTAGAACTGCCCAATGGCGAAGACGCCTCGCGCCAGCCTCGAACGGCCTTCAGCACGCATCTCGAGGACCTCGTCGAGATATTCGCTGTCCGGGAAACGTTCATCGAACCGGGCGATGGTGGCAAGCATCTGCCGTGTCGATGTCTGGTCGCGTTGTACCCATTTCGGAGCGTCCTTGAACTGGCTCAGACCGATACGGTAGACGACGTAGTCCAGTTCCGGGTGCCTGGGGTGAAGCTTGATGAAGTTGCGGTAGGCGTCGACGGCCTCGAGGTACTCCCCCTTCTTGAAATGGGCGTCTCCAATCCTGAGTTCCGATAGCACGGCATACTTGCTGAACGGGTATCGCGTCTTGATCCGCTCGAACATCATGACCGCCTTCTCGTAGTAGCCGCGGTCCAACTGCCGGACAGCGTACTCGTACATCTGCTCGGGGGTCTGTGGTTCCTTGGCGGTTGCGGAAGAGAGCGCGGACACTAGGAACAACTGGAACAACAGGACGCAACAAGGTCGCATCCACCGTCTGGCCATCTGGCGTTTCGCGGGAGCCATCGATCCTCCTCGAGGCGAGCGTGACCCCCTATTTATGGCGCGAGCCTGCCAGAATGCAACACAATAACGTGTCGAGGACGCGGCGGCAGGGAAGGGGGGCAGCGGGCGCCGACCTTGACGTGGCGTCCGCAAGGGCTTAGTTTGAAGACGTGAACGCGCGGGAATCGCTGCCGGGCAAGGTCGCGGATACCTGCGATGCCAGGCCGGACCACGATTCGAGGAGAATCCAATGGCGCGCATGCGGACAGGGGCTGTGCTCGCTCCACACTCCCGCATTCTGCTCACGTTGTCGTTCGTCGTGGCGCTTTGCACCGGCGTTGGCGGCGCGCGCGCCTCGGCGCCGGTCCAGGACGCAGCGCGCCGGAACGCCGTCGTGGCCGTCGTGGAGGCGACGGCTCCCGCAGTGGTGAGTATCACCGCCCAGCAGATGGTTCAGAGTGCACCGTTCACTTCCCCCTACACCATGCTGCAGGATTTCTTCCAGGGCATGGTGCCGCGGAAGCGGCTGGAGAGGGCCAGCATCGGGTCCGGGGTCATCATCGACAGGGAAGGTCACATCCTGACCAACGACCACGTCGTCAGCGGCGCGAGCCGGATCGTCGTGTCCCTGGCAGATGACCGGGAGGTCGAGTGTGAAGTCATTGGGAGCGACCCCGACAACGACCTGGCCGTTCTGAGAGCCCTCGAACCGCTCGACGTTCGCCCCGCTCCCCTGGGGACTTCCGCAGACCTCATGATCGGCGAAACCGTGATTGCCATCGGCAACCCGTTCGGCCTTTCGCACACCGTCACGACCGGTGTCGTGAGTGCCGTCCACCGTTCGTTCAAGGTCGAAGATCGGACCTACAGGAACTTCATCCAGATAGACGCCGCCATCAATCCCGGAAACTCCGGCGGACCGCTACTGAACATCCTCGGGCAGGTGGTCGGTATCAATACCGCCATCTACGGGGGCGCCGAGGGGCTCGGTTTCGCCATCCCCATAGACAAGGCGAAGAGGGTGGTCGCAGACCTGATCGCATTCGGTACCCGCCTGCCCGGTTGGATCGGCATGGAAGTGGACGAAGGCTACTCCCATTTCGGAGATCGTCACCGTCCCGAGGTCGTCGTCACGTGGCTCCAGGCAGACGGACCGGCCGCCGGGGCGGGCATCGAGGTGGGTGACCGCTTGCTCTTTCTCGATCGGGCCAGGGTGGACTCCATCGAGGTCTACGAAAGCGCCCTGCGGCAATTGGGCGTCGGCGACGAACTCCAGTTGACGGTCGCAAGGCGCGGCGCCGATGAGCCGTTGTCGTTCCAGGTAAAAAGCGTCGAGTTTCCGATCGAACTTGTCAGACAGATCATCTCGGAAAGGCTGGGCATCAAGGTCGTCGCCCTGAACTCGGCGATCGCCGCCCGGTACCAGCTCTCCGCAACGGAAGGCCTGCTCATCACCGAGGTCAGACAGGGGGGACGCATCGCCAAGATCGGGGGCAAGCCCGGAGATGTGATTCGCAAGGTCAACGGCGTCGTGACCCGGTCTCCCGGGGACCTCGAGACCGCCGTGGTTCGCGCCTGGGCAAGAAGAAGTATTGTCTGCCTTATCCAGCGCGGAAACGTGATATATACTGTACCCGTATCCCTGTGAACCAGGGGTGAGCAGGCGCTCGAGAGGGGAGGGGGCCGGGCAGGGTTCCCGCAACCGTCTCGAGGTGATGGGGGCGACCGGCACTTCCGGCGCCTCGCGGGTGGGACTGCACCGGGCTCGACGGGAAGCCGCAAGGCAGACCCCGGGCCACGGCTGGACTGCCGCGCGTCAGCATCCCGGCCGGGGCAGTGCATCACGATGAGGAAACAACCATGACTGACAGGACAGACAGCCCCTGCGACTGTGGCAAGGGAGAAGACACCGCCGAACAGGAGGCCCGTACCAGGTCGTTCGTGCGCGAAGTCCGTGAAGCAGGGGGCAAGGCGCCGGAAAGAATCGATTTCAACACGTTCGTCATATCCTTGGGCAGTTCTGCCATGCACCACCTCGGGCACAGCGCCCTGCCCGACGGCACTGCCGCACAACGCAACCTCGAGATGGCTCATCAGACCATAGACATCCTCGCCATGCTCCAGGAGAAGACTCGAGGCAACCTCACATCCGAAGAGAGCGAGTTGCTTTGCCACCTCCTCTACGACCTGCGTATTCGCTACGTCAAGGCATTGGAGAAGGAGAGACAGGAAGCTTCCGCGGTCTGAAGGTGGCGGCGGAGCGGCGTCTTGTCGCGCGTCGAACGCTGTTTTGAAGAAAAAGCAACGTTCGGGGCGAAAAAGCTGGACAGTTTGGGCCAAAAAAGGTATTTAGGGTCCTGTTATCCTGAATTGTGGGTTGCCGGAATGTCTGAAGTAGTCCGATTCTCGGAAGCAGCGGCGCTGGCCATGCACGCCATGGCCCTGCTCGCCGAGCATGGCGAGGGGTGGATGACGCTCAAGGATGTCGCCAAGGCGCTTGCTGTTTCGGAGAGTCACCTTGCGAAGGTGCTTCAGCGTCTGGCCCGCCGTGGGCTCGTGAACTCTGTTCGCGGGCCTCGAGGCGGATTTCGGGTCGCCGTGGATGTCGAGGAAGTGACGCTCCTGGATGTCTACGAAGCGGTCGAGGGGCCGTTTCGCATACGGGGGTGCATGTTCGCCAGCCCGAAGTGCGAGGGAGCCTGCATTGTTGGGGGGCTGCTCGGTACAGTGAACCGGCAGGTGCGCGAGCATCTTGCCCGGGCGAGGTTGTCGGATTTGCCGGCATTGTTGAGGAGCGACCGATGAAGCGTAGGATTGTTCGGATAGACGAAGAAAAGTGTGATGGGTGCGGCGAGTGCGTGACGGCCTGTGCCGAGGGGGCGATAGAACTCGTGGATGGGAAGGCCCGGCTCGTCAGTGAAGTCTACTGCGACGGGCTGGGCGCCTGCCTGGGGGACTGTCCCCAGGGGGCCATCACGATCGAGGAACGGGAGGCTGCCGATTTCGACGAGGTGGCGGTGGCGGCCAGTTTGCAGGAGATTGGGCGGCCGGGTGCCGCTGCCGTGTCTTCGGGCACCGATGTTCCTGGCGCCGGCGGGGCGGTCTTTCCCTGGGAAAGTGCTCGAGCGGCGCTCCACGCGGCGGGGCATGGAGTGGGACACGGGGGGGGCGGGTGTCCGGGGTCGGCCATGCGAACCTTCGACGGGCCTCGACCATTCGAGGTGTCAGCCGGCGGGGCCGCAGGCGCCGCGCCTGCGGGGGAGAGGCATTCGGAACTCCGGCATTGGCCCGTGCAGATCATGTTGGTTCCTCCGCACGCACCGTTCTTGAAGGGGGCGGACCTCCTGGTCTGCGCCGATTGCGTGCCGTTCGCCTTGCCGGGATTCCACGGCCGGTACCTTGCCGGCCGTGCCGTGCTGGTAGGGTGTCCGAAGCTGGACGATCTGGACTACTACCGGGAGAAACTGAGGCAGATCGTGGCGCTGGCGAGGCCATCTCGAGTCACGGTGCTGCGCATGGAGGTTCCGTGTTGTGGTGGCATCGCCGACGCGGCGGTGGAGGCGGTACGGTCGGAAGCGCCCTCGACGCCGGTAGAGGTGCACACCATTGGTGTTCGAGGTGACATACAGGTGGCGAAGTTGGTGAACGAGCGCCGGGCAGTGTGAGCGGCCCGTGTTGGTTCGTAGCCCTGGTTCAATGATGCCCGGCACGAGGGCCGGAGCGGAAACGGAAGGAAAGGAGAAGTCAATGGACATGTTTTGCTATCAGTGCGAACAGACGACCGGCGGTACCGGGTGTACCGTCATGGGCAACTGCGGCAAGGACGCGCGGACGGCGGCGCTCCAGGACCTGTTGATGTGGGCGACGCAGGGAATGGCGATGTATGCGCACCGGGCGCGGGAACTCGGCCGGCCGGACAGCCAGCTCGACACCGCGATGGTCGAAGCGCTGTTCACCACGGTGACCAACGTGAATTTCGACCCGGAACGGCTCCGGACCCTGATCCTCGACATGGTGGCCCAGCGCGACCGGGCGCGCGAACTGTATGTCGAAGCCGCCCGGGCCAGGGGAATCGAGCCAGAGCGGCTCGAGGGCCCGGCTGGGTTCGAGCCGGCGGACGATATCGATGCGCTCGTGCTCCAGGGTCTCGAGGTGTCCATCCGAACGCGCATGGATCGTTTGGGGGCGGACCTCACCGGGCTGGAGGAGCTGCTGGTCTACGGCCTGAAGGGCACGGCAGCTTATGCCGAGCACGCGCGGATACTCGGCGAGACCGACGATGGCGTGCACGCCTTCTTCTATCGCGCGCTGGACTACGTCACGCGTGATAATCCCACCGTCGATGAGCTGTTCGGTCTCTGCATGGAGTGCGGTCAGGTCAATCTGAAGGTGATGGAGATGCTCGACAGGGTCCACACGACGACCTACGGGCATCCTGTCCCGACGCAGGTGCGTATCGAGCCGGTAAAAGGCAAGGCCATCCTGATATCCGGGCATGACCTGAAGGACCTCGAGGCCTTGTTGAAGCAGACAGAAGGCAAGGGTATCAATGTGTACACCCACGGCGAGATGCTCCCTGCCCACGGCTACCCGGAACTGAAGAAGTATCCGCACCTGGTCGGCAACTACGGTGGCGCGTGGCAGGACCAGCGGAAGGAGTTCGAGGCGTTTCCTGGCGCCATTCTCATGACCACCAACTGTATCCAGCGGCCCAAGGACAGCTACAAGGCCCGGATCTTCACCAGCGGCCTCGTCGCCTGGCCGGGAGTCACGCACATTTCCAACATGGATTTCTCGCCGGTGACCGAAGCGGCCCTCGAGGCCCCGGGGTTCGCGGAGGATGGCCCGGACAAGACCATCACGGTGGGCTTCGGCCACAACGCCGTGCTCGGTGTCGCGGACAAGGTGATCGACGCTGTCAAGAAGGGAGACATCAAGCACTTCTTCCTCGTCCGCGGCTGCGACGGCGCCAAGGGCGGGCGGAACTACTACACCGAGTTCGCCACCTCTGCCCCTGACGACTCGGTCATCCTCACCTTGGCGTGCGGAAAGTACCGGTTCAACAAGCTCGACTTCGGTGATATCGGCGGCATTCCGAGGTTGCTCGACGTGGGGCAGTGCAACGATGCCTACTCCGCGGTCAAGATCGCGCTGGCTCTCGCGGACGCCTTCGGCACGGATGTCAACAGTCTGCCGCTTTCGATGATCCTGTCCTGGTACGAGCAGAAGGCGGTGTCCATCTTGCTGACACTGCTTTCCCTGGGTATCAAGAACATTCGCCTCGGGCCGGCCTTGCCCGCGTTCGTGACACCGGATGTGCTCGATGTGCTGGTCGACAAGTTCAACCTCATGCCCATCACGACCGCCGAAAAGGACCTCGAGAACATCCTTTCCCCCGCCCAGTAGCTGTCCGCACCTTCTTGCCGTTATACTTTCTGCACCGCTTGCTACCAACGATGCGCATGGATCCGCCATCTGCCGGTCGTCTCGCGCCACCGCGCTCGAGGCGTCCAGCGACGCCTGTCAAACTTGTTGAACGCTGTCGAGCGGCAGGATAGGCTGGTAGTACCATCCGCGCGTCGAACCCATTCGCGCGTGAGCCCCCGGGCCACTCCCGCTCGCTGGCGTGGAGACATGGGCAGCCTCCGCGAGCGTGTCGAAGGGCGGGGTGTGCCGGGCGAACGAAACCAGGAGGGCGGGCATGGCGAAGAGCTGTCACGATCTGCCGGAAGGCCCGAGACTGAATCTTGGGTGCGGGCCGGTTCAACCCGCGGGATGGGTGAACATCGACGGCAGCCTGCGTGCTTTTCTGGCCAGCAGATTGGGCGGGTTGGACAACCTGCTCGTCGCGTCGGGAATCCTCTCCGGGACCGAATTCAACAAAAAGACAAGATATCACAACCTGGGCAAGGGGCTGCCCTTCCCCGACGATTCGGTCGCCTGTATCTACGCGGGCGAACTGTGGGAGCACTTCGACTACCCGGATGCTTTCCGGCTTACGAAGACGTGCTACAGGGTCCTCGAGCCGAAAGGGGTCTTGCGCGTCTGCGTTCCGGATGGGCCGAGGTTTCTGGGCAAGTACCTGCGGATCTACCAGGAAGAAATGGCGAAACCTCGTCCTGATCGAGATGCCCGGAGACCGCGGGAGCATATCCAGCTCCTGTTCCAGGAAATCTGCACGAGGCGAGCCCAGGTGCTCTCGATGGGCCACACCCACAAGTGGATCTACGATGAGATACAGTTGATCGACATGTTCGAGGCCAACGGCTTCGCGCACGTCGACCGGATGTGTTTTCACGACAGCAGGATTCCTGGCATAGAAGATGTAGAGCGGTCGGACTATCTGATCGTTGAGGGCGTGAAACCGTCCTGATAGCCTGCCGGAAATCGCGACGGCTCGAGCGCTGCCTCCCGCCCGGCCGGGGTGGTCGGAACGAAACCTTCCGGTCTCCAGCAAAATCCCCGGCCTTGGACAGACGTCGGCGGCGGTTGACACGCTCGCGGACGGCATGATACGCTGGAAAAAATCCTGTGGCGAAGGAGCAGGTTTGTTGTCGACGCGCCCGACATCCGGCTGCCTGATGACGTGCCGGGTCGGGGTCCTGCTGGTCTTGGGCACCGTTGTTGCCGGTGCCGGGGCGCCGGGCACCGACCCGGGTGCCGCGGGATCGCCTCGTCGTCCAGCCGTGCGGGTCCCTGGCAGTGCCGAGTTTTCGCCCCTCGAGAAGCTGGCCGAGTTGAAGAACAATGGCCGCTACGTCTGGCACGGGCTCGAGGCGACCGTGCGGGGCACACGGGTGGTCGTTCACTACCTGCCTGGCGACGAAGCGTGGGCCCAGGATGTCCTGCAGACCGCTCTCACCGCGATTCCGATTCTCGAGCGTCTCTCCGGCAGGCCGCTGCAAATCGGCCACGACATCGATTTCTGGGAGGTGCGCCAGGACGACCTGGGGCTTGCCGGCATCAACGCCCAGGAAGTCGGCATCTTGATCGCTCCCGGGGCTGACGTGGTGGTGCACGAGTTGGCCCACTTCTGGGTAGGTGCGCACAACCTCTCCGAACACTGGATGGCGGAGGGCCTTGCCGACCTCTATGATCACCTGGTCAAGCTCCAGCTCGCTCACCGCGTCTGGCAGCCGCCCAATCTATGGAACCTCGACAGCATGTGTATGTTCGACGGCCCCCTCGCCCTCTGGCAACGCCTCGACACGCTGGACGCAACGGTGCGGGAGAGGGAGGCCAACCGTTTCTTCTATGGCAAGTCCTTCCTGTTCTGGTATGCATTGCAGCGCGTGTACGGGCCCCACTTCGTCCCTTCCCTGCAGGCCTGGATCGACGCCGCCGATTCGCCGCGTGATTCGAGCGAACTGCTCGCCTTCCTGGCACGCGTCTCGAGGCCGGGCGCTCCCACCATCTGGGACCTCTACCCGGGATGGCTCGTCGAGGGTGACTACGCCTACAACGGCCGAACGTACACCCTCGACTGGTACCTGGAAGATGATGACGACGATGGCGTCTGGAACTTCGAAGAGCTGTTGACGCAGCTTGACCCGGAACGGGCGGATACGGACCGGGACGGCCTCGGCGACGGATGGGAACTCTACACCGGCGGGCGGCCTCGAGTGCCGGACAAAGCATGGGTACGCGCCGGTGGGACCTGGGTCATGCCGCAGTGGAGCCCGGTATCCACTGGCCGATTCGTGCGAGCCGGCGAATCGATCAGGGTGACCGCCAGGGGTTTCTGGCGCATGGCGGAACCGTCGCGGGCCTGGTTCGGTCCGGAGGGTCTCGAGTCCGACTCCGGCGGGCAGGAACGGTGGGGCGAACTCCTCGGCCAGATCGGGTGGGGACCCCGTTCGGGCCGTCTGTACCGGATCGGCAAGAGCAAGACGTTCACCGCCGATCGGGATGGCATCCTGTACCTGTTCGCTCGAGGCTTTCACAAGCAAGCGGGGGCGGGGGCGGTGCTGGCGCGCGTGGAGGGCGGGACCGCTCTCCCCGTGTATCGGGCCGGCACACGCGAACTGCGCAACGGACCGCCGCCCATGGCCGCTGTTCGCGCGGAAGGCATCACCGAAGTAGCATTGAAGGGCAAGCACGTCACGGTCGTGATCCACCCGGAAGACCTGGAGCAAATGCCCGCGCCGGACATGACTCTCGCCTACCTCGACAGGGTCTACGAAGCCTACGCCGACATGGTGGGCGACCTTCCGTTCAACGGCCGGTCCATACTGGTCACCTTCGACGTCACGTTGCCCGACCAGATCCTCGTAACCGGAAATGCCACGGTGCTCACCTTCGGCCTGAGCCACCTGAAAGCTCTGCTGGGGGCGACCCGGCCGTCCCATGTCACCTGGGGACTCACCTACGGCCTGGCAATCCCGTTCCTGGAATGGCACCGCATGGACACGATACTCGAGGGCAAGGGACTCTGGGCCATGGCCGAACTGATGGCGACCGAGTTCTACGAGCAGCAAGGCGCGCCGGTGCCGGCCCTGGAACAGGCCAAGGCAAGGCTGCGTTCGTACAGGTTCGCGGTCCCAGGGTCCGAAGTGTTCGAATCCGACAAGCGCCTGGCCTGGACCTTCTTGAATGCCTTGCGCTGCGACTTCGGATGGGCACCGTTCCAGGAAATGCTCCAGGGAATGGGCACCTTGGAACAGGGACTACCCCAGGCGCCCATCCTGAGCGACATACCCCTCGAGGATTTCCTGCTGGAATTCGGACGGTACGCCAGGCTGAACCTCAACGACCGGTTCCACGCCTGGGGCTTCCCCATCACCGGGAGACTTCGCCAGGCGCTCGAGCCGTTCCCTCAGCCAGGAGACCCGTTCCGTGTGGCCGAAAGACCGCGCTGACTGGCCCCGGTGCCCGACCCGACACAACGAGCGGTCGAACAGGGGAGAAAAAAAGAGCGGGCTCCATCCCGAAGGAAAGAAGCCCGCTCGCTGGTAGCGGGGGCAGGATTTGAACCTACAACCTGCGGGTTATGAGCCCGCCGAGCTACCGGATTGCTCCACCCCGCGATCGAAAACACACCCTATATAGCCGCGGATTTTGCCGCTGTCTACAGAAAACTCGCACCCTGTGCGTTTTTCCCGTAGCTGAACGTGCCTGCTGCCAGGAAGCCGGGCCGGTTGGACCGAATGCGCCCATGCGTTGCCCGTGCATGCCCGCGCCACGCCGAGAGAAACAAGGCGGTGCTATAACGAATGGACAGTTACTTGCCCCGGAGGCCAAAACATGCTATAGTGACTTGGAAGGCGAACAATGACAACAGGTTACATCTGGATCCACGTCAACCGTGGTCCTGTTGGCAAGATGAGGAAGCGATGGACTACCAACACCATCTCGACAAGGTCGCGATTAGCGCGCAGAGCCACCGCCTCGTGCAGCGTTTGCTCGAGGAGAATCCACAGTTGCAGGAACTCTTGGAGCGTTCTGCGACGCTCCAGCAGTTTCTGGAAGGCATCCACGGCATGGCGATGGCGCACCTGGCGAGCCATCCCCCGGCGTTGGCCTGGTACAGGGGAGGAGGAAGCGATGTAGAGTTGTTTCGGGCGCTCCGGTGGACCGACTACGCGGCGATCCGTATCCTGGACTACCTCGAACACGGAGGCAAGGAGTACGTTGACCTGAACCTGCGCGGCGAAAATGCCGTCACCCATCCGTTCAAGGTGTTGTGGCTCGCCTGCGAGCGGCGCCGGGGTGGAGGTACACCGCCGTTCTTCGTGGACATGCTCAACCTGTTTCGGCAATTCAACGGAAAAATGGAGCGGCCGGCAATCGACAGGGCGACCGTTGAGAGCTGGATGGACAGGCACCCGTCCGGGCTGGATCCGGAGGTGGTGAAGCTCCGGGAGAGGAACCGGCGCCGCATCATCGACATCATCACCGATCGCCTGGACAGAGGGTTGGCCAGCGACAGCCGGTACAAGTTCGACGCCGGCCTGAGTCGCGCGGAGAAGAGGGAGCATGTATCCCACTGGTGGAACCAGAGTCTTTTCCACCTGCGGTTCGCGGTTCGGTCCCCGGAACTCCTCAACGAAATGCTCGACGACTCGCTCGCGCCGGAGACGATGGCCGTCCTGTTCGCCGCCCGGGACGCCGGGATTCCGTTCTTCGTGAACCCCTACTACCTCTCCCTGCTCAACGTCGAGGAACCGGAGTTCGCGGCCGGGGCGGACCTCGCGATCCGGGACTACGTGCTCTACAGCGAGAAGCTGGTCGAGGAATTCGGAAACATCGTGGCGTGGGAAAAGGAGGACGCGGTCCGTCCCGGAAAGCCCAATGCGGCAGGATGGCTCCTCCCGCCCTATCACAACGTCCACCGCCGCTATCCCGAAGTCGCCATTCTCATCCCGGACTCGACAGGCCGGGCGTGCGGCGGCCTGTGCGCCTCTTGCCAGCGCATGTACGATTTCCAGAATGGCTACCTCAACTTCGACCTGGACAAACTCAAGGTCAAGCGCACATGGAAAGAGAAGCTGCGGGACTTGATGGCCTACTTCGAGAACGACTCCCAGCTTCGTGACATCCTCATCACCGGCGGAGACGCCCTGATGAGTTCAGACAGGACCCTCGAGAAACTGCTCGACGCCATCTACCAGATGGCGATCCGCAAGCAGGAGGCCAACAAAGCGCGCCCGGACGGGGCGAAGTACGCGGAAATGGTGCGCGTCCGGCTCGGCACTCGGCTGCCGATCTACCTTCCCATGCGTATCACCCCGTCGCTACAGAGGATTCTCGCCGAGTTCCGGGAGAAGGCGGTCAAGGTGGGTATCCAGCAGTTCGTCATCCAGACCCATTTCGAGTCCGCGATGGAGGTCACGCCGGAAGCGAAGTTGGCCATCCGCCGCCTGAATTCCGCAGGCTGGATCGTGACCAACCAGTTGGTCTTCACAGCGTCTGCCTCCCGGCGCGGCCACGCGGCCAAGCTGAGAAAGGTGCTCAACGACGTGGGCGTGCTCCCCTACTACACGTTCACCGTCAAGGGGTACATGGAGAACCACCACAGTTTCGCGCCCAACGCGCGCTCGGTACAGGAAGCGATGGAAGAAAAGGTCGTCGGCAAGGTCCCGGCCGAACTCCACGACGCCCTTCGGGCCCTGCCTATCCACGCCGAGCAACTGGTCGGCAACATCCAGTCGATCCGCGAGCGCATCGGGGCGCCGTTTCTGGCAACGGACAGGAACGTCCTCAACCTGCCGGGCGTCGGCAAGAGTCTGACCTTCCGCGTGATCGGCGTCACCCGGTACGGGCGCCGCATTCTCCTGTTCGACCACGATGCGACGCGCAGGCACAGCCCCATCATTCACAAGATGGGCAAGGTGGTCATCATCGAGCCCAAGTCGATCGGGGAGTACCTGGATCAACTGGCGACGATGGGCGAAGATCCTGCCGAGTATGAGGGGTTGTGGGGGTTCTCGTTGGGGCAGACGGAGCCTCGAGCGCCGATCTACGAGTACCCGCCCTATGCGTTCGAGACCACGGAGGAATTCACCAACCTCCAGCTCTCCGACTGACACCTCTTCCTCACGGGCTGGCCGGTGATGTGCGCTTCCGGGCTCGACCCTCGGCAGTCTGGTCCAGGTCTGGAAAGCGAGCGGAAAGGGGATCCATGAGAGTCGCAGGTGTTCAGTTCCACGTGGCGTGGGAAGATCCGGAGGAGAACTTCGCGCGCGTGACCCCGTTCCTGGAAGAGGCCGCCCGCACCGGTGCCGAACTCATCGCGCTGCCCGAAATGTTCGCCACCGGGTTCTCGATGAACGTCGAGCGGATCGCCGGGGAGGCGCCGCGCATACACGCCTTTCTCTCGAGAACGTCCAGACGCCTCGGCGTGACGTTGGTCGGCGGCGTGGTCGAAAAGGAGGAGAGACCCGAGGGCGTCCGCGGCAAGAATCTCGCCGTTGTCTACGGTCCGACCGGAGTGCGCGAGGCCACCTACCAGAAGATCCACCCGTTCTCCTACGGACTCGAGCACCGACACTACCTTGGCGGCGACAGGCTGGCGCACCTGGAGGTCCGTGGTGTCCGCGTGGTTCCTCTCATCTGCTACGATCTGCGGTTCCCGGAGGTGTTCCGGGTTCGCGCTTCTCGGACCGACTTGATAGTGGTCATCGCCAACTGGCCTGCTGCTCGCCGATTCGCCTGGAGCGCGCTGCTGGTGGCTCGAGCCATCGAGAACCAGGCCTACGTGCTGGGCGTCAACGGGGTGGGGCACATCGGGGAGTACGACTGTGCCGGGGATTCCGTACTGCTCGATCCCCTGGGTCAACAGCTCGATGGCGCCCGTAACCGTGAGGGAATCGTGGCCGGCGAGGTCGATCCTGGCCAGGTGCGGGTGGTGCGGGACCGCTACCCTTTCCTCAAGGACAGGAGGCGAGGCGTGTACCGCAGGCTCGAAGCCGACCTCGAGCCTTGACGGGCCCGGACGATTCCGGTCGCGCGGCACCGGGCCAGGCAGATGCCTCATGGTGGGACGGGGGGGGCCGGGGGGCTAGGGAACGAGCGGACAACCTCCGGAACACCAGTCGTCGTAGCAGGAAGGCGTGCAGACGAAATCGCACCCCTCGATCCCGCACGGGTAGCAGCAACTCAGGCCCGGCCCGCAGGTGCCCAGGTCCCCGCCGCAAAGGTCTCCCTCCTCGAGCGTGCCGCAAACCGGGGAGTCGCAAGGAAAGTCATCGACGACCCCGTTGCAGTCCTGGTCGATACCGTCGCATTCGCACGGTTCGTCCTGGTCCGGATGGATGGATGCGTCCGTGTCGTCGCAATCGACGCCGGCAGCGTAGCCATCTCCGTCCGCGTCTTCAGCCGGACAACCTCCCGTCATCAACGTTGGGAACGCCACCAAGAGGGCCATCAGTGTGCTCGCGCCGAACAGTTTCATCATGTCAGAAAACCCCGGTATGCTGCTTGCAGCGTTGCTCGACAGACCGATCGGGTATCCGACCGGCACCATTCTCCCTGTGAAATGCCGTGAGAGCCTGCCATGCTAGGGTTCCTGCGCTTCTGTCGGCCGGGGCTTCACGGCATAGAATATGAACCCGTACTCCTCTTCATGAAACAACGGCTCGAGCCGGTACCTGCCAATCGTGTGCGGGACCGGCTCGGCGAGGTAGGGCGC
Source organism: Myxococcota bacterium (assembly GCA_024278455.1). Taxonomy (GTDB): domain Bacteria; phylum Myxococcota_A; class UBA796; order JAJRTE01; family JAJRTE01; genus JAJRTE01. The sequence continues at coordinate 54,706 of JAJRTE010000306.1, forward strand.
AATGACAGGAGCCTCGGTCCAATCCTCCTTGAACCAGAGGACATACCGCACATCCTCGCGCGCGATCAACCTGGCCAACGCGCCCCGGTCGCCCGGCGGGATGTCCAGGTCGAACCAGGAGAGGAAGTGCCACTCGTGCGGCCGCCGGTCGATGTAGCAGGCAGGAATGTTGTCGAAAATCAGCGACGTGCCCGGGGGAACGTGGGCCTCGACCCATTCGGCGAGTTCGACCTGGGGGCGGTACAGCCGTGCACTCATGTTCAACTGGCGAGCGGTCTCCGCGGCGAAAGACCACCCGACCGCGGCTGCCATGGCCACGGCGGTCGCCACCGCCCACAGGCGGTGATTCCGGAGCCTGTCCACCACCGCTACCGCCGCGCCGGCAGCGAAGATGAGCCAGAACGGAATCACGACATAGAGCCACTTCCAATAGAGGTTGTGCCCGGGTTCGTGCTGCCCTACAAACCCGATCGCCAGCCAGAACGCGGTATTGAAGACCAGGTACAGGAACAACGTGCCACGCGCGGACACCCGGCCCAGGTCCCGGCGATACCGGACCATGGCGCCGAACGCCAGTAGCCAAACGACCACCGAAAGGTGACGGGGCAGCGTCACGAAGAACAACGCGGCGGCGACCTTGAGCCCGTGCAGGATGAACGGGAGTCGCTCGGTGATCTCCTGTGCCCCTCCCGTCTCGATATTGACTTCGACGGTTGGCAGGAAGAAGAGGAACGTCCCGTGCACGACCTTGCAGTAGGCGCTCCACCCGGCGACGAAGAGGGTGAAAACCGCCAGTGGGCCCAGGATGGCGACCCGCGGGGATGTCCGCCCCCCCTTGCGCCGAAGCAGTACGGCGAACGTCACAACCATATTGGTGGCGAGACTGTCGAACCGGGTGAGAAAGGAAAGGCCCGTGGCTGTCGCGGAGAGGAGATCACGGCGCCGGATCAGGGCCAGGCCTCCGGCGAGCACCAGCGCGGTGAACAAGGGTTCTCTCAACGACGAGGCGGAGTAGAGCGCCAGTTCGGGCTGGATACACAGGAGCACGCCGGCGAGGACCCCGGCGCGTTGGCCGAACGCTTCTCGAGCCAGGAGATACCCGAAGATGACCGCGGCGGTGCCGGAGACCAGGGACACGATGTGCGTGGCAAGAATGGTGTCATCTACGACCGAGAGGACGGCCGCCGACAGGAAATAGTACAGTGGGAGGTGCCGCATGTCATAGTCGCGGAAACCCGACTCGAGAACGCCCCGGGCCATCGCGAGGTTGCCGTAGTCGCTTTCTTCCCAGCCGTAGTAGTAGGGCATGAGGCACAGGCGGAAGGCCAGCGCGATGATGGCCAGCAGGAACGCCGTCCACCAGGTGGTGCGGCCGGTGTTCGAGACCAGTTGCGGTTGCGGCATGACAGGGGCCCTTGATCAACTTCCTCGCCACGGCGACGACACCGGCGCCCGGGCGATGACTCTCGTCCCTCGAGCGACGCGGCTGCGCTCATTATAGCGGCTTTCGTGGAGTCGGCGAGGATCGATCGGCGGCGGGTCGGGCTTGATCGGCCATCGTCCGCTCCTCCGACCGCCCGCGAGGGAGGGGCTTTTCCGGTTGCAAAATCTCCTGCCGAGGTTCAGAGTATTCTCGAAACGGGGGATGTGCACGAGACGGATTCCCGCGGACGGCCGTGAGGCGCTATCGAACCGGTGCCTCGAGGGTGCAGCGTTCGGCGGATGCGGGAGCCGATGTCCTCGCGGGCGGCGGCCGGGAGCCCGCGCTGGGGGAGGAGTCCAGCGGCGGGACCGGCGGCGAAACGAGATGGCTTCCGGGAGACGGGTAGGGGGAGAATCCATGCGAGTGGACGAGGGGTTTTTCGACGGGTGCGATGGAACGCGATTGTTCTACCGGGCAGCGGGAGAAGGTCCCGACATGGTGGCATGCAACGGCATCGGTGTATCCACATTCTTCTGGAAGAGGTGGGAGGCCCACTTCCGCGGGCGGTTTCGCTTCGTGACATGGGACTACCGGGGTCACGGGCGTTCCGATCCTCCCAAGGACCCCGCTCGCGTGGACATGGAGACCCTGGCCGATGATCTGCACCGGCTTGCCGCGCACATCGAGATGTCCCGGCCGATCGTGTTCGGCCACAGCATGGGCGTCCAGGTCGCTCTGGAATACTACCGCAGGTACCGGGAACAGGTCGGAGCGCTGGTGCCGGTACTGGGTTCCTACGGGAAACCGGCCGACACGTTCCTCGATTTCCGGTACAGCCGGCCCGTCTTCGACCTGATGATCAAGGCAGCGAAGCGCAACCCCAAGGTGGCCTCACACATCCACCGGATGGTGTTCGACCCCCGCTACGCCATCACAGGCTCCGGCATCATCGGCCTGATCGACCGGCTCTACTGCCCGGCCGAAGCGATGAGGGACTATTTCACGCACATCAGTTCGCTCGATACGATGATGCTCCTGGCCATGGGCCAACACATGGCAGACCATTCTGCTCGAGATGTCCTGGGTTCGGTGACTGTGCCGGTGTTGATCGTGGCGGGAGAGAAGGACCTGTTGACCCCCATCCACCTGTCCCTGGAGATGCAACGGTTGATTCCCGGGGCAGAGCTTCTCTTCGTGCGCGACGGCACCCACACATCCTTGATCGAACAGCCGTCGGTCATCTTGGCCGGTCTCGATGGGTTCCTGGCTCGACACGACCTCGAGCCCGGGACCGCTCAGGCCGAAGACATCGCTGCGAGCGCGCCGGCCTGAAGTCAGGAACCGGACGGAGAGGTTTCGGGCGGCAGGGGGACGCTTTCGGCGAGAGAACCCCACCGTGCTCGAGCCAGCCTGGCGAGGGCATGACCCGCCTCCACATCCCGGGACTCGGGACTCCCATCCACCCACCGAAAGGCCTCCCGGCGGGCGCGCTCCAACTCGTCACGGTGCACGAGGAGGTCTGCAACGGCGAGGTCGGTGAGCGGTTGATTCCGCATGCCGGGATAGTTGCGCCATCCCTCCTCTTCGCAGTCGCGTTTCGCAAGCAAGAACCCGTCATCGTTCTCGGCGACAACCGATAGCCGCTCCATCGCACCCGTGCCGGCATCCGGGCTGGGAACGAGAAACACCGCCGGCTCCTCGATGCTCTGGCTGGTCATCGCCCTCAATGCGTTGATCCGGCTCAAGGACAACTGGTCCGCCCGATCGACTATCATCAGCGACGTGCGGTGGGTGGCAAGACGGGGATCCGGTTCCGCGGGAGTCACCATGATCTGGATCTCGCGGTTGGCGAACTTCTCGACCATGGTCCGCTGCTCTGCCGGGTGCAGGCGATGGTGCAGGTAGCCCACCGGTATCCCCGGAAACACCTCATCCCGCAACCTTCCGGCGTTGGTCATGATCGTCTGAACGGCGCGCTGGTGGTTCTCCCCCTGTCGCGGCACGCAGTACACCATCTGTTGGCCTTCCTTCAGCGAAGACCTGATGTGCTCCTCGATGTGAACCCGGTTCTCCTCGCCGACCACTTCGGTACGGATGTGCGACCTACCCGTCGCAGGTTGCCTCAACTCCGACCAGGTGCTGTCGCCACGAAGGGTCTGCAACAAGACGGGGTGAACAGGAACCGCGGAGAGGACCAACACATCCGGCGTGTTCGCCTGCCGCTTGAACAGCTTCCGATCGTGACGCCCAATGGTCTCTCCTTCGTGAATGACCACCAGTCCGAGACGCTTGAACATCTGCCGGCCGTTGTGGAACAACTCCGCCGTTCCCACCACCAGGGGACATTCGCCTCGCCGAATGGCCTGAGAGAGCTTCTCACGAGCACGGCCACGAGCAGCCGACGACAAGATCTCTACCTCCACCCCCACCGGTCCCAGGAGGTTGCGCAGGACCCATGCCACCTTCTCCGCCCAAAATTCGTCCGACACCACCACCGCTACTTGCCAGTCCGTGTCCACCACGTGCAGTATCGCCGACGCTGCCAGGAGGAAGGCGCCGGCTCGAGGATCCGCATGCAGGTACCTGAACATGGGATGAGTGGCTGCCAGGTCCCGCTTGATCTCCTCCATCGCCGCTGCCTGGTCCTCGGTCAGCGGCGACACCTTCTGCAGAAGCCGGGCCACTCGCCCGTGCACCAATCGGCGAGGCTGGCCCGGCTCGTTCGCCAGCACCTTCCGGCCGTGTGCCAGGGCGAACTGAAGCAAAAACAGTTCGTGGAACGCAAGGGTCCGCCAGAACGGCGTGGTGCGGGCACGGCAGGAAGCCGCGTCGGCATCCGGCGGTGGGAAGTGGGCCAGACGCAGGGCCTCCTCGTAGTCCAGAAGACCTTGGCGCCGTCTCGTGGCTTCAGGAAGAGGATCGCGGACGCTGCCCCGTACCCTCTCCAGCGCTTCGTGCACGATACGCCGAAACACTTTCTGGCCAACACCCTCCATCGGCTCGTACACCGGCACTATCCTGCCCAGATTCAAGGCTTCCTCGTCCGCTCCGCCGCCGACCGGCTCCGTGTCAGGCTCCTCGATCACCTGGCGACCTCCGGCTTTCGTAACCTTCCCCCACGCAAGCAACCGCGAGCCCACTCGAAAACGGTTGCGGAGGTAGTTCGACCGGACGTTGCGCCACACACACGCGATGGCCCCCTCATCGTCCCGAATGACCACCACGAGGTCACGTCGTCCTCCCTCGGAGTGGAGTTCGCTCGAGTCGATGACACCGAGCACGACATGGGATTCTCCTTCGCACACCGCGCTGATTGCCGTGACCTGGCGGCGATCGTGGTAGTCGACTGGAAGTCGAAGCAGCAGATCCCCGATAGTCTTGATTCCCTTCTTGCCAAGGGCCGCGCCAAGCCGGGCACCGACACCCTTCACCTCCGTCAGAGGTAAGGCCAGCCGATCTTCCGCCGTTCCCGGTTCGCTGTCGGCGACCATCGGGCCGGATCCATCCCCGTCGCCTCCACGGCCCCCGGTCCCCCGCACCCCTTTCTTCCGCCTCCGCCTGCGGCTCCTTCCGCTTCGACCGGCTTCCTTCACCTGTTCAGTCTTCCCTTCGCCTCGATCCGCCCCGTCCGCGACCATTTCCACCTCTTTCGTCACCGGACCGGCAAGCAAACGCCCTGCTGGCACACCCCCTCCCCGGCGGACAAGCTCTTCGAAAAACTCCTCGATCGTCGATTCGCCATCGTCCTCGAGGGGATCGTGCAACGATACGACACCTTCGGCAATCTGCCCAATCTCGTCCTCGTGGTCCTCCCCGTCCCCAACATCCTCCCCGTCATCCACAACGGGCGCCTCTTCCTCGTCTCCGTCCTGCGGCGAGGCGGGGACAATCACCTCCTCTTCGTCGTCTTCCTCCTCCCCGCCATCATCGTCCTCCTCGTTCGGCTCCTCCTCGACCTCTTCGTGTACCTCTTCCTCACACTCCAGTTCCTCCTCGTCGTCTTCCTCTCCCTCTCCCTCTTCCTCGTCCTCCTCCTCGACCTCTTCGTCTACTTCTTCCTCTTCCTCTCCCTCTTCCTCGTCCTCGGGCTCCTCCTCGACCTCTTCGTCTACCTCTTCCTCAAACTCCAGTTCCTCCTCGATGTCTCCCTCTTCGCCATCCACCTCTGTCCCTTCGTCCTCTTCAACGTGCCTCTCTTCCGGTGCTTCGATGCCAGAGCCGGGAGGCGTGGCGCCGTCTTCGCCATCGTCGCGGGGACACGAATCCAACTTGCCAGCGGTTGCTTTGTCCTCCAGGTGGCGTGATTCCCCGGCCGTCGCTCCGGCGGCGAGGATTTCGGGGCCCTCTCGTCCTGCGTCCTCGATGCCAGTGGCCGTGGCGATGTCTCCTTCTCGAGCAACCGTGCTTTCAGGAGGCGCCAAGTCGCCGTCGGATGTGGGCGGGGGTTCCACTTTTTCAATGAAATCCGCAACATCGCCCAGGGTGAGGTCGTGGTAAAGCCCGTCGGGAGTCAGCGCATCGGGAAGGCCGTCCAGGGGAGGGAGGTCGATGGGCAGGGCCGGGGGAGGCTCCTCACGCGTCGCCGGGCCCGGCGTTACGTCAGGAGAACCGTTCGTTTGGGCGGGCGGCGGCGTGTCCTGGTCACGGGCACCGGGCGCGGTGGCCCGGTTGCCAACGGGACCGCCGTCCTTCTGTTTGGCAGTCTTCTTGCGCCTGCCACGACGGCCGGCTTTTCGGCGCGTCGCGGTTGGCGCTGTTGGACCTGCGGAAGAGGGGGCGGATGGAACCTCGTCGCCGGCACCTGGAGGGGGGGGCAGGTCGGCCACGTAAGCTCCCGAAGGGCTGCGCAGCAGCGCGGTTCGGCGCGGTCTTCCCCATGACAGGTCCTGGTCGGACCTTTCACGGTATGCCACTGCCACGTCACGGTACACCGGCATGACGCGCTTCTTGGGCCGCCTGGCGCTCTTCTTCCGTTTCTTCCTGGGGTCCTCCCCTTTCTTTCGGGGGGGCTGGGCGGGGTCATTGCGCCGCTTCCCCTTCCCCTGCCGGTCTGTCCCACGATTGCGCTGGGCGGGAGTAGGCGGTTTTTCTGCGTTTCGTGCGCCTTTCCCACGCTTCTCGGGCGAACGGCCATCCGCGGCGCCGGGCTGGCCGTTGGTTCGTTTCGACGCTGCTTCGGGACGATCTCCCTGGCCGGATGGGCGAGGTGGCTCCTGAGTGTCGCCGCCGGTGGGCCGGGCCCCCGATCCGGTTGCAGGTGGCGACCTGTCCGGAGCGACGGGCGCTCCATCGCGCGTTGGGCCGGGGTCGCGTCTTTTCGTGGCGCTGGACGAGGTGCCCTCGGCGGGGGCCGGCGCACCGGCCCTCTCCTCGTGACCGGGGCCCATGTCAGGATCCGGGGCCCGGTCGTGCACCAAGGAACGAACCTGGGTTTCGATGGTCTTCAACGCGGCAAGCGCGTTCGCCACGACGTCACGGCGGCGGTCCAGGGCCAGGCGGGAGAAGGACTCGAAGTCGTGCTGAATGCGCTGAAGCGTGGCCAGGTGGTCGGGGAGCCGGGCGGCGGTCAACGCCTGGCGAACGACAGCCAGCACGGCCTCGTCGAGGCCCTTGACAGTCTCGAGGTTGGCAAACTTGTTGTCGGCGACATACGCCAGCGGCTTGCACAACGCCCCGACATAGCGAAGCAGCACATCCGAACTCGCCCGGTCTTTTTCCCTGTCGTACTGTTCCATCGACTCGCCCTGGGTCCCCATCTGGAGCCTACCTGAATTCGATGCCGACGATCTCGAACTCCCGAGTGCCTTTCGGGACGGCCACGCGAACCGAATCGCCTTCTTCCTTTCCGACCAGCGCCCTGCCGATCGGGGATGCGATCGAGATGCGCCCCGCCTTGACGTCGACCTCGTCCACCCCCACGATCTGGTAGCTGATTTCTTCGTCGGTCTCAACATCGACGAGATGAACCGTTGCCCCGAAGCACACCTTGTCGGACGCCAACTTCGTCGGGTCGATCACCTCGGCCTGGGAGAGCTTCTTCTCGATTTCGCCGATTCTCCTGTTCAGGATCGCAAGGCGCTCCTTGGCGTCGTCGTACTCTGAATTCTCGGAGAGATCGCCCCGGGCCGCGGCTTCGCCGATATCTTTGACCACCTTCGGCCGTTCCACGGTTTTCAAGGTGTCCAATTCGTCCTTCATCCGCTGATAGCCCGTCGGCGTCATGGGTACTCTACTCATTCACGTCCTCATCGTTTCCAGGGTTCTTTGTCCATGCGAGCAGACCTGGCAGTGCGCGCCAGGCCTGGTTCCGGAGGGCATCGCGAGCCCGCGCCCGGTCGCTTCGGCGGGCACGCGGGCTTCCAGGGCAGGTCCGGCCCAGCGGCCGTGACACGACTCCCACCGGCGCCGGGGTCAGGGCGACCCCCCAAAAACACTCTGCTCGGCCGTGTGGGTGATGGAGAAAGAGAGCACGGTCGGCTCCAGGATGTCAAACGGGTAGGTGATCTCCACTTCGTAGTCCACCCACGCCTGGACTTCATCGTCCCGGGTCCTGGCGAAGTTGACATCCTGGGCGGCAATGCTGGTGACCTGGGCGACCTCGAGGTTGTACTTCAGTTGTTTCTTGACCTCGTCGAGACTGGGTGTCACATTTGCCCACTGATTGGCGGCTTGCTTCACCAGCCGGCTGATACGGCTCTTCTCGATGTAGACGGGAATGTAAAGCTTGCCGGCGACCCCCGCGACGACGAGAAGTGCCAGGATGAACAGGGTGAACAGGTTGAACTTGCCCCGCTGGTTTGTCCTCATGTGTCGCTCCAGAACGTGTTCATAACCCATCTTTCGCGCGGGCCGGGGGGCGCTCGTGAGCGCCGTTCCAGGGCGTGCGCCTGCCGATACAGTAGTGGACGAATCCCATTTCTTGCAGGATCTCCGTGTCGTAGATGTTGCGGCCATCGAAGATGACACGTTCCCTCATGAGTTGCGCAATGCGCTTGAAGTCGGGGCGGCGAAACTCGTTCCATTCGGTGACCAGGGCGAGCGCATCGGCTCCCTCGAGCGCGCGATAGGCGCTCGGGGCGTAGGAAACGGCGTCGCCGAAAACAGACCGGGCCTCTTCCATGGCAACGGGGTCGAAGACGTTGACACGAGCGCCAGCCTCGAGCAACTGTGCAATGAGGACTCGAGACGGAGCCTCGCGCATGTCGTCGGTGCGAGGCTTGAACGAGAGTCCCCAGACGGCGATCAGGCGGTCGGCGAGATCGCCGTCGAAGTGCGCCACGATCTTCTTGCCGAGGAGATGTTTCTGGGCATCGTTGACGGCATCGACTGCCGCGATCAGGCGTGCGTCATACCCGGCTTCTCTGGCCGTGTGCCGGAGCGCCTTGACATCTTTCGGGAAGCAGGAACCGCCGTACCCGACCCCGGGGAAAAGGAATTGGAACCCAATCCGCTGGTCGGAACCCAACCCGCGCCGCACCTCCCGGATGTCGGCCCCGACCTTCTCGCAAATGTTCGCGATCTCGTTGATGAACGAGATCTTGGTGGCGAGAAAGGCGTTCGAGGCATACTTGCACATCTCCGCGCTGCGATTGTCCATGAACAGGATGGGGCGCTCGGTACGGACCAACGGGGCATAGAGGTACGCCATGACCTTGCGCGCCCTCTCGCTGCCGGTCCCGACCACGATCCTGTCAGGGCGCATGAAATCGTCGATTGCACACCCCTCCTTCAGGAATTCCGGGTTGGAGACGACGTCGAAATCCGCACCCCGTGGCGCGTTTTGCGCGATGACCTCCTGGACCTGCACGGCGGTTCCAACCGGCACCGTGCTCTTGATCACGACCACCGTGTGATGTGGGCCCAGGCTGGCGCCGATGTCGGCCGCCACCGCCATCACGGTTCCCAGGTCAGCGGCTCCGTTCTCGGATTGCGGTGTTCCGACACCGATGTAGACGACTTCGGAGCGCGCAACGACCCCGGTGAGTTCTCGCGCGAATGCGAGGCGTTGCTCCCGCACGTTGCGCCGGACCAGCTCTTCCAACCCGGGCTCGTAGATCGGGACCTCGCCCTCCAACAGGCTCCGGAGCTTGGCCTCATCGTTCTCCACGCACACGACGTCCTGGCCCATCTCGGCGAGACACGTGCCGACGACCAGCCCGACATACCCGGTTCCGACCACGCAAATCCTCAAGAAACCTCCATAGTTACCACTCCCGTCGCTACCGTCCCCCCAGGCACCCCCAACCTACTCCAGCAGCAGGCTGCTTGTCAATACAAAACCCCGTGCTGCTCCGGCAGGAGCGGGGTTTTTTGTAGTTGACTTTCGGCCGCAGGGTGCTATAAGTTCGGTCACGATTCGATGATACCAACGGCGGCACGGCAGGAACCCCGTGCGCTTCTCCCACGCGTGCCGCCGAAAACAGATCACCATGGACTGCTCGTTCATACCAGGGAGGCACGACGTTGGCCAATCACAAGTCCGCCTGGAAGCGCATTCGGCAGAATGTGAAGCGAAGGGCTCGCAACAACCACTACAAGACATTCATGAGAAACAAGGTCAAGGCCGTGAGAAAAGCCGTGAGCGACGGTGACGTCGAGGCGGCGCGAGCCGCACTCGCCGGCGCCATCTCGGCGCTGGACCGCGTGGCTTCCAAGGGCGTCATTCACCGCAACACGGCGGCAAGGTCCATCTCCCGGCTCAGCAAGGCCGTCCACAAGCTGGGCGCCAACCCCTGAACCTCCGGGCACGGCACGGCGGCGGGACCGGCACAATGCCACCTGGCGCGCGGCGCGCCTTGCGCACCCATCCGCCATGGACGCCGCCGAGGAAGTCCCCACGCTCTACCGCCGGCACAGTCGCAGAATCAGTGCCTCGAGCTGCACCTCCGCGGGCGTCTTGGAAGTGCGCAACGCAAGCGACGCTTGGTAAAGCGCCTTGAGCGCCTCGAGGATGTCGTCGTTCGAGAGTCGCTTGGCCTGCTGCCACTCCCGGTCCTTCCATAGCCACACGATGTTGCTTCGTACATCCAGTCGCTTCGCCACCTCGGCATAAGGCACCCCTTCTTCATCGAGCTTCTTCGCCCGGTAGAGGTGCACGAAATGCCGGTGTAGCGTGCTGATGAGCCTCCCCTGGACCGCCGCGCCGCTGGCGCCATCGGTCATCTTCTTCAGATGGAGCAAGGCTTCACCGGCCTTCTTGGCGCCCACGGCGTTCGTGAACGCCCAGATGTCGTCCGGCTTGACATCGGACACGACTTCTTGCAGGTCGTCGAGCGTTATCGCCTTGCGCTCGCCGACGAACAGGCACACCTTGGCCAGTTCGGCATGCAACTCGCCAAGATTGCGACCGACCATGTCGATGAGACAGGTGATGGTCCTTCCGTCGATCGTCTTGCCCCTGCGCGCGATCTCCCCGCGAATCCAGCCCATGACGTCTCTTTCGTAGTAGGTCCGGAACTCGACCACGCGCCCGGTCTTTCGGGACGCACGGATGAGCTGCGCTATCGTGGCCTTCGCGGCTGTCTTGCCGGCGTCTTCTCTCCCCCCCCGGTCCGGTGCCATGGCCCCGGTCGCGGCGCCATCCTCCTTGCCACCACTGCCGCCCTCTTCGGCGCCGCGCCGGCGAGGAACCTCCCCCGCCGTCATCAGGAGCACCGAGGTCGGGGACGGGCGCTTGACATAGTCGACCAACGCCTTGAGCCCGGCGGGCTTCAAATCGAATGCGTCCCGGAGCAGAACCAGGCGGCGACGCGCCATGGTGGGCAACATCATGGCGGCATCCACGACCCGTTCCGGCTCGCAGTCCTTGCCATGAAACTGATCGAAGTTGAAATCGACCGGAATGCCCTCGAGCACGTGACGCTGAACCGCTTCCATCGCCTGGGAAACGACAAACCCTTCCGCTCCATACAACAGGTAGACCGGGTAGACTTCTCCCCCTTTCAACTCCTGGTGGATCCGATGGAGTTCGTCACCGGCTTTCTTCTTCGCCATGAGCGCCGTCCTCGTTCTCTCCCCGCCCGGACCTCGTCATCCGAGACGGGTTCCTGCCTGTCGACATGCGCGGGTACCCGGATCCCGGGTGCCCCACCGACACCGAGTCAACGATCGCCCATGTCCAGACCGGAGGCGATCCGTTCGGCGACCTCTCCCATCGCCCGGCGCCAGACGTCGCGGGCGACGCCGGCATCGGCCAGCGCGCGCTCCCCGCCCGCTCCCTCAGAGGACGGAAACGTGCGGTCCACCTCGAGAACCCTGCGCCCGCCTGGCGCCCGGTCTCTCGTGTGCAACCGGTAGCCTATGCGCGCCCGGACACGCCAGGCGGCGGCCTCCCAATCGCCGTCCGCCGTCCGCCCCACCCAGGCAGGCGACAGCTCGAATGTCTCGACGAAAAGGTCGAGACGGGCACCGGTCCCTTCCGCTGCGACGCAGGCAACCCCACGGGCCTCGAGGAGGTCCTGCATGGTCCGGCGCAACGCCACTTCCAGGCCCGGTTCGGCCGTGTCATTCCGTACGACGCCCACCTCGATACAGTCAACGCCTCGAGGCAGACCCACTCCCAGCATGACATGGTATCCACACCCCGCAAGCTGCGCAGGACTCGCTGCGGCAAGCGTCAGGACGACCGCGGCACGCCACGCGGCGCGCCCTGGGCGACGGTCCATGTCGACCTCCGGGTCACCGGCGAAACGTGCTCGTGTCGAGGTTGATTTCCTTCAACTTCTTGCGCAAATTGGGCGGATCCATTCCAGCCTCGCGCGCCGCCCGGTTGATGACCCCGCCGTGCCTCTCGAGAACCCGGCTGAAGTAGTACCTGGCAAAGTGATGCTCGGCGAGCTTCTTGGCGCGCTTGTACGTCTTGCGGGTAATCTCCTCGACATAGGGGTAGCTCGAGGGCAGAGGCTTCACGGTCTCCCGCCGCGAAGACACGATTTCCGGCGGCAGGTGCTCCAACGTGATCGTCTCCCGGTTGCGGGCCCGCGTGACCGCCAGCCAGATGACGTTCTGCAACTGCCGGACGTTCCCGTCGGCCCAGGTGTACCTCGTCAATGCCTCCATGGCCTCGGCATCGATCCGGCGAACCGTGGTGCCCTCCTTTTCCGCGAGCTGGCGGAGGAAGTAGTAGGCAAGGTGGGGAACATCCTCGAGCCTCTCGCGCAAGGGGGGCACGTCGATGGTCAGGACCTTGAGACGCTGGTACAGGTCCTGGCGGAAACGACCCGCTTCGACCGCCTTGTCCAACTCGGCGTTCGTCGCCGCGATGATGCGGACATCCGCATGCCGCTGCCTGGTCTCCTCCCCCAGCCTGCTGAACTGGCCCGTGGACAGGAAACGCAGCAGCTTCGCCTGGTTGCCCAGGCTTATGTCGCCAATCTCATCCAGGAAGAGCGTCCCACCGTCAACGACCTCGACGACGCCCTTCTTGTCCCGGTCGGCGCCGGTGAATGCACCCTTTACGTGCCCAAACAACTCGCTCTCGAACAAATAGTCTTGAAGCGTCGGGCAGGACAGGGCGTGAAACGGCTGCTTGCTGCGCGGACTGTGCCGGTATATCGCATCCGCCACCAACTCCTTGCCCGTACCGGTCTCGCCAAGGATCAACACCGACGCGCTCGACCAGGCAAAGTTGGCGATTTCGGCGAACAGCGCCTGCATGACCTGGCTCTTGCCGATGAACCGATCCAGGTGCAGCGTACCGTCCACCTGGCGTTGAAGGCGCTCGTAGTCCCTGTGCAACCGGCTGTGCGCCACGGCACGTTCGATGAGGATGGCGACCTTTTCCGGGTCGGGGAGGGGCTTCTCGAGGAAGTCGTAGGCACCCGCGCGCACGGCGTCAACAGCCCTCTGCACGGATGGCAGACCTGTCATGATGATGATTTCCGTGTCTTCGTTCCTGCTCCTGGCCATGGTAAGGAATTCCATGCCGCTGACCCCAGGGAGCATCAGGTCCACGAGCGCGACATCGACCACTTCTCGAGTCAAGGTCTCGAGACCCTCTTCCGCCGTCTCCACCGCTGTGACCTTGAAGCCGAGACGGCCAAGGAACCTCGACAGCGCCAGCAAAACGTTGGGGTCGTCGTCGACAATCAACAGGTTGCCCTTGGCTTCGGGTAGCATCCAGATACCTTCCCATGCAACCGGGACACACGAAATAAGGGGCTGTGACCGCGGAAAGGCGGTCTCCACCGCGAGCGTGCCCACGCGAAGAGTCCCGCGGCGACCGGCCAGGAGGCCATCAGCGGCGCAACAGGGCCTCGCACCCTCGTTCACCGCGTCGTGACCGCATAGACTCCATACTTAGTCGCTATCAAGGGGAAACTCAACCCCAAAGATACTGCCCCGGCCCGGAGTGCTCTTCACCGAGATGGCGCCACCGTGGTCGTCCACGATTCCCTTGCACAGATACAGGCCCAACCCGGTTCCTCCGCTGTCGTGCCGCGTCGAGAACCCCTTGTCGAAAATGCGCGGGAGCACATCCGCCGGCACCCCCTGACCGGTATCCTCGAACGTCACCCGGACGCGCGGGCCGGCTGTGCACGTCGTGACATGGACGGCGCCACCGCCGGGCATCGCGTCGAGCGCGTTCTTCATGAGGTTCTCGAAAAGGCGCATCAACTCCCCAGGCCGGCCGTCCAACAGGGGCACGGGCGCCAGGTCGAGATGTAGCACGACCCCCTGGTGACGCGCTCTCGGCCCGAACAGCGTGGGAAGCGCACGCAGAAGATGGTTGATATCCACCGGCGCCTTCATCCCGCCTTCGCGATCAGCATGCCTGAGCCGCGCGTACTGGCGTAGGTGAGACAACATCTGCTCGAGCCGTCGCGTCGCGAGCAGGGCGGCATCCAGCGACGCTGCCAACTCGTCGATGTCCAGCGCCAAGCTCCCACCGCTGTCTCCAGGCACCTCCCCAACAGCGTTCCTTCCGGGAGGAACCGCCCCGGCCCCGCTCACGGCTCCGGCCTGACGGTCGATACCGTTGCGCAGGGCATCCACCGACATTTGAGCACATTTCAACTCGGGCTTCAATGCTGACGTGAGGTTGTTCAGGTCGTGAAACACGCCTTCGGCAAGCTCGCCGAGGGCCGAATAACGCTCGCGCTGGATGAGCAGGGCGGTCAGCCGCATGGTCTCGGTCACGTCTCGAAGATAGAGCAGAATCCGCCCTTCCCGGTCTCGAGAAAGGACCCGCACGGATGGTTCATACCACCTGCCCCCGATCTCGATGCGCTCCGGCTGCTCGACTCCGCCCGCTTCGTCCTCCCCCGGGCCAGGATTCGGCACGATCCCCAGTTCCCGCGTGGAACACCCTGCAACTTCTTTGATCGGCCTCCCGGCAAGACGGGCAAATGCTTTGTTGGCTCTCAGAACGAATCCGTCTTGATCCGCCAGCGCAATCGGGTCCGTGATGGCATCGACCGTGGCCTCCCAGGCCTGCTTCGCACGCTCGACGGTGTGAAACAGCGACAGGGGCGGAACGCCCGTGGCCAGGGATACCAGGCTGCGGGCCACGTAGCGCGCGATGGGCTCCTCTCGCCCTACACGCGCTTCGAATCTGCCGAACACAACGCGCTGTCTCGAGGTCTCGAAAGGTGTGGCGTCGAGTTCCTGAAGCACCTGCTCCGCTCCGGCGCCCCGGAGGTGGCTGGCCACGATCTCCTCGCCGTCCACCACGGTCAGCCAATCCAGGTCGAAGATGCCAGCCACCTCCCGGCACAGCCTGGCGGTGATGACCGTGGACGCCTCCTCGAGGATCGTAGAGTCGTCGGGTCCACCAGGGGCGGGGGCGCTCTTCAGGCGGTCGTACTCGAGCGCGATACGGTCCAGGCGGCGGGCAAGGGCCCGCGGCCCGCCCCCGGTGTCGAGGCACGCGAAGGCGCCACGCTCGAGCAGTGTCTGCACCTGGCTGGGGGTGGCTCTTTCCGCCACCACGATCCACCTGGGTGGCCCTGGCCCCGACCTCGACGCCCGGTCGAGGCGCCTGGCAGCCTCGGTCTCGAGAGGCGTGGTCACGATCCACTCGTCCGCGTCCCCGTCCTGGACCGGGATACCCTGAACGACCCGGCACGCGGCCGATCGTTGGGTGACGACTTCCAGTTCACGGCAGAGATCCTCCCCCAGCCGGCCTGGCAGGCGAACCACGTACCGTCTCCCCGTCGTGTGGTCTTTCATACCCGTTGCCTCGTCGTTCGAATTCCGCCGGGCATCGAACGGGTTGTTTCACCGGCACTGGCGAGATGGCTCGCCACGGCATCGACGCCTCCCAAGTAGGTGTCTAGACGAGCCTGGCCAAAATGGCAAGTGTCGCATGCATGACAACGTGACCCCATTGGGCTACACTCCATGAGAGAGCATGCGCGGGCCTCCGGAAACGCCCAGGGTGCGTTCGAGGCGATCGGTCTGTTCGGTTGTCCGCCTCGACGGCACGGCACATACGCACGTGTCGCCCACCGTCCGGGCGCGACGCCCGGATCTCGAGTCGGCAGAGGGCAACGGGAGCACCACGATGACCACGGAACGACCCCTGGCGGAGGCGCTGGTACGTATCCTGGGCGAACTCGACAAGCCGACTTCCAGATCGAGCTTGCCTCCTGCCGTCCCGCTCGCCTGGAAGCTCGCCGCCGGCGACTACCTCGGCGACCACTCCCGCCCAAGGTCGCTCGAGAACGGAACCCTTGTCGTCGCGGCCGATTCGACCGCCTTGAAAAGGGAACTCGGCCGGCTGAGTCCCGTGCTCGTCGACAGGCTGAGGTCGCGACTCGATTGCCGAATCGACAGGCTGGAGATCGTCGTTGCGAGAAGACGTCCCGGTTTCGAAGACAGGTCTCGAGCATGTCGTGGTGCGGCGCGGACGGCCACGGTGGGCCGGGTTTCCCGGGATCTGGGCGCGGAACGGGCGGCGCTCCCGGAAGATGGCGTTGTCGCGGACGGCATCGAGTCGGTCCCGGAGGAACTGCGCCCCGTCATCGGTCGCCTGCTCGAGAAGCACGCTGCGCGGAAACACGCGCGGGAAGGCGGCGGTGCGACTCCGGCGAGTCGCCGGCTTCCGGCCGAGGACGATACCTGCCGGTAGGGGCGCCAGGCGGGGACCGCCGGTCGTGGTGGCAAACCGCGGACGCGGCGAGATGGTGGCGCCGGCACAAGCCGGACCGGCCTGCGAACGCTCGCGATGCAGGCCGGCTTCGCGCCCCGCACACACTAGGGGGGTGGCGCCGGCGGCGTTCGAGTGGGCGCTCCCGGGGGGGCGCGGTCGTGGACGAAGACGCCATCCCGCGGCTCGCCGGAAGAACGCTTCGAGCTTTGCCAGATTCCGCGGACGCTGAGCCCCTCGCGCCAGACGGCGACGACGCCGATCGCGGTAGCCGGGCCGAAGTTCAACAGCCAGAACAGGATGGCGAACGCCTGGGCTTGTGCGACCGGTGCTCCCCACGCCACGAGGGTTTCCGATACCGCGAACTGCCACACGCCGATGAATCCCGGGGCCTGCGGGACCGTTACCGCGATGGCGAGCCAGAGGCCGACGAAACAGGCGCCCGCGAAGGCCAGGTGGAACTCGAACGCCCATGACATGACCCAGATGGAGACGGCGCCGTTCACCCAGACCGCCACCGACCAGGCCCCGGCCAGCAGCGGCCCTCGAGCCGACTGGAACGCGCCCAGGCCGGACGCCAGTCCATCGTAGAGCTTGTTCGCGGTGCCGGCGAGGGGAGGCGGCAACCGGCTGGTGATACGCTCGAACAGCCCCCGCGCCCATGCATCGCGGGCCGCGAGCACGAACAGCAACGCCAGGCCGGCCACCCCGGCTGCCCCCAGTGCCATCCCGCTCCGCTGAAGCCACAGAAGGAATCGCGGCGATGGCCCCGGTGTGCCCCCGAACCGTATCAACGCGGTCATGAGCAGGAGCACGGAGAGCAAGCCCAGGAGGTCGAACACGCGCTCGGTAATGGCCGTGACCAGCACGGAGGAAAATGGGATGCGAAAGCGCCTCGAGCCTACCAGGGGCTTGACGAGTTCACCGGCTCGAGCCGGCAACAGGCTGTTGGCCATGAAGCCCACGAAGGTCACCGACAGGACCTGGCGCAGCGGTACGCGGCGCAACGGTGCGAGCAGGATCTGCCAGCGAATGGCGCGAAAGACGAACTCGAGAAGATAGACGACCGTGGCGAGAGCCACGTAGCGGTAGTCCATGCGCGCAGGCAGGGAGCGAAGGGCGTCGGCATCGATGCGCCTGACGAACAGCCAGGTGAAAACGACCCCGATGACGATGCCGGCGACAACGGTGAGTCGTGCCTTTCGGCCCGTGCCACCCGCCGGAGTCCGGCCCGCGTCGCCCTCCACGCCGGCAAGCTCCCCTCGAGCCCTGGCCTGGTCCTGGTCACTCCCGAGCCCGTTCGCCAAGACGCCACCTCACAACCGCACGCGCGATGATGCCACCGCGGGACCGCCCCTCAACCTCCCGTTCTGCCGGGCCCGGCTTCGATCGATCGGCTGGGCCGGCAGGGTGCGGGGGGGCACCGCCGGCGGCCCGTCATCCCGGACGATCGAACGCCCATGCTATCCTACCGCGCGCGACGGCGATCGGGAAGGCATATTTTGCTCGGCGGCGATGGGCGGTCTGCCTGCCGTGCTTCCGTGGTGGGGTGAACCGGGGGACCCTGTCACCACCTGGGGGTGTAGGCGAGGCGGAAGCCGCAAAACGGCTCTGGATCGGTTGGAAAGACACCGAATCGGCGAGCCAGGCGGCAGTTGGCCTCGGAAGCCATCCAGAATCCTCCCCGCTGGATGCCCAGGACGCCGTGCTGGTCGAATGGACCGGCGCACCATTCCACCACGCCGCCCGCCATGTCCCGGACGCCGTAGGGAGAGCAATCGGTGGGGAACGCCCCGATGGCTTCCGGGATGGGCGGTCCTGGCCGTGCGTCCCGCATCTTGCAGAAGGACGGATCGAATGTATCGCCCCAGGGGAAGAACCTGCCGTCCACGCCCCGCCCGGCCTTTTCCCACTCGGTTTCCGTGGGAAGACGATAGGGGAGGCCGTCCCGTTCGCCCCGCCACTGGCAATAGGCCTCGGCGTCTTCGCGCGACACGCAGCGCACCGGCATGTCCGGCTCCCAGCGTCCGCCGAGCATGTCGACTCGAGGAATGCGCAGGCGGCCGTCTCGCATGCGCGGCCACAGGGGTTCGTGCCCGGACCGGACGGCGACCCGGGGCGTACGGCGCGTTGCGGCGCCGATGTCTTCTTTTTCGAGGTCGTTGAGAAACTCGAGGTACTCCTGGCATGTCACGGGGAACCGCGCGATGGCGAAATCGTCGGCGGTGCGTGTTTGGCGAGGTCCCGAGCCCGGTGCGCGACGGTCGCCGCCGAAAATGAAAGGGCCGGCCGGCACCAGGGCGAATGGTTCGGGGATGTTGGTGTAGAGCCGGACGACGTTGGTCACGCTGGTGAGGCGCTGGATGAACACGGGCAGCAAGACTCGAGTCTCCTCGGGCTGGTCAGGCTGTTGGAATACGACCAGGTAGCGCCCCATCGGCAGCGTGGTGGCCACGGGCGTCGTACCGAGGAGGCGCCCTTCGGAGGGCATCAACTGCCGGTCCTTGCTGACCAGTTCGTACAGCCAGGCCTCTGTTCCCGGGGGGTCCGATTGCAGTTCCAGGTGGCCCTCGCCGGACAGGGCCTGGCGCAGCCTCCCGTCGTCCAGCGTCTCCACCTGGGCCATGTAGCGGCGTGCGTCTCGAGAACGTCCCCAGGATTCGGCCTCGACGAGCGATGCGAAGGTGAGCGCCGCCAGGCCGGCTCGAGCCCGCTCGTTTTCGGGGTCGTCGCCGAGCGCCTGGGTGTAGAGGGCGAGCGCCTCGTTCAGGGTGTCGTCCCGGCGGGCTTCGGCCTCGCGCACCTGGTCTTCCTTTTCCCACACGAGCCGCTTGCGGTCCAGGTCCCTCCAGGGTTCCACGGCTTCTCGCAGCAACTGCGCTTCCCGCCGGGCGACTTCGATGTCCTCCTCCAATCCCTTGAGAAGCGCTGCCTTGGCGTCCGCCTCCCGCGCCTTCGCTTCGGCCATCTCGCGCCGCTGTTCCCCGTCGAGGTAGGACTGGAGCGCGCCTGCCAGTTCCTCGGCGTTCTGGTACCTTTCGGCCGGATCCCGGTTCAACGCCTTCATGCAGACCTGCTCGAGTTCGGCGCCGACAGGAGGGACGGACAGGCCCTGGCGGCGTCTTCGGGCCTCGGGCGATTCGATTCTCCCGGTCCGGGCCGCCTCGAGCCGCGCTTCCGCCCCCGCCTCCACCCGGGCAGGCTCGCCGCACAGTATCTCGTAGAGCATCAGTCCGAGCGCATACACGTCCGTCCACGGCCCCTGGGCGTCCGGGTCGCCATAGGCCTGCTCCGGCGCCATGTACGCCGGTGTACCCTTGATCGTGCCCTGAAGCGTGGGGTCCTCGAGGCGCTCGAGCACCGTGACCGGCCCTTCGCCGGCCGTGTCCGAAGCAGTGCCAAGGACTCGAGCAAGGCCCCAGTCCAGGACCATCACTTCGCCGTAGTCGCCGACCATCAGGTTCCCCGGCTTCAGGTCCCTGTGGAGGACTCCGCGATCATGGGCGTAGCCCACGGCGTGACACGCGGAGACCAGGATCTCTATCAACCTGCGTCGCGAAAACTCCCGCTGGACCGCACCGTTCCCGGAACGGTCTCGAGCACGCCGCAGCGTCTTGAGAATCAGGCTCAGACTGCGTCCCCGAACGCGCTTCATGGTGTAGGCGAGCGCTCCCTCGGGCGTGCGACCCACATCATGGATCGGAACCACCCCGGCGTGGTTGAGTTGGGCGGTGATACGCACCTCCCGTTCGAAACGGCGGAGCGCCTGGAGGTTGGACGTCAGTTCCGGGCGGATGACCTTCAACGCGACGCGCCGGCCCAGGTTACGGTCGATCACCTCGTGGACCACGCCCTGGCCGCCGGCACCGATCTGGGCTCGAAGGACGTAGCGCCCCGAGTCCAGCAGGGGCAGGTCGGGCATGCCCCGCGATGTGTCCGAGTCCTCGCCGATCGTTTCATCCACGAGGGAGATCCAACTGGCGGGGATGTCGTCTCCTGTGCCGCTTCGCGGCGACGCGGAGGGCGGCTCGAGACCGAGACGGCGAGACATCTCCATCCACATCTCCCACAGCCTCGCCCCGGGGAGTTCTCCGTCGGGAAGCTGCTCGACGAGGTCGCGAACGGCGGTGAGCACCTGTTGCTTCGAGAGTGTGTTGGTCATCGGATGGGCCTCACTTTCATGCACCAGACCTCCCCCGGGGACGGGCGCGGAGGGGGAAGGCTATTTGGGGATGCTTATGAAAACCTTGCAAAAGTGCTTGTCTCGATGAATCGACGGTGGTATGCTCCGCCTGATTCCGGGGCGGATCCGGCGGGATGGTGAGCGGATCCCTTGTGAGCGTCATGACGTTGAAGCGGTGGGATATCATGAGAAAGAGGCCAAGGACGACCTCGAACAGGGATGATGAGATTTCCAGGCGTGTCAAAGCGGTGATGGCCGCGCGGCACTGGGGCCAGAAGGACCTGGCCGAGATGCTGGAGTTGAGTGAAGGGTACGTGTCCCGGATCCTGAGTGGGCACCGGTCCTGGCCGACTTCCCTGGTGTTTCGGGCCGCCGAAATCCTGGAACTGCCGGTTTCGGACATCGATCCGCAGCTCGAGGAGACGCTGCGTGAAGATGTCATGCAGATGGAGCTGCGACGGGATGTGCCCCATCTCCCCGCGCTGTACACCTTCATCCATGCACTGCCCAGCATCGTGGACGAGGATGATTTGAACGCCCTGATACGAGTCATGAAAGCCTTTTCCAGGGATTGATTGCCCGGATGGTCCTCGAGATATCGCGAGGTTCGAGCGACCGGCGAGGGACGGCGCGTGCCGTGCTGCGGTCTGTCCAGCGCTCAAGCCGAAGCGTCTTCGTCGTTGCCGGCGCCGATGTCCAGCGCCAGTCGAAACCCGGCGTGGTCGGACGGCTCGTCGGGGTCGGCGGCCTCCCGCCTGGCCAGCCGGCAGCCCGCTGCCTCGCTTCGCCAGTAGCCACCCTTGATTGTACCCATGATTTCGTATCGGTCAAAGGGGGTGTCGCACCACTCGCTGACGCCACCGGCCATATCGCGGAGACCGTAGGGTGAGCAGTCGTGCTCGAATGCGCCTGAGATTTCAGGCTCGGGCCGGCCGGGCCGGGACCAGCGCATTTTGCAGAAAGTCGCGTCGAACGCATTGCCCCACGGGAAGTGCCGCGCATCGGTGCCCCGGCCGCCTTTTTCCCACTCGAGTTCCCCTGGCAGCCTGATCTTCAGCCCCGTTCCGGCAGCACGCCAGGCGGCGTAGGCTCGAGCATCCTCGCGGCTGATCGCCCTGACCGGGTACCTGGGGCCCCACTTTCCTCCCGCGGGATCGGCATGAGGGATGGCGATACGGCCCTGCTTCACCGGCCACCAGACGGTGCTGCCCTTGAGAGAGGATGCGCGTGGGGCGTGCCGCAATGCCTGCTCGACCGGCATGCTGTTGAGGAACTTGAGGTATTCGGCGCACGTGACCGGGAAGCGGGCGAGCGCCACGTCATCGACCCAGCGTTCGGTTCGAGGCAGCGATCCTTCGGCCAGACGGTCGCCGGAGTAGAGGAACGGCCCGGCCGGGATGTGCACGAATTGCTCGTCGAGGGCGGGAATGAGGCGAATGCGACCTTCCCACTGCACCTGGCGCTTGATCAGCACGGGGTAGATGGTCTTCGCGCCATTCCACGCGACGAGCACCACCAGGTACGCTCCGGCCGGGATGCGTTCGATGTGAACCGGCGTCCGGCCGATACGACGGCCGCGACCCGGGACGAGTCGCCGGTCCTGCTGCTCCCACTCGTGGAGCCAGACTTCCGCGCTCTCCGGGAGGGTCTCCAGCTTGAGGGACCCGTAGGTCTCGAGCCTCGCGGTGTACCGCCCGTCGTCGTGGTGGCGGACCTGGGCCTCGAAACGGCGGACATCGCGAAGCCGGCCGTACTTCCCCGCCTCGCACAGCCTGGCGAAATAGATGTCTGCCAGGCCCGCCCGTGCGCGCCGGTTGGCCGGATCGTTGTCCAGCGCGCGCGTGAACGCGGCGATGGCCTCGTTCATGGCCTCCTCGCGGGTCGCCTCGGCCGCCTGGACTCGAGCCTCCAGGGACCAGAGGGTGCGCTTGGCCGGAATGTCCGCCCACGGATCGATACGCTTGCGCGCGGCCTCGAGATCCTCCTTGAGCCGTTCCGCTTCCATCTGCGCGATCGCCATGCGTTCGGCCTGGTGTTCCCCTTCCCGGGCCTGTTCGTCGGCCAGTTCGCGCATGCGCTGGCCCTCGAGAAAGCGCTGGAGCGCTTCGGCCAGCACCTCGCCGTCGGGATACCGGTCTTCGGGCGCCTCCGCGAGGCAGGTCATCACGATGTGGTCCAGTTCTTCTGGAATCGGGTCCTGCGCCAGGTTCGCTGCGACCCGTCTTTGTTCGGGAGATTCCAGGATCGGGTCCCTGGCGGTGGACAGTACCTCAGCGGCGTCACCGATGGGACGCGCGGATTGACCGGTCAGTATCTCGAACAAAATGAGCCCAAGCGCGTGCACGTCCGTGGCAGGTCCCACGCGGGCATGCTGAGCCTGGGCCTGCTCCGGCGCCATGTAGGTCGGCGTTCCCTTGACGATACCTTGCCGGGTCTGCGCTCTCGAATAGGCCAGGCGAACCGGACCTTCCGAATGGGGCCTGGTGAAGGACGACATCACCTTGGCGATCCCCCAATCGACCACGTGGACCTGCCCGTAGCTCCCGAGCATGATGTTGGCCGGCTTGAGATCCCGGTGGATGACACCCCGGTGGTGGGCATAGCCGACGGCATGCGCCACCTGGACGATGACATCGAGCAGCCGGCGACGGGAGAAGCCGGATGTCCAGCGCTCGCCGCGCCGCAGGCCGGACAGCACATCGCGGAGACTCCGGCCCCGAATCCGCATCATCGTGTAGCACGGGGTTCCCGAGGCCAGGCGCCCGATGTCGAATATGGGGACGATGCACGGATGGTTCAACTGGGCCGTGAGGCAGGCTTCGGCCAGGAAGGCCTTCCGACGCGGGGGGCTGTCGGCGAAGTCGTCGCGCAGCGCTTTCAGGGCAACGACCCTCTGGAGGGAACGATCGAGCAACTCGCGCACCGCTCCCTGGCCGCCGGAACCAAGGGTCTTCAACGCGACGTAGCGGTTGGCGGGCAGCGGGAAGAGCAACTCGCCCTCGGCGTCCCGCGGCGACGGTTCCGGCGGCGCCTTTTCCGCCCGTGCGGCGCCCCGTGGCCCGCTCGACGTGTCGTCCGGTTCGTCGAGGCTCAACAGTTGGGACGTGAGATGGTCTCCGCCACTGCTCGGACCGAGCCACCCATCCGGCGACGTGTTGACCCGAAGCGCCCGCCGGCCCGCCAGTTCGTCCTCCACTTCGGCCATCAGCGCGGCGAGGGCCCGCACCGGCCCGGCGTCGCTGCGAAGGATGATTTCGCTCGACGACGGTGGTCCCACATCGGACCGTGCGCCCAGGTCGCCCAGCAAGGCATCCCTCAGTTGCACGACCGTGAGATCGCCACGGCCAATCCGCGCGGCCAACTCTCGGAGTTCCGTTGCCAGAAGTTCGGCTGACAGGTCGTCTCGTGCCATCGTGCGGGTCGTCTCTCTTGTGGCATCTCTCTCGAGACGCTTCTCTCAGTGGGGCGCCTGCTCGAACGCAAACGTCCAGTTCCCTCTCGTCCGGACCGGCAGGCCGGTGCCAGATGATACCTGATGCATGTCCCGCAAGTCACGCAATTGTTGACAGCGCCGGACGGGTCGCGTGCCGGTATTTCCGTTTCGAGTGGTGGTAGAGAGCCATCGATGGTGGAAACGACGGAGGGCGGCGAGCCGGGAAAGTCGTGAGGGCGATTGCGCTCGGCAGCACAGGCAGCGTGCGAGACGTAGCACCCGGGGGCGTGCTCGAGAAACGTCCTCGATGATCGGGGCGTCGTTGCTGGCCGTCCCGAATCATCCTGCCATGCGGCTACAAGACGCGAAACAAGAAGATCATGAATACGACGAAAACGACGGCGCTCAGGGTGCGCCGCAGGGCGTGGCTCAGTTCCAGCGAGACGGGCGGCCGAATGGGACCCCAGAGGTCTCGTGGAAGCGACGCCCGGGGGCGAGGAATGCGAGGTGCCCTCGAGCGACCCGGCTTCAGAGCGGTGCCCGCTCCGGAAGGCGGCGCCTCCTGTCGTTCCGTCACGACGGCCTCGTCCCGTTCCTCGAGGGCAGCCTCTTGCTTCGCCGCGGCAGCCTCTTCCACCTCCGTTCCCTGGCGAGCCGCGCGGATGTCGGCGCCGGCAGGAGGTTCCTCGGTGGGGAATGGCCGGTCTGTCGCCACGGCGGCTTCCGCGTCAGGCTCCGCGCCGGGAGCGACCTGGGCGGGTTCCGCTACCGGTTCCCTGGCGGCCGCCGCCTCTTCCGGCTCCTCCGTGCCTTGCGACACCGGCACCTCGAGCGGCGTGACGCTGACTTCCGCCTCCTCCACGACGCCGTCGTCATCCTCGTCGAACTTGCGCATCTTCAGTCCCGGGACCGGCTCGGCGTAGGGCGTCTTCGTGCCATCCGTGGCGCCGGCGGCAGGGAAGAAAGCAGTCCCGATGGCCGGGGTCGCATCGAAGTTCCTCAGCTCCGGCACCGTGTCGACAACCGTCTTGTCCTCGTGCTCGATCACCTCCTCGTCACCGTAAGTCGACAAGGATGGCTGCCTCCCTTCCTGGGGACCCGCGTCGGCTCGGCGAATGATGATCTTCGCACCGCACTTCTTGCACGTGGCACGACACACGTCCTTGGTGATCTTTTCATCGGGTATCTTGTAGACCGCCAGGCATTCTTGGCAAGTCACTCTCATGGCATGCCTCTCGTTTGTTCGTGCCCCGCCAGTCATGTGGCCCGCCGGTCCTGCTAGTGTCGCCGGCACAGACTTGCAAAAACGGGGCGCGGGGGTTGCATGTTCGCGAAACCGGCCTACCAAGGTTCATATCGGAAGAAGCGTTCTTCCAGTTGAGCACAATCGATTCGGGATGCTGCCTTGGTGCACAGCAGCATGCACATCGTACCAGTCTTTACCACATCAGCCATCCCGGTTCCACAGGGATCTCGCCGGGGACGCCCCGCGCGCCGATGTGCCCGGCGGGCCATGGTGTACGCGCCCCACCTGCTGGAGCACCTGGGAACCGACCGCGCCTCCCTGCCCCGGCCTGGGCCGGGTCCCCACCTCGAGCACCGCACGGTCCGGCCTCGAGCACCGCGGGAACCCACGTCAAGGACGCGTGCGCCCCACGTCAGCGTTCACCGCGCCCCACGTCAAGGATGCGTGCGCCCCACGTCCACGTTCGCGGCGCACCACGTCAGCGTTCACCGCGCCCCACGTCAACCTCTGCTACGCCCCACGTCCACGTTCGCGGCGCCCCACGTCAAGGACGCGTGCGCCCCACGTCAGCGTTCACCGCGCCCCACGTCAAGG
This sequence comes from Myxococcota bacterium, assembly GCA_024278455.1. GTDB lineage: Bacteria > Myxococcota_A > UBA796 > JAJRTE01 > JAJRTE01 > JAJRTE01. The sequence continues at coordinate 80,673 of JAJRTE010000306.1, forward strand.
ATGCGCGCGCACCACGTCAACGTTCGCGGCGCACCACGTCAGCGTTCACCGCGCCCCACGTCAACCTCTGCTACGCCCCACGTCAAGGGTGCGCGCACACCACGTCAACCTCTGCTGCGCCCCACGTCAAGGATTGCGTGCGCCCCACGTCCACGTTCGCCGCGACCGGCGCCAACGGATCCTGCGCAACCGCGTGCATGGTCGAGGGAGGGGGTCCAGGGATCGGACAGGGGTGGTCGAGATCTCGAGGGGGGGGGATGTCGAGATCTCGAGGGGGTGCGAGGTCACAGACCCGAAAGCGCGTCTTCCACGGCCGCGATCCACCCCGCCTTGTCCGGGGCCAGCCGGCCCTGGGCCTCGAGGTCCCGGAGGATTCTCAGCGCCCGGGTGATGTGCGCGGTGGCCCTTTCCGGTTCCACCTCGTGCATCCGGACCAGGGACACCACCAGGTCGGTCTGGAAGTCGGCCCGTTCGGGCTCGTCCCGCGCCAGCCGCTCGGAAATCTCGAGGGACTTCTCGTAGTGTCGCCTGGCCGCGTCACCCTGTCCCATGGCGCGCAGGATGTCCCCCATCTTGTTGTAGGAGACGGACAGGTCTCGCTGGTAGTCCGCGCGTTCGGGCTCGGCCCGCGCCAGGCGCTCCCGGATGTCGAGGGACTTCTCGTAGTGTTGCCGGGCCGCGTCACCCTGTCCCATGGCGCGCAGGATGTCCCCCATGCGCTCGTAGGAGACGGCCAGGTCTCGCTGGAAGTCGGCGCGTTCGGGCTCGGCCCGCGCCAGCCGTTCCCGGATGTCGAGGGACTTCTCGTAGTGTCGCCGGGCCGCGTCACCCTGGCCCATGGCGCTCAGGAGGTCCCCCATGTTGTTGTAGGAGACGGACAGGTCTCGCTGGAAGTCGGCGCGTTCGGGCTCGGCCCGCGCCAGCCGCTCGGC
>JAJRTE010000307.1 GCA_024278455.1 Myxococcota bacterium
CCGGTGCCTCGAACAGCCAGGTGCTGAGGTAGCGTTCTCCGGTGTCGGGCAGGACCACCGCCACCAGTTTTCCCGCGTTCTCCGGGCGAGCCGCCACCTCGAGGGCCGCTGCCACGGCTGCTCCCCCGGAAATGCCGGCCACGATGCCCTCTTCTCGAGCCAGGCGCCGTGCCACGGCACCGGCAGTATCGTCGTCGATTCGGATGACTTCGTCGACCAGCGACATGTCCAGCACCTCGGGGACGAATCCAGCGCCAATCCCCTGGATCTTGTGCGGCCCAGGCTGGCCACCCGACAGGACCGGTGACGCCGCAGGCTCCACCGCGACGGCCCGGAACGACGGCTTCCTGGCCTTGATGGCTCGAGCCACCCCGGTGATCGTCCCCCCGGTGCCGACCCCCGCCACGAGGATATCCACCTCGCCGCCGGTGTCGTCCCATAGTTCCTGCGCCGTCGTGCGGGCATGAACCTCCGGATTGGCAGGATTGGCGAACTGCTGAAGCATGAGGTAGCGGTCATTGGCTTCGACCATCTCCCGGGCTTTTTCGATGGCGCCGGGCATGCCCTGCGCGCCCGGGGTCAACACCAGTTCCGCCCCGAGCGCTGCCAGGAGCTTGCGGCGCTCCAGGCTCATCGTGTCCGGCATCGTGAGGACGAGCCGGTAGCCTCGAGCCGCGCACACGAACGCCAGCCCGATACCGGTGTTTCCGGAAGTCGGCTCGATCAGTACCGTGGCGGGGCCGATGGCCCCCTCCCGCTCGGCGGCTTCGATCATGGACAGGGCGATCCGATCCTTGACGCTCGAGCAAGGGTTGAATGCCTCGAGCTTTCCCACGAGATCCGCGGGAAGGCCTCGGGCGATACGCCGGAGGCGGACCAGGGGCGTTCGCCCGACCAGTGCGGTGATGTCGTCTGCAATCCTCATGATCGTCTCCCAGGTGCGTGCGTTGACGAGTAGACGGTCCGAACCGTAGCGGGCCGAAATCCAACGCTCCAGGCTGTCCTACTAAATACGCCACGAGCGCGGTGGTGTCAAACGGGGCCGAACCGAATCGATTCCCCCTCGTCCACACCAGGATGCGGTGAGAAAACGCACCAAGAATTGCACCAGTTTGGGATTGCAGTTCTGACACGGGGCTATATACTATGGATTGATGGCAGCATTGGCACGATGTCCAGCGCGGTGCTGGCCGTTGAGGTGCGGGTTTCAACCATGCCTCGCCGTTCCTGGCCACTTCTTGCCAATCGGGTGTTGTGCGGACGAGCGGATTCAGGGCCGACAGGCAGAGCGGAGAGCGCGATGAACAGCCAGCAACAAGGACATCAGACCAGATCCTCATCGACCAAGTCACCCACGCCAGACCAGGGACGTTCCAGGCCATCCCCGGCCCCCAGGAGAAGCGGTCCGGCGTTTCGCGGCCACGAGATCGCCCATCCGTGGTACGAACGGGAGCGAGAGAGTGACGCGCGACAGGGAGCGCCGAAGCTCAAGAAGAGCGGTGCGGCGGGCAGTCCGCGCCCCGATCGCGGCGCTTCCTCATGGCAAGACCTCCAGCCACGGCCGCTCGCCGCGGTCCAGCGCAAGGCGACGCACTCGAGCCCTCTTGTTACCGCAGACATGGTGGGGGCGGCGGATTGGTCCCGGGGTCCCTGGGGTGCATTGCGGGTCGGTGGCGGGACGCAGGCGGCCATGAGAGGGCTCGGTGCTGCTCCGGCACTCAAATCAGCGGCTCCCTCTGCTCTCGCGGACGCCTTTGCAACGTCGGCGCCCACCATTGGTACGGCCGGGCAGGCGGCAGCACAGCGGGCCAGGAACAATGCGCCGGCGACAGTCGCCCAGTCAGGCTTTTCCTCCCCGCCGCGGGAGATTCCTTTCCGCGACCAGATGGAAGCATCGTTTGGCGCTGACTTCTCGAGCGTGAAGGCATACACCGGCACCCCTGCTCGAGAAGCCAGCAGCAGCTTGAAGGCTGAGGCCTACACCGTGGGCAACCAGGTTGCCTTCAAGGACTCGAGCCCTGACAAGGGCACGGTGGCCCATGAACTCACCCACGTGCTCCAGCAGACGCGGGGACCGGCCCGGAAGGCCGAGGACGGTGGAATCGACACGTCGGGCGAGGCTGAAGCGGAAGAGGTGGAGGCGGCGGTCAAGGCCGGAGAGCCTGCGCTCAAAGCACTGAACAAGTCGGACCGGTCGGGCGAAGTCAGCGGAGATGCCGAATCAGGGGGGGCCACCGGGAAGAGCAAGCCCAGGGGCGAGGCCCGGAACGTCAAGGCCAAGGGAGTGGCGAGGAAGGGTTTCGGGGTCTCGATGACCTTCTCGAAGGAGGGGTTCGAGAATTCCAACGAGTACACCATCTGGGACAAGACCATCCGTATCATCCCCTTCCCTGCGGCGCCCTGGTTCTGGCTGCTGTTCGCCCCAAGCCTCAAGGTACAATCCAAGACCAAGATCAACTACGCCGGCAAGGAGGAAGGCACCCTCACCAAGGAACTCGCCGTGACCGGCGAACTGGGAATCGGCGTCGGCGGAGGTGTTCCGGACGTGATAGAAGCCTACGGCACGGTCAATCCCGCCATCGCCGGCGCGGGGACATTCAAGGTCCCACCCAAGCAAACGTGGACGCTCGAGGCCGGCATCGTAGGCACTGCGGCGCTCAAGGTCGGAGTCAAGCTGTGCGGCGTTGTCGACAAGGCGTTCGAGTTCGGCAACGCGGAGCTGTTCAAGATCACCGGGATCTATTTCGACAACAAGGGGTTCCAGAAGAACAAGCTCGGCTTCGAGTGGGGCGAGGATCTCAAGCGCTGGATCGAGACAGCCAAGAAGATCCTCGAGAGGATCAAGAAGTGGGGCAAGGCGGCCAAGGAGAAGGTGACGAAGTACGCCAAGAAGGTCGGCAACACGGTCAAGGAGGCGTGGAACTGGGTCAAGAGCTGGTTCTAGGAGGCTGCACGAGGCGTCGTGCGCACGCGGCACGGCGGTGCACGCTGGCGAAACCGCCTGCAAGCGCGCGGGTTCCCATTGTGGGCCGACGGCGTGCCCACAACCCACTCGAGACGACACGTTGCTCGACACACTGAGCAGGCTCGATCTGCTCGCACGAGACACGGGTGATGGATGGATGGATCGAGAGAACCGATCGAGCGGCCGCCTCTTGGCGATGCGGAAGCGCTTCGCAAACAGTTGGAGCAGACCCGGAGCAGGGACCCGGTCGCCTACGAACTGGGGATGGCCAATCTCGAGGTGGCCCGAAAGGAGCCACGGAAGGCGTTGCAGCACGCCGAGCAGGCCTTCGCCTTGCGACCAGACGATCCCAAGGTTCTTCGCGCAATGGCATTCTGCCACCTCATCAACGACAAGCCCGAAGACGCCGAACGCTACGCTCGAAAAGCATGCGACAAGGACACCGGGGTCTCGAGCCTCGGGATGTTGGCGAACCTGCTCCTGGATATCGGCAAACACGCGGACGCCGAGGCCGCCTATCGCCAGATGCTCGCGCAGAACCCCTCCCTTCCCCAGGCACTCAACGGCGTGGCCACAGCACGATACCGCCAGGGAGACCGGCAAGGGGCGCTCGAGTTCTACTCGAGGGCGTTCGAGGCCGACCCGGGCGATTCGACGCCGATACGCAGTATCGCCGCCGTCCTTGCAGATATCGGATGGCAATGGGGCGCGCTCGCGGCGAGCGACTTGACAAGCACGAAAGCAGCGCCTCCCGAGGTTCGAGCAGCATTGAGCGTCGTGCGCCTGGAACTGGCCGCCGCTGTCGTGGACATCCAGCCACCCGGGCAGACTCCCGACCTCGAGGAGATTGCAGCCCGGGTCGTGGATGACGTGCGGGACCGGGCTCCTGCGGTACGGCTGCGCGCGGCCCGGAGCCTTTTCGACGCGGGCCAGGTGGACCGGACCAGGGCCATTCTCGAGCAGCTCGATCCTGGACGATTGAGTGACGCGGATCGGGCAGATTTCAAGTACGTGGAAGGACTGCTGGCGGATCGGTCCGGAGATTCCGACGCAGCGCTCGAGGCTTTTGTACAGTCTGTCCGGCTGGACAGCCGGCGGTGGGATGCCTGCTGCAACGCCGTCAACGCCTTGCTGGACCGGGGTAACGACCAGGCCATGTCCCTGGCCGGTGAGCTTCTCGGGCGCGTTCCGGAGGAGGTCAAATCCGGCGCCGCCCCGCTGTTGTTCAACGAAGCACTCTATCTGAAACAGACGGGCCGGTTGGAAGCAGCCCGGAGCACTCTGCAACGGGTCCTGCAGCTCACCGAAGGCAGCGGGGAGCTGGGGAAGTTGGCGCAACAGGCACTATCGGAGTTGTGACATGGACAAGAGAAAGAGAATCAGCCTGACGCTCGGCCAGTCGGCGGAAGTCGAGGGTCTCAAGATCACGTTCATGGGCGGCACGACGGTTCACTACAACACGGACCGGGAGCCGCAGGGAGCGCTCGCCTTCGACCTGGAGTTCGACGGAGAGCTGGAGATGATGAACGAGGTCGAGTACGACTGGGGCAAGCCTCGAGAGGTGTTCGGGTTCACGCTGACCGTGGTCAACAAGCCGGAAAAGCTGCCCAGGAGTCTGGAGCTGGAGGTTCAGCCCCCTCGATAGTCTTCCCGAACGAGAGACTGCGGAGGTAGTTTGGGACGTTCTGCAAGGTTGCCATCGATGGTCACCATCCTCCTGCTTGGCCTTGGTATCGCCCTTACCGCGGGCGGCATCTACATGCTGGTCACGCATCACCAGATGGCCGGCTGGCCGACCACACCGGGTGAAGTGATCGAGCGATCGCTCGAAAACGTTGGTCCGAAGAGCGAGTCGCTGCGCGAGCGTTACAAGGCCCGGGTTCGGTATCGTTTCACGGTGAACGGCCAGACCTACACCGGCGATCGCATCCAGCCGGCTGATGTGGTTGGAACCAAGGCCGACACACAGAAGCTGCTTGACCAGCTCTCCGACCAGGTCACGGTCCACTACAATCCGTCGAACCCGGGCGAGGCCTATCTCATGCCCCTGTCGGTGTGGTGGGCGTGGCTGGCACTGGCCGCGGGCCTGGTACTCCTTCTCGTGGCCGCTGGAAAGCTCTTGCTTGCCGAGTGAGTTCCGTTCAGACGCCCCACAGGTTCAGCGACGCTCCGGTTCCACCGGCGCACCATCCTCTCCCTTGACGCCCTCGCGCGCCCGCCGCATCGTGGAGACAGTGCACACGATTCCAGATAGGACGCACGCATGCACGACAACGCCCAGGTCCACCAGCCCGCAGTGTCTCCTGCCGCCCGAGTTGCGCGTCGATCTGCCGCCGCGATCGCGGCCCTTCTCTGCTGCACACTCCTGCCTACACCGCCGGCTCCAGCCGCAGACGCTCCCTATGCCCTCGACATCCTCCTTCCCGGCCATGCCGTGCCCGACGGGGCTCGCGCTGTTGACCTGGAACTCCTGGCACTGGAAAGCTGGTGGCGCCACGCCGACTTCGTCGTGCGCGATCCCGGCCGCGGGCCTCCCGAAAACACGCGATGGCACGCACGGGTGGACCTGGCACCGGCTCGAGCCTTCACGCGCATCTCGGCGCCCTACGCGCCGTGGTCCTGGGCACAGCCGGAACATGCCGACGTGATCTCGTCCTCCCTCGAGGCGACCGCCCAGGGGGGCGTGTACTTGCCCCTGGCCAGGCGCACCACGCTTGGTGTCGAAGCGGCCCCCCTGGTCCTGGCGACGCCTCTCACCGCTGGCGCCTGGAGCCGGTACACCCAGCTTCCCATCTTGTTCCCGGTGCGGCTACCGGACAGGAAGTCGAGCAGCATGTCGGCCCTGGTCGCGCCTCGAGCCGACCTTCTCTACTACGGGGAGCCGGGAGAGGAACGCTCGCGCCTCGAGGCCGGGCTTTGCGGCGGCGTCTTCTCGTCCCGCCCCTCTGCTCTCACCGGCGTCCGCGCACGGGTGTCTCTCAGCCTGGCAGAGAAGACGACCTATTCCGGCGACGGGGCCGACTATGCCTTCGAGACGGGGCCATCAGCCTGGCTCGGATCGGCCGGAGCCGCGTTCGTGCGACTGTGGCCGATGCCGGGCGGCACCGGCAGAGTCCGTCTCGAGGTCGCTGCCGGCGGAAGCCGTTCCGACGCCATCTCGAGTATCGACACACAGTGTGATCCATGCAACAATGATGTCACTCAGGCTCGAGTCACTCGCGAGGATTTCCAGTCGGAGGTGAGGCTGGGAGCGTCGGGCGATGTTGCTGGACGTTTCCACCTCGGCGGCGAGCTGCGCGTGGGCACGGGGGCGGGACGCAGCGATGGAGAGGGATGGCGTGCATGGCAGGCGGGCGCTGGGATGGTCACCTGGCTACGGTACACGGCGGGCCGGTTCGAGCTGATGGGGACGTTTGCTCTGTCTCGAGCTACCAGTACGACCCTGGAGGGGGACCCGCTTCGAGTTTTCCAGGTGGACGCCGCAGGACGCATCCACATCCTGTTTCACCTGGCCAACTGAGCGTGGGCTACGGGTCCGGCTCCCAGGTCAGCGTCCGGTCCACGCAGTCGATGAAATCGGTATGGAGCACGGAAAAGCCGCCGACACTGGATGGGGTGCTCCCCTTGAAGAACTCGTTGGCGCCGAAGGCCTGATGGTCCCCCAGCTTTTCGTCGAGCAGGGGGTTTCCGGTGACCGGACGGAGCCTGCCGGACCTGATCTGGGGAAGCAGGACCGGGTTGAACCCCGAGATGGCGACCTCGGCGATGGTGCGACGCATCCGGAACGCCCTCCCCTCGTCCCCGCCGGGCATGGTCCCGGAATAGGGCTCGAGGCCCACGTAGTGCCGCAACAGCCGCAAGCTCTCTTCGTCCGGCGCGCTGGCGGCCGTGACCTGCCCGGAAGCCACTTCGATCCGGTACGGTGCCCGAATAACGCCGAACGGCATGCGCTGTGGCCGGTTGAACACGATCACGCCATCCAGGGAGTCCTCGATGGGAGGCACGAATACCTCGGTCGTTGGCTGGTTGACGATGATCGAGTGGTACGGGCCGGTGCCCTCGAGCGCACTTTCCCCCACCTCGGCGACATCGAGCACGACCGGGCGATTCTCGACACGGAATGAGATGTCGGTCCCGTCTCCGCGGCGGTATCGAAGGCGGCCGCCCCGGAGCGAGCCCTGTATCATGGCTCGAGTCGCCTCCATGGCCATGGCCTGCCGGTAGAGCGTGGGAGCGGAGACGGCCATGGCCCTGAAGACGAGCGATCGCCACTCGTCCAAGGTCCAGTGGAACTGTTCCGGGAGGTCCTCGTTCAGCCTCTCCACGTCCAAGGAAGTGGGATTGAACCACATGTCGTGCGAGCAGATGCGGCCGTCCCGGCGGTAGACGGCGGTCGGCGCCAACGCCGGCATGATGGTGTCGGTCAGGGCATCCAACGCCGGGACATCGGCCGGGTCCGGATCCAGCGACGTGCCCAAGGGAACGATCCAGTGGCCACGACCATCCCTCTCGATGCCTTCGAGGAGCGAACGGTAACTCTCGGCCATGCCGGCCAGAGCCTGCGGCGTTCCCGTTCGCGACCCGGCGTCGAATGCGCGGGCGGCATCGAGGAGGCTGCCGGCTTCCCGCGCCATGGTTGTGAGGCCCAGCACGACCGTGGCGGATATGTCACGTTCCAGGAGGACGTGGGCGGCCTCGCAGCCCATGGCCAACCCGGACTGCCGCGCGTGGATGATGGCCCGATCCCCGGCCTGGAAGGTGCCATTGCTGTCCAGCATGGCCCCGATCGCTTGATGGAGTTCGGCGTCTCCACTCGGCTCCGGTTCGACCACGATGACCCCAACGGTGCCTCGCGACCAGGCGAACACCGCCTTGTCCAGCCAGCTTCCGTCCTCGACCTCACCGCGCGAGACCTCGAGCGCGTTCCTGGGGAGCATACCGATCTCCTGCGAAGCTCGCCACCGGGCAGACACACCCGGTATCCCGAGCAGAACCGTCCATTCCAAACGACCATTGGATACGCGCCCTTGGCGCGCGGTTCAGGGTAGCAGGTAGTGTCGTGCCGCGGAAGGAGAATCCGATTCGCGGTGCCGGGGCCGTCAGTCGGGCTTGCCTGCTCGAGAGCCTGTGACACGCATGGCGACCACAAGTCCCAACATGAGAAATACCCCGGCAGGTCCGCCCCGGCCAGGTAGTCGGCGATCGCCACGATGGACACAGTTGCACCCCTCGGCCGGCACCTCGTCGGGAGGCGTCACCTCTGGCGAACTACTCGGCGCCCCGGTGGGCGGCGGGGTCGCTGTGGCCGCGGGCTCGGTCGTGGGGGTCACAGGCGGTGTCGGGCTCGGTGACGGTTCTGGTACGGGCGTCTGCGTGGCCCACGGCGTCGGCACCGGCGTTGGGGTCGGCCCGCCTGACGGGTCGCACGCATCCCCCAGCCCGTCCGCGTCAGTGTCCTCCTGGCCGGGGTTCGGTATGTCGTAGCAGTTGTCGGAGACGCCGGGGACGGCATCATTGTCGAAGTCGGGATTCTCGAGATGGCCCACTGTTGGATCGGAGACAAGGGCGAGCTGGTCCTCGAACTCGTTGGAACCGGCTTCGTAGCCGTTGAGGAAGGCCGTGTCGAGTGGTATCGACGCCAGTTGGACGAGGGCTCGCCTGTCACAAGTCATTGGCAAGGATGCAATCGTTTGTTGTATTATGTGCGCGTTCCGAGCACACCGTTCGTCTACCACCTGTTGTCGAAGGGAGACTCCTATGCGCATGACGCTATCCTGTCACCTGGTCGCGCTGGCCCTACTCGCGAGTTGGGGCTGCAGCGGCCGCCCGGCGGCCGTGTCCGGCAATGGCCCGGCCCCGGCGCCCGCCACGATCGCCCTCTCCTTCCAGGATCCGGATTTGGACAAGCCCTTGCCCATGGATCCCCGCGTTACGACCGGAACGCTCGACAACGGGCTCACCTACTACATCGAGCCGAATGCCGAACCATCCGAGCGGGTGGAACTGCGCCTGGTCGTACGCGCGGGGTCGGTGCTCGAGGATGACGACCAGCTCGGCCTCGCCCACGTCCTCGAGCACATGGCGTTCAACGGCACGACCCATTTCCCGGCCAACGAACTCGTCAACTACCTCGAGTCGATCGGCACCAAGTTCGGCCCGCACCTCAACGCCTACACCTCGTATGACCAGACTGGGTACCTGCTCCAGGTTCCCACGGACAAGCCCGAACTGGTGGACAAGGGCTTCCTTGTACTGTCGGACTGGGCGGGCGGGATGCTGCTCGAGGACGAAGAGATCCAAAAAGAACGCGGCGTCGTTCTCGAGGAATGGCGTGTCAGGCGAGGCGCCGACATGAGACTGATGGAAGAAACCGTGCCCCTGGTCTACGGGGAACGCTATGCCAGCCGAATGCCCATCGGAACCGAGGAGTCGCTCCAGCACTTCGAGCCGGACGCGTTGCGCCGCTTCTACCACACCTGGTACCGGCCGGACCTGATGGCTGTCGTCGTCGTCGGCACGGTGACGCCGGAGGAGATGATTGCCAAGGTCGAGCACTACTTCTCCGGCCTGGCGAACCCGGACGAGGAAAGGCCTCGAGAGATGTTCCACATCCCCAACCACACCGGGACGTACTACCACGTCTCGATCGATCCGGAATTTACCACGCCTCGTGCCGTCATTGCCTGGACCCAGGACTTCCGCTGGGAATCGACCTATCGAGGCTACGCGGAAAGCCTCGTCAGGGATCTGTTCTACGCCCTGCTCAATGCGCGCCTCTCCGAGGTGGCCCGGCAGCCGGATGCCGCATTCGTGCGGGCGTTTGGCTACCGGAGCCTGCTGAACCCCGGCAAGATGGTGCACCAGACCGCGGCTGTGCTCAAGCCGAACACTGCCGAGGCCGGCGTCGAGAACCTCTTGACCGAGGTGCGCCGCGTCCGTGTCCACGGTTTCACCGAAGATGAACTCGTGCTCGCGAAGGACCGTCTCATGAAGCAGGCGAAACGGTTCTACGAGGAGCGCGACACAAGCACGTCGGCATCGGCTGCAGCGGAGATCATTCGCAACTTCACGGTGAACGAGCCCATGCCGGGCGCGGAAAAGGAATGGCAGTTCCATCAACGGTACTTGCCGCAAATCACCCTGGCGGACATCAATGCGTATGCCAGCAGGTGGATGAGCAGCGACAACCGCACAGTCATCGTGGCGCTGAGCGACGAGGAAGAAGGAGAGGCACTGTCCGAGAAGGCGCTGCGAGACATGGTCGCCCGCATCGACACCGCCGATGTGCCTCCCCGCGCGCCTGCCCCGACTGTCGAGACGTTGCTGGAAGTCCTGCCCGCGCCGGGCGAGGTCGTGTCCGAAGAGACAATCGACGACATCGGCGTCACCGTGTGGACGCTCTCCAACGGCATCCGGGTGGTCGTCAAGCCCACGGATTTCAAGAACGACGAGGTGCTCCTCAGGGCATGGCACTGGGGCGGCCATTCCGTGGTTTCGGACGAGGCGTTCATCCCGGCCACCACCGCCCCCCTCCTGACCCTCGAGTCGGGTGCGGGGCCGGTCAACCGAACGGGGTTGGATCGGTTCCTCGCCGGCAAGCGGGCCAACGTGACTCCCTACGTCAACGAGCTGACCGAAGGCTTCAAGGGAAGTGCTTCCCCTTCGGACCTGGAAACCATGTTCCAGTTGATCTTCCTGTACGCCACGTCGCCCAGGTTCGACAACGACGCTTTCGACCGGGTAGTGGAAGCCCGAAAGGCCTTCGTCACGAATCGCACGCGGCGCCCCGAGACCAGGTTGAGCGACGAGCACACCCGGCAATTGTACCAGGACCACCCGAGACGCCGGCCATGGACCATGGAGACCGTGAACCAGATGTCCCTGGAAGCGTCCACCGACACGTACCTGGATCTCTTCTCCGACTACGCAGGAATGACCGTCGTGCTCGTGGGGAACCTGGACCTCAACGAGTTGAAGCCGCTCGTCGAGACCTACCTGGGTTCGCTCCCCGGGGACGGGGCGGAGACGCCCTGGCAGGATATCGGCGTGACCTTCCCCGACCACCCCGTTTCCTCGGTCGTCCGCGCAGGGATCGAGCCCAAGAGCTTCGTGCGCCTGACCTTCTTCGGTGAAGCGCCGTGGTCACCGGAGGCGGAGTACGTGCTGAACAGCCTCATCGATGTACTCCGTATCCGTGCCCGCGAGGTGATTCGGGAGGAGCTGAGCGGCACCTATGGCGTCTGGAGCTATGGCAAACTGAGCCGCTGGCCCAAGGAACGCTACACCCTCTCCGTGACTTGGGCCTGCGACCCCGCCCGCGTGGATGAACTGAAGACCGCCATGGATGGCGTGCTCGACGAACTCCGTTCCGGACCCATGCAGGAAACGTATCTCACCAAGGTCAAGGAAACCCAACGCCGCACCTTCGAAACCAATCTCGAGGAGAACCGGTACTGGCTCCAGCAGCTCACCCGTGTCTACCAACACGACCTGGACCCGAAGACGATCCTCCACTATTCCGACATGATCGATGCGCTCGACGCGAACAAGGTGTGGGAGGCGGCCAAACTGTACTTGGTGGACGAACGAAAGGTGGAAACCGTGCTCTACCCCGCGGAAGGGGACCAGGCAGCGCAACCGGAAAAGCGAGACGAGACGCCGGGGGAGGAGGAATAGGTTCGCTCTCCGGCCGGCTCCGGTCCGCCCCTCCCGCCTAGTCTGCTTTGCCGTCTCGCAGCGCTTCGAGTTCGTCCCGCTCCTCCTCGAGCTTTTCCTTCGCGTTGCCGGCTTTTTTCGGCAGAGCGCCGATTGCTGTTTCAACGCAGGCGATCGCCTTGTCGTACTCGCCGAGCAGCTTGTACACGTTGCTCGCCTTCATCTGGTCCTCGATGCTGTCCTCGTCGAGGTCCAGGTCCTGGCCGAGCGCCATGGCCTTGTCGTGGTACTTCGCGGCCTCGCTCGAGTCGTTCTTGCCACGGTGCGCGGCGGACAGAACGCCGAGAGCGTAGAAGGTGCGGAACGTGTCGCGCAGGGACTCGGCGAGATTCAGCGCCGCCTGTCCCGCGGTAATCGCGTCGTCATACGCCTTCTGCTCAGCTTGCATGTCACCGAGATCGAGCAGCATATCCAACTCGTGCCACCGGTTGCCCGTTTCCCTGGCGAGATCTATGCCCTGCTTCGCCAATTCGATGGCCCGGTCCGGCTGCTCGTGCTGGTAGTACTCGTCGATGGCATGCGAAACGTACGTGTGCTCCATGTCGTAGAATCCCGCATCCCGCACCATCTTGAGCTGGTCCTCGCGCAACTGCCGTGCCTCGTTCCAGCCGTCGTTCGCGATGAGGATCCGGACAAGCACATCGGTCGGCCGCACGATGCCCAGTACGTTCTCCGACGCCTTGAATGTCGCGACGACCTGCTCGAATTCGCCGAGATAGTCGTTCAGGCTCGTGAACTGCTTGTTGACGTTGTACCTGATACGGTAGGTTGCAGCACGTCCGATAGACCCCAGGTCTCCAAACTTCTGCACCGTGATCATCCACCGAATCATCTCCGTACCGCTTGCCAGGGGCATGGTGGGAGGGCGCAGCAACGGGGTCCACAGGAAGTCCTTGTAGGGCTTGGCGGCCTTGGCCACCTTCTTCGCCTCCTTCTTCCGGCCACTGTCCTCGAGCAACGGCTGAAGCTTCCCGGCCACGAACGGCATCCACTGCGGGTCGTCCAGAGCCAGGAAGACCTCCCAGGCTTTCTCGTATCCCTCGAGGGCACCCGGGACACGGCCGGCATCTTCCAGGATTTCACCGGCATGCTCGAGAAGGTCGCCCTTGAGCACGGGGTCGCCGGTGCGCTCTGCCACGGCGATTGCCTTTCCCAGCCACGCCAGCGCCTGGTCCACCTCGCCCACCCGGTTCAGTTGCCGTGCCAGCGTCCGGTAGAGGCGCACGGCGTCGTTCCCGTATGAGTCGATTGCCGGGTTCGCCTCGACCTCGCTTGCCAACGCCTCCATGCGGTCCAGGTCGCCAAGCGTGTAGGAAACGGATACTCGAGCCGCCGTCGTGGCCAGCCAGGCTGGGACGTCGCCCAGTTCCCTGTAGATCGAGGCGGCGACGTCCAACTCGGACATGGCGTTCCGGGCATGACCCAGGTCCGCCCATGTCTTGCCGCGATACCTGTGGAGATGGGCCTGAAGCAACCGGTCTCCGCCGGTCTCCGCCTTTCGCACCGCCCGCGCCCCATACTCGAGGGACTTCTGGTAGCCCCCCTTCCACTCGTACACCTTCCAGAAGAACCCCTCGGAGGTTTCCCACGGCGGGAAGCGCCCGGACATCGAAGGCTCGATCTTCACGGCGCGCCGCGCCTCGAGCCTGGCGTTGTTGAAGTCACCGCGAAGCAGATGGCAGATGGCGCGCATGCGGTGGGCCCCGGCCTGGAGCAGAGGTTGCTTCGCGGTCCGGTGCACCATGATGGCCGCCTCGATCTTGGAGGCGGCGAGCGCTGGTTCGTTCCGGCACAGGTGCGCGATTCCCAGGTGCTTCAGGCCAAGCCCCTCGACGAAAGGATTGCCCGCCGTGCGGGCCATGTCGATAGCGGCCTGGTACTCAGCGACGATTTCGTCGATCTGGTCACGGCGCAGGTGTATATCTGCCAGGCGGATCCGGAAGTAGGCCTCGAGTGCCCTTTCGTCCGTGCCCGACAACTCGTCGATGGCACTCTCGAGGTTCGATTCTGCCTTCCGGGGGTGATTCCAGGCGGTCTCGAGCACGCCAAGGTACCCAGTGGCCATGGCGACCCCGACCTTGTCATCCTCCCCCTTCCTGTAGGCGTCTCGAGCGGACTCGAGGTGTTGAGACGCCTCACCGAGATCGCCCTGCTCGATGGCGACGATCGCCTCGATCAGGTCCAGGTCCGCCCGGTAGGCTGCACCGCCGCTGGCCCGGCCCTTGTCGCGTGCCTCTCCGATGGCGGTGCGTGCATCACTGAGGGCATAGGTTCCCAGAAACGCCCACACCTCGGCCCGGTGCGGCCAGGTGGTCCTCTGCGCACGGACCGACGCGGGGTCGGAAAAATCGATCGTCTCGAGCCCCGCGACGCCGGGCAGTGCGGTCGATTCGCGGGTGCCGGGGGCGGCCGCAGCGGCGGTATCTTCCCCGGAAGCCGCGTTCGCCCCTGCCGCCTGTTCATCCGCGGTTGCGACGCGTTGCGCGACGGCATGGGGTGGCCAGGCCGGACAGAGCAGGGTTGCAAGAAGCGCGGCGAGCGCAATTCCAGGCAGGCGGTATCGCATGTCGACCTCCACGAATTCTATCCAGCGTCTCGTCGTGTCGGGTGAAACCCGCCGCCAGACCGATGCCACCGGCACCGCCCCGGACC